>SXJR01000082.1 GCA_005779305.1 Myxococcales bacterium
CGGGTTCAAGTCCCGTCCGCTCCGCTAGCGCCACTCTCGCAAGAGGGTGGCGTTTCGCGTTCTTGGCGCCGGCGATCGTCGTTGATCGTCGTTTTCGGGGCCGGACGGGTCTTGCACCTAGGTTGCAGCGCGGGTTGTCGTCGAGCGCCGCGATCGTCGTTGGCACGCCGTTGCCACGAATTCTCGTCGCGCGAGGTCAAGGGCGGGGCGCTCGTAGCCGTGTTCGACTTCATCGAAGGCTTCTACAACCCGCGTCGCATCCACTCCGCGCTCGACTATCGCTCGCCGGTCGAGTACGAGGAGAAGCACGAGCTGGCTGCGTAGCCGGCGAGCAAATCAACCCGTCCATCAAACCGGGGCAGGTTCACTTACGGATGTACACCGGTTGGCGGACACCGTCCGTGGCACCCTCATCAATCTCTACTTCAACGACCGCGTCGCGCGGCGCCGCCTGCGCGTTCTATATCAGACGCACCCGTGATCGGTGGCGATCATGGCCGCTTTCAGGAGAACGCGGCCATCGTCCGGGGACGACCGACACCAGATTGGCTCGTCGGCGAACTCGACTGCGCCGCCGGCATCACAACCCGGCCGTAAACGCGGATCGGATGAGGACCGTGCGTTGCGTCCTGTGCGGTCGGGACCTAGACGAGGGACTTCCGTTCTGCGAAGTAGGTGCGCGGTGGGACGAGCGCAACCCTGATCACGCAGCGCTCCAACTCCAGTTCCAGTGGTCGTCGGCGCACCCGACGTCATGCGGAAAGCCATCGATGCGGTCCTTCGCGCACCGCTCACACTGGCGCCGCGCGCCTTCCTTGCCGCGTCGGTGATCGCGCAGCTGGTCGCGGCCGGTCGGCTGCGTGTTCCGATCGCGTCGACCTTCCCGATCGACGAGATCGCGCCGCGGTCGAGCTGCAGAAGGGCCGACACGTGCACAGCAAGGTCGTCATCGATCTGTGATCGGTGGTGGCGACGATGGGCCGATCCCATCGAGGAACCAGGTCTGCATCGGGCCCTTCCCCTTGACGTCGATCGTCCCGCGGTCGCGTACGCACGCGAGGTCGCCGAGCACGCGACGGAACGCGTTGCTGATGTGGATCTCGCCGGGCTCGCCGTGCGACTCCATGCGCGATGCGGTGTTCACCGCGTCGCCCCAGAGATCGTAGACGAGCTTGTTGCGGCCGAGGACGCCGGCGATCACCGGGCCGACGTCGAGCCCGATGCGGACCTCAAGCGCGTGGCCGGTCTCGCGACGCACCTCGGCGACCGCGTCGCGGACGGCGAGCGCGAAGCGCGCGGCCCGGAGCGCGTGATCGGCGCACGCCTCGGGCAGGCCGGCGGCGGCCATGTAGCAATCGCCGATGGTCTTGATCTTCTCGACGCCTTCGTTGGCGGCGAGCTCGTCGATGCGCGTGAAGATCTTGTCGAGAAGTTCGGCGAGCTCTGCGGGATCGACGCGCTGGGTGAGCTTCGTGAAGCCGACGACGTCGGCGAACATGATGCTGACCTCGTCGTGGCGATCGGCGATCTTGCGCTCGTTCGCGCGCAGGCGCGCCGCGATCGACTTCGGCAGAGTCGCCTCGACGAGGTGTTCCGACAGTCGGCGGTACACGAACTCGCGGCGCGCCGCGAGGTGGTTGTCGCGCATGCGCGGCGTCCCGAAGGCGATCGCGGCGAGCAGGATCAGCGCGTGGCCGGCGGTAGTGTCCGCATCGAAGCCGGAGGTGGTCGGGACCACGGCGAGGTAGCCTGCGGCGAGCGCGAGCACGAGCATCGAGAGCGGCAGGACGGGCATCGTCGACACCTGCATCCCGCGCATCAGCATGATCGCGATGAGCGCGAGCCCATACGGCGCGAACGACGGCGGCGCCGCCGCGGCGACGGTGATCCACGCAACGGCGATGGTCGCCAGGATGGCGCCGGTCGCGCGGACGCTGTGCCGCAGGAACCACGCGGTGCGCGCAGACAGCCCGAACGCGACCAACAGGACCCAGAGCGCCGCCATCGCAAGCGTGGCGCCGCCCCGCGCGCTGGCCGGCCAGCTCGATCGGGTGGCGAAGAAGACGACCAGCGCCGGGATGAGCACAAAGACCTGCGGGCGCACGTTGCGCGACGAATACTGCACACGCTCCGGCGCGGTCTCGGTCCAGAACGTCGCTTCGAGCACGGGATCATGAAACCGGAGCGAGAACCGGTCCACGGTCGGAAACGCGAAGTCCGCCTCGGATGCGCCCATGCGGCAGCATACCGTCAGCCGGCGATCGGTTCGAGATCAGCCCAGTTGGGGCCCGCCTCGACGCCGACGACCAGCGGCACCGAGCGGTGCTCGCGAAGTTCGCCGACTGCTGCGCGACCTGCGCGGGGTTCAGGTCACGTGATCTAGGCAGTTGTCGGAAGGCTCTCGAAGGTCATCGTTTCGTCCTCGGCGACCCGCAGCACTTCGTTGATCAACGCGCCGTGTTCGGCGAGTGCAGCTGTGACCTTCTTCATGAGCGCGATCTGCTCGTCGCGTCGAAGGCCGGCGCGCTCGATCAGAACGACACCCGCGTGCGCTTGCGCACAAGCGCCTCGAAGTCACCAACGTTCAAGGTGACGAGAATGCGATCCTCGGCGTACGCGCGGTCGAGCAGCTCGTGCTCGGCCGCGCCCTCCAGACCACGGTCCCTCACGTGTCACGCGTCGACACCGTCAACCGCGAGCGGGCGCACCACGGCCGGTGAGATGTTCTCATCGAGCAGGAGCTTCACGAACACGGGGACGACCGACGCGAGGATATGCGACCACGTAGCGCTTCGCGAACTCGACGTCCTGTTTGCTGAGGCTCGGATGGTCCTCGACGATCTCTTCAGCTGTTGGCTGGTTAGCGTCCCGTTCGTTGCGCCGTGGTCTGCAGAGCATGGCCAGGATCCGCCGAACCGGGTCCGTACTCTAGAGCTGCACGATCGCGATCCCACCGGACGTCGGACCGCCGCGGCCGCCCTTGCAGCCAACCGCGATCTGACCGGTGGTGGGGTCCGCGGCCAGGGTGCGCGGAGAGTGCGCGGTCTCGAGGCGCCACTCCGAGACGAGCCTGCCGTCACGCCAGCGATGAACCCAGCCGCCGCGGTCCGCGGTCACCTCGTCGCCAGAGGGTAGCTGGCACGCGGCAGCGATCGGGAAGCGGTGCGCAGGACGGATGTCGTCGAGCATCAGCGACGGGTGATCGTCGCCGGGTTTCACGCTCCACCGCGCGACCGCGCCGTCCGCGAAGCCAGCGGTGATGCGCGTGCCGGCCTCGTTGGCGGTGATCGCGCTCGCGTTGCCCGAGATGCCGTCGCGGATGCCGAGGACGAGGGTCGAGCGATCGTCGACGACATCGTCACCGTGACGCCGATCACGGACGCCGGCGCCCCACTGGGGATGCCGACCGACCTCCGGGACCCCAGCAATGACGTGCGGCGAGGCGGTCCCACTCTCTCGGAGCAGCAACCCACGACCCCAACCCGTGACCGCCGCGCCGTCGATGCCGACGAGGCGGCGGCTCGCGAGCACAGGCGACGGGCCCCCCGGACGATCGAGCCGGTTCGATGGGACGCCGATCAAGACGCGGTCCGGTTCGCGTCCGAGCTGGCGCACCCAGAGATATCCCCGGTGCACGATCACGCCCGTCGCCGCCTCGGCCACCTCGGTCGCGATCGATCGGTCGTACGCGGGGCGTGGACCAACGTCGTCGAGCGCGAGTATCCTCGTGGGTTGAGGGTTCAGTCCCGCCGACCACAGCGAGAGGACGACATGGTTCCCGTCGGGCGTGACCCACAACCCCGATACGGTCACCGGCCCCCACGTCGGCTCCGGTTTCTGCAATCCGCTGGGCGGCGCGTCGCGTGACCAACCGTCGCCGCCCGCGTACCAGCGCACAGTTCCGTCCCGCTCTGCGCACCCCATGAAGCCGCTGCCGTACCAGAACCCGCCACCGAACCAGAGCCGTCCGGCCGCGTCGTACGCTGCGGCGTACACGGAATACGGCGTCGGGATCCACGCGAGCTGCCGCCCCATGCGAGGACCCTATCAGACCGCCGTCGGTTGGACAGGTCGCCATGAGCGGGCGTCGTCTTGCGCCGGCCACACCGGGAGCCACCGTTCGTGTCGATGCGGCCAGACTCGGCCGAGATCGCACGACCGACCCAGGCTACGGCTGCTCGGTGATGACGACGGTGTGTGCGCCGAGCCAGTCGAAGTCGATCTGGTAGCGCGTACCGCTGGCACCGGTCGCGGCGAACCTGGTGGGCGGCGGCGTGGAGAAGCCGCTCACCGTGATCAGTCCCTCGAGCAGCGGGCTCCGCCCGACCTCCTCGGCCGGGCTCACCATCAGTCCGCTCGGCGTGGCCGGCGCCGCCATGGTGGCGAGATCGAGCACCATCGGATCGAGGGCGAGCGCCAGGCGCTGGGGATCGCTCGTCGCGAGATCGTCGCCGAGCGCGTAGGGCGCACCGGCCAGCGCCGCCGTGACCGCCGAGACCCTGGCCTCGTCGATCGTCAGCGGCGTGCGGACCTGGGTCTGATCGGCGTCGGGCCAGACCAGCGGGAACAGGTGCGTACGCGCCGCCAGACTGCGCGCGGCACCCCCGACGAAGGTGAAGGTGATGTCGTAGTTGTCGAAGGCAGTGTCGGCGCCCACGCGGAGCGAATCGGCCAGACCGAGCGACGGCAGGATGGGCGCACCACACGCGTTGATGATGGCGTTGGTCCCGGCGGCCTCGCGCAGCAGCACGAGACCACGCCGCATCGCCTCGATCCCGGTCGCCGGTTGCGAGCGCGTGCCGACAAACGCGCCGGCATAGAGGAAATCGAACTTGAAGAACGTGAATCCAGCAGCCGCCAGCCGGCGCACCTCGTCGGTGACGATCCTCATCGCCGCTGGGTTGGTCCCATCGAGGATGTGGTAGTCGCGCGGGTTCCCGAAGGGACGATGGACCAGCCGCGTGCCGTCGGGGCCGCGCACGAACAAGGAAGGATCGGCGCTGGCCGCCGCGCTCGACGTGATGTCGACCAGGAAGGGCGCCAGCCAGACGCCGGCCACCAGACCGCGTCCGGTGATGTCGGCGGCCAGCGCCGCCATGCCGCCGCTGAACCTCGGGTTCTCCTGCCAGTCGCCCCAGGCCAGCTCCCATCCGTCGTCGATCTCCACCAGGGTCAGGCCGGCGGGCTTGAGCTGTTGCTCGATGATCGGGAGCTGGGCGCGCACGTCGGCCTCGCTCACGTCGTCGAAGAAGGCGTTCCACGAGAACCAGCCGCCGGGTGGCCGACGCGGCACGAAGCCGTTGCCGGCGTGGGCGGCCTGGAGCTCGGTCGTCAGATGGGCCAACGCCTCCTCGGGTGTCGGCGCGGCGACCAGGTACAGCGCCTCGCTGATGCTCTCGCCGCCGTCGGCGGGCAACGCCTCGCGGGTGGGACCGTGGACGATCGAGAGCCGCGTGTGGCCATCGATCCTGGTCGCCGCGAAGCCGGTCACCGCGTGCGCAGCCGATAGCGCCGCTGCCAGGAGCACCGGACCGGTGTCGCCCTTGCGGAGGATCACGGAGTGATAGGACACGCCGGCGACCTCGTCGAGCGGATCGCCGGTGCGCGCCGCGGTCATCGCCGCCACGCCATCACCATCGCCGGGCACCGAGCCCGGGATCCACGCGGTGCCGGAGAAGCTCCACGACTGGTAGCCCTGCTGGAACATCGCGTCCTGATCGAGATCGTCGAGCGCGAGCTCGAGACCCTCGGCACCGGCGCGACCGCGCAACCACACGCGCACGCCCCCGCCGGAGGCGGACTCGTAGCTCAGTGACGGCGCGTCGGCGCCGCCCCGCCAGGCACCGTCGGTGCGCTGGCGCAAGGTCGCGTCGCGCAGGCAACGGCCGTCGAGGGCGAGGGTGAAGGTTCCGTTCTCGCCGGGGCCGGCGACGCAGGGTTCTTCGCCGTCGCAACCGCTGGCGACGAGCACGACGAGCACGACGAGCTGCACGGAGCGGCGCACGGCCGCGTAAGCTAGCACCGCGTCCCCCGCATCGCGACGCTGAACAGATGCGTCGGCGCGGCTTCTCTCCCGCGGTGTAGCCCCGCGCTCCGGTGGTACGTTCGCGGCGATGTCGATGACCCGGCAGCCCTATCCCGACGAGCCGTCCACCCAGGCGGCGTTCGCGCGCCACGTGTCGCGTGGCAAGGTCGCGTTCTACGAGGCCCACGGGATCTCGATGGTGATGGGCGATCGCGCAGGCGCGGTGTTCCACGACGCGTTCTCGGACCGCGCGTGGTTCAACTGCCACTGCAACGGCGGCGTGTTCAACCTCGGGCATCGCCACCCGGCCGTGCTCGCCGCGGTCCGCGCCGCGCTCGACGAGCTCGACATCGGCAACCACCACCTGGTGTCGGGGCACCGCGCCGCGCTCGCCGCGCGGCTCGCGGCCACGACGGACGGACGGCTGTCTGGCGTCGTGTTCGGGGTGAGCGGCGGCGAGAGCGTCGATCTCGCGATCAAGGTCGTCCGCGCGGCCACCGGGCGGCCCGGCATCGTGTCGGCGCTCGGCGGCTACCATGGCCACACCGGCCTGGCGCTCGCGGCCGGCGACACGCGCTACCGCGACCCGTTCGGTCCCAACCCGCCCGGGTTCACGCAGGTGCGGTTCGACGATCTCGCGGCGCTCGAAGCCGCGGTCGACGACACCACCGCCGCGGTGCTGCTCGAGCCGATCCCGGCCACACTGGGCATGCCGATCGCGTCGCCGGGCTACCTCGCCGGCGCACAGGAGCTGTGCCGCGCGCGGGGCGCCAGGCTGATTCTCGATGAGGTCCAGACCGGGCTCGGAAGGACTGGTCGGATCTGGTGTCACCAGCACGACGGGCTCGAGCCGGACGTCGTCGTGACCGGCAAGGGGCTGTCGGGCGGGGTGTACCCGATCACTGCCACGCTGATGACCCGCGAGCTGCACGCGTGCTTCGACGACCGTCCGTTCGTGCACGTCTCGACGTTCGGCGGCTCCGAGCTCGGCTGCGCGGCCGCGCTCGCGGTGCTCGACGTGATCGAGGCGCCCGGGTTCCTCGAGCGCGTGACTGCGCTGTCCGACCGGTTCACCGCCGGGTTCGCGGGAGCCCCGTTCACCGTGCGGCGGCGCGGCCTGATGATGGGCCTCGGGTTCGCCGCCGACGGGGCCGGGATGCTGGCGAGCAAGCTGCTGTTCGACGCCGGCGTGTTCGCGGTCTACGCCAACCACGATCCGGCGGTGCTGCAGTTCCTGCCTCCGCTCACCCTGTCCGACGTCGATGCCGACGAGGTGATCCGGCGCGTGCGAGGCGTGCTGTCGTGACCGCGCTGCCCGCCGACGCGCTGGCGGCGCTCGATGACGCGGTCGAGGACGCGCTCGCCGGCGGCGGCGAGGCCGGGTTGCGCGTCCTCGGCTACGGCGAGATCTCGACCGTGGTCGCGTGGGGGGCAGCGGGCGGTGAGGTCGCGTGCAAGCGACTGCCGCCGTTCCCCGACCTCGCGCGCTTCGACGCGTACCGCGGCTGCGTGGTCGGCTACCTCGATCGCCTGCGCGCCGCCGGCGTCGAGCCGGTCGCCACCGCCGTCCAGGGCCGGCCTCGGCCCGACGGCACGGTGGGCGCGTACTGCGTCCAGCCGCGACTGCCGGGCGACGCGCTCCTGCCCAGCTTGCTCGCGCGCGGCAGCGACATCGAGGTCGAGCGCGCGCTCGAAGCGGTGATCGACCGGATCGTTGCGTGCGTGTCGTCGCGGCTCGGGCTCGACGGCCAGCTGTCCAACTGGGCGCAGATCGACGGCGCGCTGCGCTACCTCGACGTGTCGACGCCGCTCGAGCGCGACGATCAGGGCCACGAGCGGCTCGACGGCACGGTCTTCCTCGCGTCGTTGCCGTGGGCGCTGCGCGGCGTGGTGTCGCGGTTCCTCCTCCGCGACATCCTCGACAAGTACTACGACCCGCGTGGCGTCGTGCTCGACCTTCTCGGCAACCTCCACAAGGAAGGGCTCCACCGCCACGTCCCACGGGCGGTCGAGATCGCGGCGGCTCGGATCGCGCCCGCGATCACCGCCGACGAGGTGCGGCGGTACTACCGCGGGGACGCGCGGACCTGGGCTTTCCTCCAGCGCGCGCGCCGGTTCGATCGGTTCTGGCAGCGGCGGGTGCGCCGGCGCGTCTACCCGTTCCTGTTGCCGGGGAGGATCGACCGCCGTGTGTGACACGCTGGTCCGGGTCGAGCGTGGCCGCGTGCTGTTCGCCAAGAGCAGCGATCGAGATCCCAACGAGGCGCAGCGCCTCGACTGGCAGCCGCGGCAGCGGTACTTGCCGGGCGCGCGAGTCAAGGCGACCTGGATCGAGTTGCCCCAGGTCGAGGAGACCCACGCCGTGCTGCTGAGCCGGCCGTTCTGGATGTGGGGCGCGGAGATCGGCGCCAACGAGCACGGCCTCGCCATCGGCAACGAGGCGGTGTTCACGACCCAGCCGTACGCGGCGACCGGGCTCACCGGCATGGATCTGGTGCGGCTCACGCTCGAGCGGGCGCGCGACGCGGCGACGGGCCTCGAGGTCCTGCTCGGGTTGCTCGCGGCGCACGGCCAGGGCGGCCGGTGCGGCCACGAGGATCCGCGGTTCACGTATCACAGCAGCTTCTTGCTCGCAGATCCGACGCGCGCGTTCGTGGTCGAGACCGCCGGGCGCGAGGCCGCCGTGGAGGAGGTGCGGGGGGCGCGCTCGATCTCGAACGGGCTCACGATCCCGGGGTTCGCGGCGCGGCACGGCCGCTGGCTCGAGCCCTGGGTGGCCCAGGCATCGGCGCGCCGCGCGCGGACCCAGCGTTGCGCGGCGACCGCTGCGGGCGTGGCCGACCTGATGCGCGGGCTGCGCGATCACGGCGGCGCGTGGCCGCGGTACCGCCCGCTCAACGGCGCAATGGCGGCGCCGTGCGCGCACGCGGGCGGCCTGGTGGCGAGCACGCAGACCACCGCGTCGTGGGTCGCGGAGCTCACCCCGGACGGCGCCCGGCACTGGGTCACCGCCACCGCCGCGCCGTGCACGTCGCTGTTCAAGCCGGTGCAGGTCGACCAGCCGCTCGACCTCGGCCCTGCGCCGACCGATCGGGCGGATCGCGCGAGCCTTTGGTGGCGACACGAGCGGCTCCACCGTCTGGTCATGCGCGACCCCGCCCGGCTGCTGCCGCCGATCGCGCGCGAGCGCGACGAGGTCGAACGACGCTGGTGCGCCACGCCGCCCGCCCCGCGCGACGCATTCGCCGAGGCCGATCGGTTGCTCGCGCGGTGGATCGAAGCGACCGAGTCTCAGCTCCCCGTGCGCGATCGCCGGCCGCCCTGGGTGCGTCGCTACTGGCGAATCCGTGACGCGCGCAGCCGCGGTGACGAATGAGCTGTTCCAGCTGGTTGAACTTCGGGGGCACGAAATCTACGGCCAGTTCGTCGAGTCCGTGTACCGAACGGAAACGACCGCCTCCATCCCGCCGGCGGTGAAGAACGGGTTGACGCCGACACACGGTCGGAAGCCCCGAGGCTCTCGCCCGAAGGCTGGCCAGCCTCTCAATCCCGATGAGGTCCTGATCGTCGGGCCGCGCCACCTCGGCGAGAACGATCGCGGGCAGGGCCGGCGGTGGCATCGTCGGCGTGGAGCTTCGTGCCGTGACGTCGAGCCCGCTCAGTCCACGTACCTGGTTCTGAGCGAATCGTGCCAACCTGGAGCCATGACCATCGCTGGAGCGGCGTTGCCGCGATCGTCTTACTCGCCGCGTGCTCCTCTTGGAACAAGGGCCCAGCGTCCGGTCCACCACCGGCGAATGCTCAGATCACCAGGCCTGCTTCATGTGGGGCGCGCGTCTGCGGGCCGGCTCCCAAGACCCACGAGGACTGCGGCACGTGCACGACGCCCGGGCTGCTCGCGTGC
This sequence comes from Myxococcales bacterium, assembly GCA_005779305.1. Classification (GTDB taxonomy): domain Bacteria; phylum Myxococcota_A; class Polyangia; order Haliangiales; family Haliangiaceae; genus UBA2376. The sequence continues at coordinate 9,930 of SXJR01000082.1, forward strand.
AACGACGGTGTGTGCGAGGCGGCGTGCGACCCGAAGCGCTGTGCCGCAATGAACTACGAATACAGCGACTGCGGGATCCGGCCGCAGTGTTCTTACAACCAGCCCGGCAGCGGCTCGTACTCGTACGTGTTCACGTGCATCGAGGGCAAGTGCGAGAGCGAAGCAGATGGTGTCTCGTGCGACAGTGTAGACTTCGAAGATTGCACTCCGTGCGATCGCAACGGCACGGGCGATGGCAGGTGCGAGATCGAGCGTTGCTCGCCGCTCGGCGCCGGCGCCGGCAAGTAGTTCATGCGCTACGCACCGCGTCTGATCTCGGCCGGGTCCGCTCCTGCGGGTGCGCTTGTCGAGCCGCTGATCGCCAATCCCCCGAAGAGCCCGCTCGGCGAGCACGAGCTCATTCCCCAGGTCGCATGGATGGTCGAGCGCGATGGGACGTTCGTGCACGTCGCCGACTCCGAGCGCGCACAGCTCGAGGTGATGCGCGGCTACGCGGAGCTCACGAAGCTCGACGGCGAGCTCTCGAACGAAACGCTCGAGGACCTGCCCGGCGTCAACTTCGCGACCAACGGCCTGTACGCAGCGGAGATCTTCCTCGACCGCGATCACCTCGCGGCCATCCACGAGATCCTTGGCTTCAAGGTGTACCTGGCGGCGGCACCGCGACGCGGGCGATTCCTCGTCGGTGGCATGGGGGCTGGCATCGAGGGAATGCGTAGGTTCCTCGACCGCGTCCGACGTGAACACGACGAATCCCCCGCCTCCGATGGGATCAGCCCGGTCACCTTGCTCGTGCGCGACGCAGCTCCCGCGGCGGTGGTCGGCGAGCTCCACCTGGTCGCGCTCGCGCGGGCCGCCGCCGAACGCTAGCCGAAGGCGATCAGCGGGATTCGCAAGGCCGGCTGCGGGGCGAAGTCCGGCCAGCAGCCGTCACCGATCGAGCATCATCCGGTGCTTGCTGGCCAGGGCGTCGACCTCGGCGAGCGTTCCGCCCGAGTACTCGGTGAGCCTTCCGGTATCGAAGAGCTTCACGGACCAGGTCCGGCCGTTGTCGTCGGACCGCGCTTCGATGCTCTTCTTGTCGCCGCTGTATCGTCGAATCATCGACGCTCCTGTCGTTGGAGATGACCTCCAGGATCGACGTCGGACACGATCCGAACGTCAGCCAAGGCGCAAGGAGTCTACAGGCGTGGCGAGGATCACACAGCCAGGAGTGGCGCTGTCTGCCGAGTTAGCATCTCGGCATGACCACCTGGGGCGACGGATGGCGGTGGTCTGGGCGCGCTCGTCTCGGGCTGGTGGTGGTCGCGCTGGGCGCAGGTTGTGGCGACAACACCGCAGCACCGCCGGCGGTGACGAGCGGGACGCGGCTCAAGCTGGGGTGGTACGAGTACACGGACGGCACTCGCCAGCTCCGGGACGGCGACCTCTTCGACGCCGAGCTCGGTGCGCGGTGTCGGGTCCGACTCTCCGTCGACGCGGTCCTCCGCTGCGCGCCGGACACGGTCGGGGGGCCAGAGAGCCAGCTGGCGGTGCTGGCGTCGCGCGTGGTCGCGCTCACCTCGCTCGTCACCGAGCAGGCCTACACCAGCGACGACGGCCTCTACCTGCCGGTGGCCATGGTCGAGACCGAGCTCGACGCCAGCTGTTCGATGCGCTCCATCTCGGCCGAGGCCGTGGCCTGTCCGCCCAGCGGGTTCGGCGGCACCGTCGTCTACCGCGACGCCGCCTGCACCGAGGCGGCGCTCGGCGAGTGGCCGAAGGTCGCGGTGCCGCGTGCCGTCACCGCGGGTCCGTACTGCGCGCCGCAGGCCTACGCCGTCGGCGCGCCGACCGGCTCGACGCCTCGCTACTACCAGGACGAGGCCGGCGCGTGCGTCGACGCTCCGACCACCTTCACCGGCTTCCACGAGCTCGAGCGCCGCGAGACGTTGATCTTCGAGAGGATCCGGGTCCCCTCGCCTGGCCGCCGGCTCGAGCCGGTCATCACGATGGTCGGCCTCCGAGAGGTACCTGTCGAGCTGTTCGACACCGCCCTCGGCGAGGAGTGTGCGCCCGCCCGGCGGCCAGGGTCGGGCAGCGAGGTCGTCTGCGTGCCCCAGAACGTCGCCCGCCGTGTGATGACCTACTACCCCGACGCCACGTGCACCGTCGTCGCGCCGTTCGCCGTGGTCGATCTCGGCGCCCGAACGACGTCATGCACCCGAACACCGTCCTTCGTCCGCGCCCTGTCCGGCGCCCCCACGTTGTTCCAGCGTCTGGGCCCGGCGGTCGCCGCCTACGAGCTGGTCGCCGGCGGTTGCCGCCTGGTCGCGGATCCGAGCATCGCGATCCACGCGCTCGGCGAGCCGGTGCCCGACGACACCTGGGTCCACGGGCTCGAGGTCCACGATCCCTAGGTCGCTCGAGACTCGAGCTCGATGCGAAGCAGGTGTGTCCCACGCACACTGGATCTTGCGTGTACTGTCGTCGCATCCGACGTGAATCCGAGCTGGCCGCGAGATCGACTGTGGCGTGAGCGCGACTGGAAACGCGCGCTCGAACGCGCGCTGGCGGAGCTGCCGCTGGCCGCCCCGGATCGCGTGGCGCGAACGATCGAGCTCGGTCGCGCCTTCGAGCACATCCATCCCGACCGCCGTCGCGCGATCGCGGCGTACGCGGCGGCGGGCCCGGGACGCGATGGCGGACGGGCGCGAGAGCTCGCCACCGAGCTGGGCTGGTGGCCCGCGCTGGCACGCCTCGCCCTGCTCGAGACACCGCTCCGGGCGCGGCTCCTGGTGGACGAGCTCACCGCGTGGGTCGACGCCGGCGAGCCCGCGCTGGCCGCGTCGCTGATCCACGGCGCACGCGGCATCGCCCCCGACGATCAGGAGCTTCGCGCCCTCGAGATCGCGTTCGGTGGCGGCGACCCGCTCGCCGAGTCGACGGGGCTGGCGGAGGCGGGACGGAGCCGCAACGACGCAGGTCTACTCATCGGTGCGGCGCGGCTGGCGCGGCTCGGTGGCGACCGCGGCGCAGCGTATCGGCACCTGGTGGCGGCCCGGGCGATCGCTCCCGGCCACTGGCGCGCGACCGCGCTGCTGCTCGATCTGGCAGGCCAGGACGAGGCCGGCCTTCGCGAGCTACTCCAGGTCCTGCTGGCCGACCTCGAACCCGAGGTCTGGCTCGACATGGTGCGCGCGATCGGGACGCGACTGGCGATCGGCGCCGGCACGCGCGGCCTGGGGCTGCGACTCTTGCGCCACGCCCTCGAGCGCGCGTACGCGTCCGGCCTCGACATGCCCGCGCACCTGGCGACCTGGTCGGTGCTCGCCGAGCACGGCGAGGCGTCGGGTTCGCGTCACGAGCTGATGACGCTGGCGGGGACGGCACTCGAGCACACCGCCGACCACACCGATCGCGTCTGGTTGATGGCGTTCGGCGCCGAGACCTCCTGGCGCGACGACGGCGACCTCGAGGCCGCGCGCTCGTGGGCGGAGCTCCTCGCCGAGCTGGCCCCCGAACATCCGATCGTCCTGGACGTACGCGCCGCGCTGGTGGCGGAGGAACCCGACGCGGCCCTGGTCTACCTCGATCATACGAGCGCGGGAGCTCCCCGTCACGGCCTGGCCGAGATGCTGCGCACCGCGGTACTCGCGGTCGAGAGCGCCGTCGCCGCCGCCGCGCGGGACGACGACTTCGACATCGACATCGACGAAGCGCCCGCCGCTGCGCCGCCGGCCGCCGCCCGCGTCGCGCGCGAGGCCCTCGCCGCCGCCGCGCGCGTGGCCGAGTCGCCACCGCGTCCACCCGATCTCATCCCGCGCGCCGCGCTTGGCGTCCTGGGCAAGCTCTCCGGAAGGCCGCCGCGGTTGCCGGTCAAGGCCGCCATTGCCAGCGCGCACCCGCGCGCCGCTCGCATGGCCGTGCCGCTCGACGCGGTCGTGCGCACGCCCGATGGAGCGTCGCACGCCGTGGTCTGTCGGGACATCAGCACCAGCGGTGTGTTCATCCTGACCGATCGCGGCCTGCCGATCGGCGACGTGGTGGAGCTGTCGTTGCGCACCCCCACCAGCGAGCCCTGGCGCGAGCAGGGGCATAGCGCCAGAGCCCGAGTCGTGCGGCGCGAATCGCGAGGTTATGGCCTCGAGCTGATCGAACCACCCGCCACGCTCCTCGCCCAGATCGAGAAGCTGGACGCTTCTTGATCGGCGCAGGTCACGGCTTGGCCAGCGACGCGCACGCCTTCCACATGGCCTCGGCGTCGGCCTGCGTGAATTGCGGGCCCTTGACGTCCTCGCAGTTGAACTCCTTGTCGCCCACCTTGACGTTGCCGTAGAGGTGGAACTCGTTCTTCCCCATGACCTCGCTCTCGTAGAGCAGCGCGTCGGGCGTGTCGACCACGAATTGCTTGAGCTTGTTGATGTCGTTGGCCTGGATCTCCTTCTTGATGGCGGCCACATCCCCCTTCGCGGTGCGCAGCTCGAGCTGGAAGCTGGCGCCCGCCGCGACCTCGGCGGCGCCGAAGCTCTCCTTGGCCGTCGCGCCCTCCGGCGCCATGATCGTCCAGCCCTTCCAGTCCTCGCCCACGGCGGAGAGGTCGAGCGAAGCGAGCTTGGGCGGGGCCGGTGGGTCGGCGGGCTTGTCAGCGGCGGGCTTGTCCGCGGCCGGCTTGCCGCTGGCCGGCTGGTCACCTGCGCCCTTGTTGCCCGCGTCTTCCTTCTTCTTGCAGGCGGTGGAGGAAGACGCGAGCGCGAGCGCGAGCACGACGGTCGAGAGTTTGTTCATGCCCCCACTTATACGCCCGGCGTCGGGGCCAAACCGATCCTGCGAGCGGGTTCGTCAGTGACCGTGGTGCTCCGCCGGCGGGGCCGCAGGGCCGGGGGCAGCGGGGCCAGCGGGGGCAGCGGGGCCAGCGGGGCCAGCGGGGCGGAAGGTGGCGTGGCAGCCCTGGCACGCGCCGAGGGCGCGGCCGAGCGCCGCCGCGGCGCCGGCGTGGTCCTTGGCCAGCGCCGCCATGACCAGCTGCTCGAGCTCGGTGTGGAACGCGGTGTCGATCGCCGTGAAGGCCGCGGCGTCGCCACGGGGGCGGTAGGCACCGCTCGCGAGCGCCTGTTCGGTCGCCAGACGCGCCTCGTGCACGACGTGGATCCAGCGCGGGATCGCCGCCAGGTCGTCGCGTCCGAGCGCGACGATCGCGTGCTGGAGCGCGCACTCGAGCCGGCGCATCTCGGTCAACACGGCGTTGGCGCCGCTCAGGGTCGAGCAGTCGCCGGGCCCCGGCGCGGGCGTGGCCGCCGGAGCTGCGGGCGGCGCGGGCGCAGGCACGACCGCCGGCTCGGGCCGGTGCTGGGCGTCGGGCTCGGACTTCTTGCAGGCGGCGAGCGCGAGCGCCGCGGCGACGAGGACGAGGTGTTTCACCGGCCCAGCCTACCAGGCGCCGTCACCGCGCGGCCGAGGCGGGCGCGGCGGCGTCTGCCGCGGCGGCCTGTCGCCGCACGACGTCCATGTCGAGCGCCCGCACCGCGGCGATCAGCCGGTCCAGCGCCGCCGGCGGCAACGCGCCGACCTGCTCGAAGACGAGCACGCCGTCGCGAAACGCCATCAGCGTCGGGATGGCGCTGATCTGGAACGCGGCGGCGAGCGTGGGCTCGGCCCAGGTGTCGACCTTGGCGAAGGTCACGTCGGGGTGCCGCGCGGCGGCCCGGTCGAACACCGGCGCGAACGCGCGGCAGGGCCCGCACCAGGCCGCCCACCAGTCGATGAGCACGATGCCTTGCTTCACGGTCGAGACGAACGTCTCCTGGGTCAACGGCGTCGTCATGTCGCTCTCTCCTTGTCCGTGAGAGCCGACGAGCGCCGAAAGGATTCACCCCAGCCGGTCGACGACCCGGGCCAGCCGATCACGGACCTCGGCGGCGATGGGCGCGAGCGCGGGGCTGTGGGCGGCCACCGTCTGCATCGGATCGATGGCGAGCACCACGGCGTGGTCGCCCTCCTCGTAGATCACGACGTTGCACGGCAGCATCACGCCCGCGTCGAGCTCGGCCGACAGGGCGCGATGCGCCAGCGTCGGGTTGCACGCGCCGAAGATCGTGTAGCGCCTGAACTCGACCCCCAGCTTGTGCTGGAGGGTGTCGCGCACGTCGACCTGAGTCAGGACTCCGAAGCCCTCGGGCTTGAGCGCCTCGGGCAGCCGCTCGATCGCGGCGTCGTACCCGATCGCCAGGGTCTTCTTCAGGGCCGTTGCCATGTCCACCTCCATCCCCCGTGAGAGCCAGCGCGCGCCGAAAGGGTTCAGCGGTGCATCGCGTCGAGGATTGCGGCGCGGACGGCATCGCGGACCGGTCCCGGGACGTGGTCGCCGGGGATGCTGCGACACAGCGAGACGGTGCGCTTGAGCGTGTCGCAGGCGCCGGCGCACTGCGGGCAGTGGGCCAGGTGCGCCTCGATCTTGGCGCAGGTGGTCTGGTCGATGTCGGCGCCGGCGTAGGCCGACAGCTCGTGCGCCAGGTCGACACACGGATCGGTCTGGCGCGCGTCGAGGACGCCGACCAGGCTCTGGCGCAAGGCCAACCGCGCGCGGTGGAGCCGGCTCTTGAGGGCGCCGATCTCGATGCCGACGACCTGGGCCGCCTCCTCGGCGCTCAGTCCCTCGACGTCTCGCAGCACCAGCACCTCGCGCTGCTCGGCCGGGAGGGCCGCGATCGCGCGGGACAGCGCCGCCCCGAGCTCGCGCGCGTGGGCCTGGTGGTCCGGAGGCGGCGCCGGATCGGGCAGATCCTCGTCGAGCACCCCACCCGGCCGCTCGCTGCGCCGCTCCTTGATGCAGAAGCTGCGCGCGATCTGGTAGAGCCATGTCGAGAGCGCCGCGTCGCCGCGGAACCCCGGCAGGTGACGGAACGCCGCGAGCATCGTCTCCTGCAGCACCTCGCGCGCCGACTCCTCGTCACCGCACATGCGCAGGCCGAAGCGGTAGATCGGCTGCTCGTAGCGCGCCAGCAGCTCGTCGATCGCTGCACGATCGCCGGCGCGCGCGGCGGCGATCAGCTCGGACTCGTCGTCAGATGCGCGCACTCGGCGACATAGCAGCACGTTTCCCACCGGGGCGCACGCCACAGGTACTGAACCCGAAGAGCGTGTAGAGCGGACAGCTCCCGATCGCGCCAGTCACGAGCGGGACGAGCCCGAGCAGCCCCCAGTAGGTCTTGGGACCGATGAAGACCAGGGACAGGACGACGACACCGACCAGGAAGCGGAGGACGCGCTCCAGGCCGTGTTCGTTGGTGGGGAGAAGCTTGTCGACGTTCATGGCGTGGCTCCTTTGCTGGTCAGAGCCGCCGGCGGCGCAGAGGATTCGGCAACGGACTGTTCGCCCCGTGGAACAAGCGAAGCAGATCGTCCAGAAGCCGCTCATCTCTCACGTGGACCTCCAGCGATCGATCGCCGGCGTGAAGGCATTGGCGACCAGCACGGCGAGGGCAGCCGCGTCGGGGTACGGCGTGTAGAGGCGGGCGGCGATGGTCACGACGCCGGCGATCGCGGCGAACGCGACGCGGCCGAGCGGCGCGAACGGGGCCGTGACCGGATCGGTCAGGAGAAAGAACGCGGTCAGGAGCGTTCCGCCGGCGAGCAGGTGCAGGAGCGGATCGGCGACCAGCCACGGCGCGTGGGCGACGATCCGGTCGGAGCCGGGCAGTACGATCGACCCGACCGTGACCGTCGCCAGGTACACCAGCGGCACTCGCCCGTCGATCGTGCGCAGCGCGACGAGCGCGAGGCCGCCGAGCAACACGGCCCACGGCGCCGACGTGCCGAGCGCGCCCGGCACGTCGCCAGACCACACCGCGCTGAGGAGCGGTGCGGTCCCGCCGCTCTCGCGCGCCAGCGGGCTCGCCATGGTCACGCCGTCCCACGCCCACGCCGGCGCGAACAGGGTGGCCGGCACGAGGACCATCAGCAGACCGCGCGACAGCGCCGCCGGATTGAACGGGTTCTTGCCCAGGCCGCCGAAGGCGTGCTTGCCGACGCCGATCGCCAGGGCCCCAGCCGCCGCACCCAGCCACGGCGGCGCGTCGGCCGGCAGCAGCAGCGCGGCGAGCATCCCGGTGATCACCGCCGACAGATCGCGGGGGGCCGCGCGGCGGACCGCGATCTCGACGGCGAGCGCCGCCGTGACCGCGCCCCCGAGCGTGACCGCTGCGGGCGCGCCGTGGCGCCAGATCGCGATCGTCGCGATCGGCAAGAGAGCCACCACCACCTGAGCCATCAGGTGGCTGGTCGACTGCGGCGAGCGCAGGAACGGGCCGCGCATCAAAGGTGCCCGAGCGGCGCCAGGGCCGCGTAGAGAGAAGCCACCACCAGCAGCCGCACGGGCGCGCCGCGCAACCGCCACCACAGCGCGTCGCCATCGACGCGGGTCGCGATCACGTCGGCGGCGATCCAGGTGGAGAGCAGCCAGGTGCCGCCGGTGAGGGCGGCGGCGCTCGCCGAGGTGTGAGGCGCGGCCAGGAGCAGCAGCGCGGGCGCCGCCGCGGGCAGCCGGGCGGCGCACACGACGAGCGCGGCGAGGGGCACGGCGAGCGTGCCGGC
>SXJR01000557.1 GCA_005779305.1 Myxococcales bacterium
GATTTGCCCGAGCCCGACGGCCCCATGAGGGCCTCGAACGAGCCGTTGGGGACGTCGAGGTCGAGGCTCTCGAGCACCGGGATGGGCTCCTTGCCCCGGTAGAACGTCTTGGAGATTCCGCTCAGCGTGACGATGCTGGTGCCGTTGCTGTCGTTGCCCATCAGTTCTTCTCCTTGACCTTGTCTCCATCGGCCAGGCCGGCGGAGGGCGAGAGCACGACCTTGGTGCCCTCGGCGAGCGGGGATTCGAGCGGCCGGTAGTCGCCCTCGGCGGGGCCGGCCTTGACCGAGGTCAAGCGCACGCGTCCATCGTCGAATACGAACACGACGTCGCCGCCGCCCCGCGAGACGACCGCACGGGTCGGGACCATGAGTCGAGGCGGCTGCGACAGGGTCTTCTCGTCGAGCGCCTTGGTGAGGAAGCTGACGCGCGCCGCCATGTCGGGCAGGATCTCCTTGGGGCGGTCGACGAAGCGGACCTTGACCGGGACCGTGGCCTTGGCGCGGTTCATCCGGCGACCGATCTCCTTGACCTCGCCGCGGTATCGCTGCGACGGGTAGGCGTCGAGGATGATCTCGCACGGTGCTCTGGGCTCGACCTGGGCCAGCCGGTTCTCGGGCACGTCGATCTCGACCACGAGGGAGCTCATGTCGACCACCTCGACCACACCCGGCGTGCCGAATCCGGGCGAGACGCCCTCGCCGACCTCGACCAGCTTGTCGACCACGGTGCCGGCGATGGGCGAGACGATGAGGAAGCTGTCGAGCTGGATCTGGATGCTCTGGCTGTCGGCGTCGGCGGCCGCCGCCTCGGCCTGGGCGGCGCGCACCGCAGCGGTCAGCGAGTCGACGCGGGCCTGGAGATCTTCGGCGGTGGCCTTGGCGGAGACGCCGCTGGCGACCAGCTGCAGCTCGCGTTTGAGCTGGACCTTGACCTCGGCCAGCGAGGCCTGGGCGGTCATGACCCGGGCGCGGGCGGCGGCGGTGCGGGCGCGCGCGGCCGACAACGCGCTCCTCTGATCGACGTCCTCGAGCCGCGCCACCTTCTGGCCCTGGGCGATCAGGTCGCCTTCTTCGACGAAGAGCTCGGCGATGCGGCCGGGGACCTTGGCCGCGACCTTGGCCGAGGTCAACGCCACCACGTAGCCCGTCGAGGTCAGCTGGACCTGGCCCTGGGCCGGCGAGACCATCTGGACCGTGCCGGTCTCGACGGTGGCGGTGTTGAGCGCCGCCTGCAGCCGCGGGTAGGCGATGAAGTAGATCGCGGCGACCACGCCGGCGGCGAGGACGACCCAGATGAGCCAGGACGGCACGCCACCGCGGCCGCCGGCCTTGGGCTCGCGGTCGATCTTCAAGGAAGCGAGATCGCGGGAGAGCTCGGATGACACGACGGTGCGGACCATGGCTCAGGAAGTGCCGACTGTAAAGGCGCGACCTGACAGCCGCATGTCACCTTTGTTGAGAAGGTCTGCGGCATACTTCCGGCGGGGTGGCCGAAGAGATCTCGATCGGATCGAGCGCCTTCTGGTGCCCGGAGACGCCCAACTACATCGTCGGGGTCTCGGCGGAGCTCTGCATCGTTGCCGGCCACAGCCGCACCTTCGTGTGGGCGATGCCGGGCGGTGAACCGATCGCGGTGTGGACCCGCCGCGATCTGCGTAGATCCGTGGCCATCGCCCGCGACGGGGACCACGTGCTGGTCGACACGCCCGACCATCGCCTACGGCTCGCGCTGGCCACCGGCGACACCGTGGCCGAGGAACCGCCGGTGCCCGCCGCGCAGGTGGCGATCGACAACCTGCGCACGACGATGACCCTCACGCTCCCGGGTGTCGCACCTGTCGCACGCACGGTGCCGTGGACCCGCACCGGGTGCGTGGCGCGCGACGGCGGTCGCTACGCGCTCGATGGCACGGGTGGCAAGGCCGGCGCTTTTCGGGTACGGGTCCACGACACCGCCACCCACGCCCTGGTCCACGAGGCGGCGCGCTCCGGCACGCCGGCGCTGTCGGCCGACGGGCGTTACCTGGTGGTCTCGCTGCTGGGACCGCCCCGCATCCAGGTCGTCGACGTCGATCGCGGCGCGGCGATCACGCCGGCGTTGCCGCCCGGCATCCACACCGTGACGCTCGGCCATCCCTCGCTGGTGGTGGTCGACGACGGCGTCTGGTCGCTGGAGCCCACCGCCGGCGGCGGCGCGCCCGAGCGCATCGCCACGGTCGGCGCATGGGGGCAACGCGAGATCCGCGGCGATCACATCGTCGGCGCCGCCAGCGGCCTCGTCGGTCGCTGGCGCCTGCGCGACGGCGAGCGCGACGCCGCCGTCGAGCTGGGCGCGCGGGGCGTGTACACCGCGTCGACCGACGGCGCCGGCCGCTTCGTGGCCTTGACGCTCGACGACAGCCACGGGCTGCTCGCCGTGTTCCCCGATGGCGTGTGGCTGGCCGACCTCGGCGCCGGCGCCGGCGATCCCACGAGCCTGGTCCGCGTCAGCGACGGCCCGGGGCCGGCCGTGGTCGCCCTCGCGCCCGCCGCCGACGCCATCGCCGTGATCAGCTGGGGCGAGCACCTGCGCGTGGTCGACCGCGGCGGCGTCGAGCTCCTGCGCCCGGTGCTGCCGGTCGAGCCGACGTGGTCCCGGTTCTCGCCGGACGGGCGGCGGCTGCTGGTGGTCGGTGACGTCCGCACCGAGGACGATCGGCTCGAGGGCCGCGACGGGGTCGAGACCGCGTGGATCGTGGAGCGCGACGGCGCGGTGCGCACCCTCGGCGCCGGCACCTGGCGCGGCTGGCTGGGCGGCGAGCTGGTGCGCCGGGCCGGAGCGCGTCTGGAGCGCGTCGACGCCGAGACCGGCGCCGTGCGCGCGGTCGCCGCCGTGGTCGAGGACAACCCGACCCGGGTCTGGTTCGACGAACGCCGGGTGGCGCTGGCCGCCAACGACGGCCGGCTGCGGATCCGCGATCTGGTGTGGTCACCGGTCGCGTAGGATTCACGCATGACGACCGATGTGAAGTCCCAGGTCAGCGAGACCGAGTGGAAGCTGCGCGTGGATCTGGCCGCGTGTTACCGCCTGGTCGCCCACTTCCACTGGGACGATCTGATCTTCACGC
>SXJR01000558.1 GCA_005779305.1 Myxococcales bacterium
CCCCAGCGGGAAATGATCGTCGAGCAACCCGCTCACCCCCTCGGTCGCCGCGCGGTCGACGGCAGCGGCGAGCCTGGGTTCGAGCCGACCGGCGGCCTGGTGCACGCGGGCACCGGCGCGCTTGAGCCCGGCCAGGGCATGGACGATGGCCAGCGGCATGCGATGGGCCGCGCCTTCGCCGATCGGGAAGTTCTCCAGGGACCGCTGCGTCTGCGCACCCCAGTAGCGATCTGCCGGCACCTCGATCGGCCCCAGGCTGTCGCTCTCGGTGCGCGTGGTCATCACTGCACGCGGACGGTGAGCGTGTACGCGCCGTACGCGCCCGGATCCCAGCTGTCGACGATCACGTAGAACGTGCCGGCGGCGGTCGTGGTGTAGGTGACGCTCTCGGGGTTGCCGGCGTCGCGGCCGATCAGGCAGGTCGGCGTCATCGCGCACGGCTGCACGATCTCGACCGCGCTGTCCCACGGCGCGTCGACCGTCGCGGTGATCACGCGGCCGGCGGTGCCCAGGGTCAGGATGTAGATCGAGTCAGGGCCGTCGTTGGTGAAGCCGGTGCAGGCCGACGACGGCTGGATGTTGTTGGCGTAGCCGGTGAGGTTGCCGGTCAGCACCACGCCGGTGCCCTGCATCGCCGGGGCGGTGATGTCCTGGGCCTGGGCGCAGGTGTCACCGGCGGTGATGACGCCGCCGTCGATGCTCATGGCATCGGTGGCCGCATCGGTGGCCGGCGCGTCGATCGCCGGCGCGTCGATCGCCGCCGCATCAATCGCCGCCGCATCGATCGCCGCCGCGTCGATCGCCGCCGCGTCGGTCACCGGCGCGTCAGTCGGCGCGGCGTCGGTGTCGGGCGCATCGGTATCGGGCGCGTCTGCAGCCGGCGCGTCGAGCTGTCCCTGCACCGGCGCGTCGACCGCGGTACCGCCCTCCTGGCCCTGCGCGCACGCGGCCAGCGTCATCAGCAACCCAGCGATGCGGTGGTACTTCATGCGGGCAACCTATCCCGCTGCCTCGGCGATCGCGAGCGTCAAACGACGCGCAGATCAGTCGGTGGCGAGGGTGTAGGGCTCGGGCCGGGCCCACGTCTCTTCGTACTCGCGCCGGGTCAGCTCGCGGAAGCCGGCGCCGCGCCAGCGCGCGACCTCGGTCGACGGCACGATGATGCAGCTGGTGTACGGGCCCATCTCGCGATCATCGCGGCCGACCAGGGCCACGTCGCGGTGGTCGTCGAGGACCTCGAGGAGCTCGACGAAGGTGGCCTGTCCAGGTCGGGCGACGGGGGCCCAGGGGGCGGGTTGGCGGACGTAGTCGCGGGGAGTCATTGCTTGATCGTAACGCCTGAGACCGCGCCGGCCATCCTTTCCGCCTGTTGGGCGTGACCTGGCTGACGTGGTCCGCCGCGTCATCGCGAGGTTGCACGTCGCCGATGACAGCCGACGTACCAACCGCACAACCGACGTTCACGTAGCGTCACTGCCCATGAAGCCTTGGTTCGCCGGCGTCTTGATCGGGGTGACGGTCGCCTTCGTCGCGGCCTGCGGCCCCAGCGTCCGCGGCGACGACGACGACAGCGGCGACGACGACGGCCCGCCGGCGTGCCCACGCTGCACGCCCGACAACACCGGCTACATCGACTGCGAGGGCAACCAGTTCGACTGTCCGATCGACATGGCGTGCGGCAACGGCGCCTGCGCCGATCCGTGCCTCGCCGCCGAGCGCAACCATTCCTCGGTCGGTTGCGACTATTACGGCGTCGATATGGACGCGGCGATGGGGCCGCCCCAGGACGCCTGCTATGCCATGTTCGTCGCCAACGTGTCGCGCGCGCCCGCGCGCATGACCATGGACTGGAACGGGCAGACGATCGATCTCGGCCGCTGGGCCAAGATCCCGGTGGGCCAGGGCCAGTCGCTGACGTACACCGCGTACAACCCGGCGACCGGGCTCGCGCCCGGTCAGGTCGCGATCCTTTTTCTCGCCTATGCGCCCGGCTTCGGCAACGTGGCCTGCCCGGCGGCGATCGGCGGCGCCGCCATCGGCACCGAGGCCCAGATCTCGGGCCCCGGCTTCGGCTCGGCCTTCCACCTCACCACCGATCAGCCGGTCGTCGCCTACCAGATGCTGCCCTACGGCGGCGGCGCCGCGGCCGCGACCGGTGCGTCGCTGCTGCTGCCGACCAGCGCGTGGGGCACCAACTACGTCGCGGTCAGCGCCTACGATCAGCCGGCGCCGCCCATCCCGATCGCGATGGGGCCCTCGTACAACATCGTCGCCAAGGAGGACGCCACCATGGTGACGATGCGGCCGAACGCGGCGATCGCCGGCGGTGGCGGCCTCCCCGCCGGCGCAGCTGGCCAGCCGTACACGTTCATGCTCAACCGCGGCCAGTACGCGCAGATCACGCAGGCCACGCCGCTGTCGGGAAGCCCGATCGAGGCCAACAAGCCGATCGGCGTCTTCGGCGGTCACCAGATCATGTCGATCGATCGCTGCTGCGGCGATCACGGCGAGCAGATGCTGGCGCCGGTGCGCGCGCTCGGCTCCGAGTACGTGGCCGCGCCGCACGCCGATCGCAAACCGTCCGCCGACCCGCGCGTCTACCGCATCATCGGCGCGGTCGACGGCACCCAGCTCACCTACGAGCCCGCCAACACCGGGCCCGCCACCGTCAACCTCGGCCAGCTCCACGAGATCCGCACCAACGGTCCGTTCGTGGTGCGCAGCCAGGACCCGGATCACCCCTTCCTGATGTTCACGTACATGACCGGCTCGGGCGAGCAAGGCGAGGGTGGCTGGGGCGATCCCGACTTCGTCCGCCTGGTGCCGCCGCTCCAGTACCTCTCACACTACGTGTTCTTCACCGATCCAACGTACCCGTTCACCGTGCTCACCGTGGTCCGGCGCAAGAAGGACGGCGCGTTCGCCGACGTCACGCTCGACTGCCTGAGCGGACCGGTCGGTCCCTGGCAGTCGGTGGGCAGCGGCGGTGACTTCGAGATCGCCTACGTGAAACTGGTCGATCACTTCACGGGCCAGAACGGCTGCAACAACGGGGTGCGCACCATGGACTCGCAGGCACCGTTCGGGGTCTGGGTGTGGGGCTGGGGCAGCGAGGACACCAGCACCGGCTGGGTCAGCTACGGCTACCCGGCGGGCGAGGCGGTCCTACCGATCAACGACGTGATCGTCGGCCGCGAGGTCTCGGAGCCCGATCAAGTGTCCGAGGAGCCGTCGGGCGGCTCGATGTCGAGCAGGTAGGCGATCAGCTGGAGATCGAGCGAGCTGGGCTCGTGCTGGTCCATCACGATGCGGCGGCGGGATTCGCTGCCGGCGGCGAGCACGGGTGTCTCCGACGCCTGCTCGGATGGCGTGATCACGTCGGCGAGCTCGAACTCGGCGTCGTCGATGTCGTCGATCGAGATCTCCCCCGGTGGCACTCTCGACATCACCTTCATCGTAGTCAGAGCCCGCCGTGATCCGCCAGCGAGATCGTTTCACCGGCGCCGGGTGATCAGAGAGTTTCCGTCGGGGAGCGTGGGCTACTCGCGCAGGTAGTGGCAGGTGTAACCGTCGGGGTTTCTCTGCAAGTAATCCTGATGATCGTCCTCGGCCGGCGTGAACTCGTCGAGGGTCTCGACGGTGGTGACCACCTTGCCGACCCAACGGCCGCTGCCGTTGACCTTGGCGATGATGGAGAGGGCGACCCGGCGCTGCTCGTCGGAGCCGGCGAAGATCGTCGACCGGTACTGGCTGCCGACGTCGTTGCCCTGGCGATTGCGGGTGGTGGGGTCGTGCATGCGGAAGTACCAATGCTCGAGCAGGTCGGCGTACGACAGCCGCGTGGGGTCGAAGACGATGCGTACGCTCTCGGCGTGGCCGCTGGTACCGCCGTGCAGATCCTCGTAGGTCGGATTGGGGACGGTGCCGCCGGTGTAACCGACCTCGGTCTCGAGGACACCGGGCACTTCGCGCAGGAGCTCTTCCATGCCCCAGAAGCAGCCACCCGCGAGAACCGCGACCTCCATGCCGGCCGGCACCGGCCTGGCCGCGACAGCGGTGCGAGACCGCCGCGGCTCGCTGCGGTTCTCGCCGCAGGCGAGCAGGAACGCGACGGCTACGACGACCGCGACAGCGATGGCGAGGAGTGACGAGCGTGCGGTCACGGCATGCCTACGTGCCTCTACCGGCGCGGTTACACTTTCTGCGGCGATGGGTGCCGGCGCGGCGGCTGCGGCGCGCACGTGTGCGAGTTGCTGGTCCAGCTGCACGCCTCGCACAAGGGTACGCCGCACAAGGGACACTCGCACTTCACCGGCCGGCGACACCCGTCCACACAACAGCGACGAACGGGTTCCTGGGACGGCGACGACACGGCCACCGGATCCTAACGCAGATGTAATGCGGCAGACAGGTTCTTGCGAGGGCCAGAACCGAGCGGCCCGCCGTACGTCCAGAGGTCTCGACCAAGCTGGCCGCCGCCTGTCGCACGGGCACGCCGGTTCGATAGACCTCAGGTAGGGGCGAAGGTGACGTGGGGGAACCCCGGATCGGCCTCGTGGATCGTCGCCCGGCCGAGCGCGGCGCCCATCGCCGCGAGATCTTCGGGCGCATACGGCTGCACGAACCCGACGCTGCGGTCGAACTGGGCGCCATCGGCGTTGACCGCCGTATCGAGCCCGCGCAGCCGGGCCGCGGCCGAGCCGACTCGGCGCGCCAGCCGCCAGATCCGGCTGGTCGGCGCGCCCGGCGTGCCGAGCCGCGCCACGAAGCTCACCAGGATCGGGCCCCGCGGCGCCAGCTGGCTCGCCGCCGCCAGCGCGCGGGCGCGTCCGTGCGGATCGAGCAGGTGTGACAGGCTGGTCCATCCGAACAGGACCGCGTCCCACGGCTCCGCGACGATCGATCGGAGCGCGACGTTGCGACCCGCCACGGCGTCGACGAGATCGGCGTAGTCGGCGCGTACCACGGGATAGCGGCCGCCGGCGCTGTCGATCGCCCGGGCGCACATCTGCGCCGCCGGCTCGAACGCCGCCACCTGATAGCCGCGGTCGGCCAGGGCGACCGCCTCGCGACCGGCGCCGGCGGCTCCGATCAGGATCCGCGCCGGCGCCGGCGGCAGGCGCCGCGCCAGCCACGCCTCCTCCCAGTCCCACAGGCCACCCGCCGGCTGGTAGACGCGAAGGTCGAGATCGTAGAGCCCGACGGTCAGCCGCATCTTCTCGTCGTCGTCGAGCGCCGCCCCGAGCGCGCCGTCGGCGACCAGGCGGGCGACGTGGCCCACCGTCTTCACGGCGCGATCGACCCGCGCGTAGGCGCCGACGGCGCGCTGGACCGCCGCGAACCCGGGCCGGGTGGGAGTCGACATCGGCGGAGAGCGTAGCTCGATCCGCCTGCCGGCGGCCCGGCCGCGCCATGCGACTGGGCTCTCGGCCAAGCTCGTCCGCGCGCTCACGCGACGTCGATGGCCAGCGCGTCGAGCGCCATCGTCGCGACCAGGAACCACGCCGGTGCGATAGCGGCCCGCGCAGACAGATGATGTCAGGCGGGCCACACCCTCTCCGGGCTAGCGTCGGCCCGTGCGGACGTTCGCCCTGGCCATCATCACCGTGCTCGCCGCGTGCAGCACGAGCAACACCGCCGGCGACGACGACGTCGGTGTCGATGCGCCGGCGAGCGGTGTCGACGCACCCGGCGGCGACGTGGATGCGGCGGGCGGTGGCGACGCGACCACGGCGACCATGTGCGAGGGCCGCTCGACCCAGCCGCTCGACGCGGTGTGGACGCTCGAGCACGGCGGCCTGAGCCGCTCGATCCGCGTGCACGTGCCTGCCAGCTACGACCCGAACGTGCCCACGCCGGTGGTCCTCGACTTTCACGGCTACACGATGTCGGCGCAGTCGCAGGAGGACATGACTCGGTTCAAGACCAAGGCCGACAGCGCCGGCTTCATCGCCGTCCATCCCGACGGCACCGGCTCGCCACGCGGCTGGAACGCCGGCGCTTGCTGCGGCGCCCCGGCGACCAACAACACCGACGACGTCGGCTTCGTCATGGCGCTGCTCGACCAGCTCGAAGTCCGGCTGTGCGTCGACACCCGGCGGGTGTTCTCGACCGGCTTCTCCAACGGCGGATTTCTCTCCCACCGCCTGGCCTGCGAGCAGGCCGACCGCATCGCGGCCATCGCGCCGGTGGCCGGCATGATGGGCATGAGCACCTGCAGCCCGTCGCGGCCGGTGCCGGTCATGCACTTCCATGGCACCTCGGACAGCATCGTCCCCTACAACGGCGGTGGCCTCACCGGTTACCGCTCGGCGGCCGAGACCGACGCTGGCTGGGCCACGCGCAACGGCTGCGACACCGCGACCACCGAGAGCTTCGCCAGCGGCGACTCGCGCTGCATGACCCACTCGGGCTGCGACGGCGGCGCCGAGGTCACGCTGTGCACGATCAGCGGCGGCGGCCACACCTGGCCCGGCGGCGGCTACTTCCCCGGCGGCCACATCACGACCGATCTCTCGGCCACCGACGCGATGTGGGCCTTCTTCGTCGCCCACCCGATGCCGGGCGACTAGATCGCCCGGTCAGATCAGGATGAACGGATCGAGTCCGGTCGCCCTGAGCGAGGCCGTCTGCGGCCGAGTCGGAGGGCGCAACCCACCAGTGCCAGGAGCGCGAGACTCGCTCCACCACCGCGGGCCGCCGCGCAGCCACCGGTGACCACGCCGCCGTCGCCGTCGCCGCTCCCGTCACCGT
The DNA here is from genome assembly GCA_005779305.1 of Myxococcales bacterium. GTDB lineage: Bacteria > Myxococcota_A > Polyangia > Haliangiales > Haliangiaceae > UBA2376. The sequence continues at coordinate 6,754 of SXJR01000558.1, forward strand.
CACCATCGCCGTCACCGCTTCCGCCGCCACCGCCGCCGCCGCGGGCCACGGTCACCGCGACCTGGTCACTTGCCATGGCCTCGCCGTCATCGATGGCGCGCACCTCCAGCGTGTGGACACCATCGGCCAGCGCCGTGTCGGTCGCGAACGCCCACGGCGCCGCGGTCGCGGTCTGCGCCAGCGCGCCATCGATCCACAACTCGACCCTGGTCAGCGCACCGGTATCGGTGGCGGTCGCCGCCACGTCGAAACCGGGCGCCACCGTCTCGCCGTCGCCGGGCTCGGTGATCGCCACCACCGGCGGCACGTTGTGCGCACCCAGCCGCGTGGTCAGCATCGCCACCGAGTTCTGGCGGGTGCCGCCGCACCAGCAGGTTCGGGCGCTGTACTCGCCGCACGGCGCCATCAGATCCTGGAACGACTTGTTGCCGCAGTTGCCGAGGTACGTCATCGGGTCGCGGCATTCGTACTCGTGATCGAGGCCGAACGAGTGCGAGACCTCCTGGGCCGCGGTCTCGCAGATGTCGCGGTAGGCGGTGCCGTAGACCTCGGCGAAGGTGAAGACGATCGAGTTGGGGATGACGCCGCAGTCGTCGGTGAACGGCGACACGCCGCCGACGCCCGAGCCCATGCCCACGTCCTGCGGCCGGCCCGCCACCACCGACTCGATGTGGGGCACGTTCCCGGGATCGACGTCGGTGACGATCACGTTGAAGCGCGCGAACTGCTCGGTCATGCAGCTCATGACCTGCTGCCAGCCGGCGGCGCTCACGTTCCAAGCCGCCACCTGCGAGGTGCGGCTGGGGATGCTCGACGCGTTGGTGCGCGAGTCGCTGTCACCGGGGCGATAGATGCCGCCCATGCGATTCATGTAGATGATGGTCGGGGCCGCGTGCTCGATGGCGCTGGGCAGCGCCTGTGGGCTGCCGCCGGGCCCGACCTCGTGGACCAGGTAGGTCGAGCGCGGCTGCGGATCACCCAAGGCCGCACCACCTACGTGCGCGATGGCCCGCGGCGCTGGCGGCGTGGTGTCGGCGGCGGCGGCGCCGGCCAGGCCGGCGAAGCAGAGTGTCGTGGTCACGGCAAACGGACGCGTGCGCATGATGAGCCCCCTCGCGCCCTGGACTCATCACGCGCCGTGCCACCCGCCCGCACCGAAGTTCCTCGCGACGCAAGCATGCGCGACGCCGGCGATCGCACCCCCGACCCGCTGCCGCCCCGCTCGACGCCTACATCTCGCTCGCCGGCGGCGCGGGGCGGAACGGCACGCTGCGCGCTCGCAGACGAGGAAATCTGCCCCGTGAACCTTGTTGCGGTTCAGGTCAGGTCGGTGCTGAAGATGCCGAACGAGCACACGGCGTTGCCGAGCTCGGCGGGACGGAAGCGCACGTCGATGAGCGCGATGGCCTGCGTCCGCCGGCCCGGCTCGAGGTTGAAGACCAGGTGGTTGCAGCTGCCATAGACCGTGGCCAGGCCGATGCCGGCGCCGCGGGTGTCCATGGAGATCTGGTCGCGGGCGCGGGTGGTGGCCTTGGTCAGGCAACGCAGGATGGTGCCGCGATCGAGCGAACCGTAGCGGTCCTCGACCTCGATGGCCAGGTAGCGAGCGTCGCAGGCGTAACGCAGGGTCACGCGCTCGCGCTCGGCCAGGGGCCGCGCCAGGGTGCGATCGTCGTCGACGTGGAGGCGCGCGCCCGCGTCGTCGACGGGCGCGTTGAACACCGCGTTGGAGAGGAGCTCGTCGGCGATGAGGGTTGCGGCGAGCGCGCGCGGCCCCAGCCCGGCGCGCTGCACGTCCTCGCCCATCTCGTCGACGAGCGCGCGACGGTGACCGGCGTCGTCGAGGGTGAGCTCGCGGATCTCGATGCCCCAGGTCAGGTACTTCTCGAGCCCGAAGATCTGGCGCCTCGACAGTTTCTGGACCGTGATGCTCAGCTCCTCGGCCAGGAGCGGCATCGGGTTGGCCAGGAGGTACGACAGCGTGCCGCGGTCGAGTAGCGGACCGAGGTCGGCGGGCTCGGAGTCCTGCATCAGGACCAGGCAGGGCGCGTCGCGGCCCTCCATCAGGGTACGGCCGGCGTCGGTACGCGCGAGCTGGTGAGCGACGATGACCAGGAACGGCGGGGTGTCAGTCGCCCGCGCGGCGGCGGTGGCCAGATCGTCGGCGAACACCACCGGGCGGAACGTCCCGCCCACGATGCGGTGGACGATGCGCTGCGTCTTGCGGTCCGGGTGAACCACCAGGATCGGTCGTTGATCGCGCGAAGGCATCGGACGGTCCCTCCCCGTGCAGACCGCCGATCCATCTTCGGCGGGTCGTTCGAGCAGGTCAACCCTTCGGGGTGAGGTCGGGCTAGACTCCAGAGGTTCATGGCCCGCAGAGCCGGCTTCTCGCTCGGGACCAAGCTCATCCTCGGCACGGTGTTGCTGATCGCCGCGGCGGTCTCGTCGAGCGCCTGGTACAGCTTGTCCACGCTCGACGATCTCGCCCGATCGTCGGGCGACGCGCGCCGCGCCGATCTCGAGAAGGCGATCCACCGCGAGTCCGAGCTCCTGGCCCGCAACGCCGCCGCCAGCGCGGCGTCGCTCCTCGCCTCCAACGACTATACCCGCCTCGAGGAGACCGCACGGCGCCTGGTGGACGAGAACACCAGCGCGGTATGGATCGCGCTGCTCGAGGACAGCGGCGCGGTGGCCGCCGCCAGCGCCGCCGCCCCGGGCAAGCAGGGCGTCCGGTTCGACGACGAGCTCGGCAAGAAGATCGCCACCGCGCCCGCCGGCACCGTCGAGTCGATGACCGATCCGGCCAACCCGTCGCGGCTCCTGCTGGGCGCCCCAGTGTTCCTGGCCGACTCGAGCGGCAACGAGGTGCGCGTCGGCGGCGTGCGGCTGAGCTTCGATCGCTCCGAGATGGACATCGCCAAGCAGAAGACCATCGCCGAGGGTCGGGCCCGCGCCCGCGAGTCGGCCGAGCGCCAGCTGATCTTCGCCGCCGTCCTGCTCGTGGTCGGCGTGCTGCTCGGCGGATGGCAGGCGGTGCGCATCTCGCGCCCGCTGCGCGCGCTCTCGGCGCAGGCTCGCCACATCGCCAGCGGCGACTTCGGCCAGCGGGTCGCCGTCGATCGCCGCGACGAGATCGGCGAGCTCGGCGAGAGCTTCAACAGCATGGCGGCGAGCCTCGCTCTCCTGGTCAAGGAGGTCGGCGTCAAGGCCGCGCTCGAGCGCGAGATGGAGGTGGCGCGCAGCATCCAGGGCCTGATGACGCCTCCGCCCGAGGTGGTCACCGCCGGCGACTTCCGGCTGATCGGCCGCTGCGAGATGGCGTCGGCCTGCGGCGGCGACTGGTGGAGCTATCGCCACCTCCCCGACGGCCGCGTCCTGGTCGTGGTCGGCGACGTCACCGGCCACGGCATGCCGAGCGCGATGATCGCGGCCACCGGCCGCGGCGCGGTCGAGTCGCTGGCCTTCGTCGATCCCGCCGCCATCACCCCACAGCTGGCGCTGCAGGCCATCGACCGCGCCATCCGCGACGTCGGCGGCACCAGCCTGCAGATGACTTGCTTCGCCATGACCCTCTCGCCCTCGGGCAGCGTCGACTTCGCCAACGCCGGCCACACCTTTCCGTACGTGCTCTGCGACACCCGCGGCGCCAACCCCGGCATCGAAGTGCTGCCGGTTCGGTCCAACCCACTCGGCTCGAGCCGCCCCCTCATCGCCGAGGGCCAGTACCAGCTCGGCGGCGGCGACTTCATCATCCTCACCTCCGATGGCCTCACCGATCGGGTATCGCGCGAGGGCACGCGCTTCGGCGAGAAGCGCCTGCGCAAGACCCTGATCGAGGAGGCGTCGCGCGGCACCCAGGACGTGCAGGCGCTCTGCGCGCGCATCGTCTCGGAGGTCAACACCTTCGGCGGCGCGGAGCCTGCCGACGACGACATCACGCTGGTGGTGTTGCAGTACAACGGCGTGGCCACCCGCGGCAGCTCGCGCCAGCGACGCTCGACGGGGAAGCGCGGCGCCACGGTCTGAGGGACGCCGCGGCCCAGCCCGATCGTCTACTGGCGCATCGGCGGACCGGTTGTGTGAGGCGGGCTGATCACGACGCCCGACGGCAGGAGCAGCGGCGTGACGACGTTGATGCGGATCACGCCGTGGGCGCCGCCGCCGCCGCCGGTGCCGTCGATGGTGCCGGCGCCCGCGGTGGCGGTCTGGTTGGTGCCGCCGCCGATGCCG
>SXJR01000559.1 GCA_005779305.1 Myxococcales bacterium
CAAGGACTCGCGCTGATCATGCTCGGCCTGTGTTCACCGCCTTCTGCACCGCCGGTTGAGCGCGTGGGCAAGGACTCGCGCTGATCATGAGCTTCCTGCGCCGCTGGCTCTCGGCCGACTATCGCGCGGCGCGCACCGCCGAGGCGGCCGGCAACCCCGAGGCCGCGGCCCAGCACTACGCCCTGGCCGGCGACTTCGAGGCCGCCGTGCGCATGCACCTGGCGCGCGCCGCTCGCGCCGGCGATCGTGCCGCCGAGCTGCAGGCCCTGCGCGACGCGCTGCACTGGGCCGGCGACGATCCGGCGCTCAAGAAGCTGGCCTCCGCGGCGCTGGGCCGCGCCCTCCTGGCCAAGGCGCTGGCCGAGGGCATCGCCACTGCCCGCGATCACGAGAAGGTGCGCGAGGCGGCCGCGTTGCTCCTCGCCGGCGGCGAGCACCGCGACGCCGGCAAGGCCCTGGAGCAGCTCGACGACCATCAGGGCGCGGCCAACGCGTACTCGGCGGGCGGGCTGGTCGAGCAGATGGAGTCCGCGCTGGTCCAGGACGAGCAGAAGAACCAGAGCGACCACCAGGCCCGCGAGGCGTTCGCCGACTACGAGCTCCACCTCGGGCTGGGCCGCCGCGACGACGCCCGCGCCGCCCTCGAGCGTTGCCTCGAGCTGACCCCCAGCCGCGATCGCCGCCGCCTGCTCGACGATCTGCTCGCCCATCTGATCACCTCGGGCAAGGTCGAGCTGCGGCCGCGCGGCGGCGGCCCCGGCGTCGTGGTGAGCGCGGGCCCGACCATCGGCCTCGGCCGCGACGCTCTGTGCGATCTGGCCCTGCGTGCCGGCGGCGTGTCGCGCCGCCACGCCGACATCGACATCGGCGATGCGCCGCGGTTCAGCGTGCGCGACGGCGGCTCGCGCAACGGCACCATGCTCGGCGGCATGCCCATCGCCGGCAAGATGCCGCTCGCCGATCGCGGCGTGATCGAGCTGGGCGAGGACTGTCGCATCGAGTTCGCCGTGACCGGCGAACCGCCGATCCTCGCCCTCACCGTCCAGAACGGACTCGATCGCGGCCGCAAGCTGGTCGCGGCCCGGCCTGGCGATCGCATCGACCTGGCGCCCCACGGCCTGCCCTGCGATCTGATCTTCGTCGACGGCCGGCCGTGGCTCGGCCGCGCCGAGGGCGCCTTCAGGTTGGGTGATCGCGTGATCGGCCAGGGCCGGGCCCAGCTCCTGGCCGGCGACGTGGTGGTGATCGACGGCACCGAGATCGACGTGGTGGCCTGACGTGAGTGACGATCGCGGATTCTTCGCCCGGTTGTTCGGCCGCAAGCGGGAGCGCTCGTCGACGCCCGCCCCCTTGCCCGAGCCGGCGGTGCTGCGCAACGAGGACGACACCTGGCTCGAGCAGCTCGTGGTCGCGTGCGGCGACGGCAAGCGCCTCGACGAGGTCTCGTCGACCGACACCCTGACCCACATCGATAACTTGTGGCTGGGCGGGCACGAGCGCCTTGCCACCGAGTGGCTGGAGAAGCTCATCGCCCTGCCCTACGCGTCCGAGGCCGCGGTGGCCACGCTGCGCGCGCGCCTGGTCGATCGGCTCGACGAGCGGCGCGAGCTCGAGCGCGGCCTGGTCCACCTCGAGGCGCTGACCACCAGCGACAGCCACGCCGTCCGCGCCCACTACCTGCTGGCCGAGCACCACCGCAAGCAAGGCGATGACGTGCTGGCCCTGCGCCACTACGAGGCGGTGCTGGCCCGCGATCTCGACTATCCCAACGTGCGCGCGCGCGTCGCTCGCCTGCGCGCGGCGCGCGGGCTGGCCGCGCCGTCGGCGGGTGAGACCGTGGCCGGCGCCGACGTGGTCGGCATCGCCGGCGGCGCCCGCTACCGGCTGGTGCGCGAGCTGGGCCGCGGCGCCACCGGCGTGGTGTACCTGGCCCGCGACGCCGAGCTCGAGCGCGATGTGGCGGTGAAGCTCCTGCACCCGCACCTGGCCGCCCAGCAGCAGCAGGAGGCGCTGGGCCGCTTCTTCCACGAGGCGCGGGTGATGGCGTCGTTGCGCCATCCCAACGTGGTCGCCGTGCTCGATCTCGAGGAGAAGGCACGGCGCATCGTGCTCGAGCTGGCCGCCGGCGGCACCCTGCGCGAGGTGCTGCGCGATCGCGGGCCGCGCCCGCTGCGGCGCGCGCTCGAGCGCCAGGGCCAGCTCCTCACCGCGCTGTCGGCGGCGCACAAACGCGGCATCATCCACCGCGACATCAAGCCCGGCAACCTCATGTTCCGCCGCGACGCCGACGCGCCTGGCGTCGAGCTCATGCTCGGCGACTTCGGCGTCGCCCACCTCCCCGACGCCTCGGGCGCGATCGGGGCCGACGCCGCGCGCAGCCGCCGCCCCGCCGAGGCGGTCGGCACGCTCGCCTACATGAGCCCCGAGCAGCGCCGCGGCGAGCCGCCGCGCCCCGCCGACGACCTGTGGGCCACCGCGGTGGTCCTCTACGAGATGCTCACCGGCCGCCATCCCTGGACCCGCGAGGTCCTGCTCGGCGGCGCCCGCACCGCCGACGACTTTCGCCTGCCGCCGGCGACCCTCGCCGCCGCGCCGCCCGCGCTCGCCGCCGCGGTCCAGGCCTACCTCGATCGGCTGGGCTCGATCGATCCCGACGCCCGTCCGTCGACCGAGCAGGCCCTGGCCGAGGTGATCGCGCTGCGCGCCGATGCCATCAGCGCCGGCGTCCTCGCCTGATCGCGTGATCGCCGTCGTACCGAGGTTCGGTGGCGACACAAGAGTTCGCACGATGCCGCCGCGTGCCACATCGCCGTCGTGACGCCGACGTCATGCTGATCGGATGCGCGTCTCCTTCACCTCCGTTCTCGCCGTCTTCCTCGCCCTCGCTTCACCGACCGCCGCGCGTGCCGACGAGATCAACGTGCTCCGTGACGGTCCGTTGATCGGCGCCGCCTTCCGGGGCGGCGAGACCGTGTACAACGGCGGCTCGCTCGGCGGCGCCTGGGGCCTCGAGGGATGGCTCGGCATCAAGGAAGGCGGCAAGCGCGCCCTGATGGGCCGACTCGCGCTGACCGTGCACCCGCAGTCACCCTCAGTCGTGTACGAGCTCGGCGTCGCCGGGCGCTTCTGGTCGCCCAGCGGCCGCACCTACGTCGAGCCTCAGCTCTCCTACGTCGGCCTCGAGCCCGAGCTCGACTGCGACGGTGGGCCGTGTGGACCGTCCCGGTACTCCGGCGCCGCGGTCGGCTTGGCCGGCGGTGTCGAGCTGCATCACGGCCGCGGCATCGGGTTCGATCTCCGTGCCAGCGCCACGTATCTCGCCTTCGCGTCCCACGACGACGGGCTCTTGCTCGGCATCGCGTTCGCGATCACGAGCTACCACTGAGCTAGGCCGGCAGCACGATCCACTTCAGCGGTGGCGCAAATCCCTAGAGGGACTTCCTGAAGTCGGCGATCTTTCTTCGCAGATGGTCTTCAGCCACGGCGCCCTCGGCTCGCAGGCCAATCATTTCCAACATGTCCCTGTCGTTGAGGATCACGATCAAGACCATCTCAATGATCTCAGACGCCTCCATCCCTCCGGAGGTTGCCGCCGTGTAACCCATGTGCCTGGCCCCCTGTGCCAGGGTAGTTGTCGCGTCGTTCGGTCTTGAACCACTCGGGGGCGAGAACTCGACGACGACATGAACTCCGCAGGACACGGCGGACCACGACGCGAACGCACGTGACGCGAGCCTGCACGGTCCACCGCGCCACGGCACCGAACCAGGTCTGGAGTTGGGACATCACCTGGCTGCCGACGACAGTGCGTGGCAGGTACCTGCATCTCTACCTCGTGATGGACGTCTGGAGTCGCCGCATCGTCGGGTGGCGGGTCGCACAGGGAGAGTCTGCAAACACTGCGGCCGAGCTCATCACCCAGGTCTGCCGCGACGCTGGCGTCGATCCGCTCGGCCTGGTGCTCCACTCCGACAACGGCAAGCCGATGCGCGGCAGCACCATGGTCTCGACGCTGCAGTGGCTCGGCATCGTGCCGTCCTTCAGCCGGCCGCACGTCTCTGACGACAATCCGTACTCGGAGGCGCTGTTCCGCACTCTCAAGCACACGCCGGCTTACCCGCGCCAGCCGTTCGCCGACCTCGCATCCACTGAGCGCTGGGTCGCGCGCTTCGTCGCCTGGTACAACGGCGAGCATCGCCATAGCGCAATTCGCTTCGTCACGCCCGACGAGCGACACCACGGCATCGAGCACGACGTCCTGGCTCGCCGGCACGAACTCCACGAGCGAGCGCGACTCCCGTTGGCCTCGTGATCCTCAACCCGGAGCGGGTCCCGCTTCAGGCCGCCGCATGATTCACGCGACAACAACCTTGCCTCACCGCTGGTTTCGTCCGGAACCCATGTTCCTGGTTGCACAGAACCTGAACGTTCAACCTCGACCTTGACCTCGACGTCCCGGTGGCAGTGACACACAGTGTGTGCAGCCCCGCCGTCGAAGAATCAGGTCAAGGTCGACGACAAGGGTGGTGTTCAAGTTCAGGTTCAGGTCAACGACGACGTCAAGGTCAAGGTCAAGGTTCAGGTCAAGGTCGGGTCCGCCCGCTGATCAGGGCAGCGCGATCACCAGCTCGCTCGCCGGTGCGCCGGCGGCCTCCTCGGCGGTGACCACGCCGATGCTCCGATCGCGCAGCCCCGGATCGGCGGCGATGCGCACCGCCAGCGGCGCCACCACGACCTCCTCGAGCAGGCGGCGCAGCGGCCGCGCGCCCATCCTGGGATCGAAGCCACGTCGGGCCAGCCAGGCTCGGGCCATCGCCGACACCCACAGCGTGAGCCCGCGCTGGGGCAGGCCCGGCCGCTTGCGGATCTTGGCCACCTCGAGCTCGACGATGCGCTCGATGTTGTCCTGATCGAGCGAGCGGAACGAGACCACGTGATCGAGGCGGCCGATCAGCTCGGGGCGGAAGTGGCCGCGCACGGCGGCGCCGAAGTCGGGTGCGGCCTCGCCACCGAAGCCGATGGCGGCCCGGCCCTGCGCGCCCAGGTTCGAGGTCATCACCATCACCGCCATGCGCAGGTCGACCAGGCGGCCCATCGAGTCGGTGAGGCGGCCCTCGCCGAGCACGCCGAGCAGCACATCGAAGACCTCGGAGTGCGCCTTCTCCAGCTCGTCGAGCAGCACCACGCACAGCGGCTGGCGCCGCACCTGCGTGGCCAGCGAGGTGGCGCCGCCGCCGACCTCGAGCAGCCGGCCCACCGAACCCGGCGTCATGTACTCGGAGAGATCGACGCGGACCAGGCGTTCGGGGTTGCCGAACAGATAGGTCGCGATCTGCTTGGCCAGCTCGGTCTTGACGACGCCGGTCGGACCCACGAACAGGAGCGACGCCACCGGCCGCTCGGGATCGTCGAGGCCGGTCTTGAAGCGGGCGAGCGCCCGCGCCACCACGTCGCAGGCGTGATCCTGGCCGATGACGCCGGCCTGGAGCGCGCGCGCGATCTCGGCGCGGCCGGTCGGATGCTCGTCGGTGATGAGCTCGATGGGCAGGCCCGACCAGCGGGCGTAGGCGGCGGCGACGTCGCCGGGCAGGATCTGCCGTGGCGGCTTGTGGGCGTCCTGGTTCCACCAGTCGAGGAAGGCGATGGCCTTGCCGGGGAAGCGCTGGTCGCGGCGGAACGCGCCCAGCAGCGCTACCGCCCGCCGCAGCGCCGCCGGGTGCCACTCGACCTCGGGATCGCGGCGGTGGTGGTGGGTCCGGATCATGTCGATCACGACGTCGGCCGGTGGCTCGTCGACGCGGATCACGTCGAAGGCGTCGACGAAGGCCTGGTGCTTGCGCCGGCAGCGGGCCAGCTCCGGCTCCGAGGCCTCGGCGATCACGCGCAGCTCGCCGGCGATGATGGCGGGCGCGAGCAGGTCGGCGATGGTGGCGCCGTCGGACTGCGGCGCGAGCAGGTCGGCGAGGCGATCGACGAACAACCAGTCGTCGGTGCCGCCCAGTTCGCGCGCCAGCGACAGGCACCGCTCCTGCCACATGCCGAGGTAGACCATGCCGGCGGTGATGTGCCCGGCCGAGGTCGCCCACAGCCGGCGACGGGCCGCGGCCTTGCCCTTGCTCTTGTCGGCCAGGTGCTTGGCCGCCTTGCGCAGGAGGGCGGTCTTGCCGACGCCGCTCTCCCCGATCAGCAAGATCGACCGCGGCGGGCTGCGATCGATCGCCGCGCACAGCGCCACGCCAGCCGGCACGTCGCCCACCGGTGGCGCCGCCAGCTTGCGGCGCAGCTTGAGGGTCCAGTCCTCGGCCACCGCCGCCACCGTCGGTGGCACGGCCTCGTCCTCGCCGGACACGTCGTCCTCTTCCGAGGCGAGGTGGGGCAGCTCCCACACCCGGATCCACTCGCGCCGCGCCGGTCGGAAGTCGAACACGCTGGCCGGATCGTCGCCGAGCATGGCCGAGAACACGGCGTGGCGCAGGATGTCGCCGGCGTCGTCGACGTCCTCGAGCGCGAGGCTCCAGCCGAACCGCGGCACCACCACCCGCCAGATCTCCTTCTCCTGCCAGGCCGCGAAGCCGATGCGCACCGGGATGGTGCGGGTGCCCAGCACCCAGGCGCCGCCGGCCGCAGCCTTGGGCCGGACCTCGACCGCGACGCGGCGGAGCTGCAGCTCTTCCTGGAACAGGAACCGCGCGGCGCCGCTGCCGGTGACCGCCTTGGTCAGCGCCGGTTCGAGCCCGGCCAGGACATCGTCCTCGCTGTCGCCCCAGGTCGCCGGCGCATCGTGCTCGAGGAACGTGGTCCGGCGGCGAATCACGACGCCCGACAGCTTGCCGTTGTCGTGCTCGGTGAAGAAGACGCGGAAGCTAGCCTTGGCCATGGCTGCCTCCCGTCGTGCTCGACGTGCGGCTCCAGCGCACGTGCCAGCAGTGCTGGATGATCTCGGCCAGGGTCGGCGCCGTGACGCGGGCGGCGAAGCCGGTGACGAAGTCTTCGACCTCGGCGACGACCGGCTCGCCGACCCGGCGCGGTGGCGTGTAGCTGATGGCGCGCACCACCGGCAAGAGCGGCTCGGGGTTGGGCGGGGCCGCGCCGCCGGCGGCGATGGCGTCGTCGTAGGCGGCGAGCGCGTCGCGGTGGGCGGCGCAGGCGACCTTGGCGTCGAAGCCCATGGGCGCGCCCGGCGTGACGGCCACCCGCACGATCTCCGGCTCGCCGGCGATCGATTGGAAGACGTGCGAGCCGTGCTCGCCGAGAAGCGCGGGACCGGCGAGCACCTCGCGCACCGCGGCCACGCTGTGGGCCAGGTTGCCCGTGTGATCCCAGGCCTCGACGATGCTCCCATCCTCGTCGCGAACACAGCTCGCCAGCGTGTCGAGCCCGCGATCGATCCACGGCAGCAACGCCAGCATGATCGCATCCCAGCCCTCGGCCTTGCGCTGGCCCACGGTCGAGAGCTGGAGGGTCAACGCGTGCGCGTCGGGATCGGCGAGGACGCCGACGTGATCGACACACAACCGGGTCCGGGCCAGCGCCACCAGCGCGGCCCCCTGATCGAGCGCGCGGTGACGCGAGCTGGCCACGCTGCGCCGATCGAAGCGCCGCACCTGCTCGATCGGCGCCCGGTAGTAGCCGCCGGCCTTGGGGATCGAGTCGTGGCTGAACGCCTCGAGGTCATGGGTGATCTCGTCGTCGGAGTCCTCGCGCTCGCGCCGGGTCGGCCGCGTCGGCTTGCGTTCGCCGGCCAGCGCCACCCGCAGGCCGGTGAGCTGATCGCGATACGTCTCGACGAAGTAGCGGACCTCGGCCGAACGCGGGCTGGTCCGGGCCACCTCGTCCTGGGCCGCGAGCACCGCGCCGGCGAGCACCGCGTCGATCTCGAGCGCCGCCGCCTCGGTGTGAGGCGCCAGCGCCGCCGCCGACATCTCGCGCCAGGCCGCGAGCGGAAAGTCACCGGCGAGCGGCCGCGCCTCGGGGAGCTGCTCGAGATCGACCGCGACCTGGCCGCGATCGTCGCGCAGGCGCGCCACCGTCAGCCTCGCCGGCGGCGCCGTCGACAGCGCCTCGGCCAGCGACGACGCCACCTGGTCCTCGAGCCAGCGCTTGACCGTGCGCGCACCGTAGCGCGGATCGAAGGCCTGGCTCACCGCTCGCTCGCGCAGGGCGCGGCCGGCGAAGACGAACACGTTGCGCTCGCGCAGGCCGCGCCGGGCCAGGAGCTTGGCCAGCTCCTTGTCGACGACACGGGCCGCCACCTCGGGCGTGAGCGGCTTGAAGCGCGCCACCCGATCGATGCGGTTCCACAGCTCGGGCGGGAAGAACTCCCGCACCGCCTTGGCGATCTCGCCCATCACCGCCTGGGTGCCGTCGCCGAAGCCGATCGGCGACGCCGCCTTGGCGCCCAGGTTCGAGGTCATCACGATCGCCGCGTGGCGGAAGCTGGCCACCTCGCCGGCGGCGTCGGTCAGACGGCCCTCGTCGAAGAGCTGGAGCAGCAGCGCCAGCACCGACGGGTGGGCCTTCTCGATCTCGTCGAGCAGCACCACCGCGAACGGCTGTTCGCGGATGCGCTGGGTGAGCAGGCCTTCGGGCGTGTAGCGATCACCGATGAGCCGCGCCACCGCGTCGCCGCCCGACAGCTCGCTCATGTCGAAGCGCAGCAGCCGGCGAGCGTCGCCGTACAGGTACTCGGCCATCGCCGTCGCCAGCTCGGTCTTGCCGGTGCCGGTCGGCCCGGTGAACAGGTAAACGCCGAGCGGCCGGCCGGCGTCTACCAGCCCGGCCCTTACCCGTAGCACGAGCTCCGTGGCGCACGCCGTCGCCTCCTCCTGGCCGATCACGCGGGCGGCGAAGTGGCGCTCGATCAGCACCGGATCGAGGGGCGCGTCGAGGCGGATCAGGTGCTCGGGCAGCCCGGTCTCGCGCGCCGCCAGCGCCACCGCGTCGGCCGGCTCGAGTGTCACCGCCGGACCGCGCGGTCCGCCCGCCACCGCCGCCGGCGCCCGCGCCACGGCCAGCTTGCGCAGCAGATCGATAGCCGCGCCCGGCATCGCCGTCCACGGAAACAGCGCGCCGGCCAGCTCGATCACCGTGCGCGGCAAGAACGGATGCAGCTCGATCGGGCGCTCGGTCTCGAGCCGCCGGGCCTCGGCCAGGGCCAGCCGCGCGGTCTCCTGGGCCGTGGTCGGCTCGACCGCGATGCGGGTGAACAGGCCGGCGAACGACGGCGCGTCGTCCTCGAGCCGCGCCAGCTGCTCGCGGGTCACGGTGCCGATCACCACCACCTCGCCGCGCTGCACCGGCGCACGGAAGAAGTCGGCGAAGCTGCGCTCCGACTGCCGGGTCACGCCCAGCCGCCCGAACAGGTGCAGATCGTCGAACCACAGGATGCCGCGGTGCTCGCGGGCCTCCTCGACCACGTCGAGCAGCCGCGCCTCCCAGTCGCCCAGGTACTTCATGCCAGCGACCAGGCGCTTGCCCGACAGCCGCCACACCCGGTGGATGCGGTCGGTGTGGCGGTGGAGGAACCATCCATCCTCCTCGAGGCGGTCGGCGACCCAGCGCGCCAGGAGCGTCGACCGTCCGGAACCCGGACGACCGACCAGCATCGTCGACCGCGGCCGGCCGCCCAGCACCCGGCTCAGCTGCGACCGGTAAGGCTCGCGCGGGACCCCGGTCGGCAACGTTGCGTCGATGGCGCGTGCGGTCTGATCGACGCCGAGCCGGGATAGGACCCGCCGCGCGCCGCCGCCCACGCCAGCGCCGGGTCGCTCGCGCCGGGCCTGGGCCTTGTCGAGCAGGGTCTCGGGCTCGACGGTGAACGAGACCGTGAGCAGCCGCTCCTTGCCGATCGAGCGGTACATCAACACTCGGCTCTCGTCGGCGCCCTTCCACGCCCGGCGCGCGAAGTGCGGGGCCAGCTCCTCGACCTCGCGCAGGTCGGCGGCGTCGAACCAGTCGCCCGGCGCCAGCGGGTGAAACGCACACAGCCGCTGCTCGCGCTCGTTGAACCAGCGCGGCTCGACCACGAACGGGAAGCGGCCCGAGACCCGCACCGGGGTGGCGCTCTTGACGCTCAGATCGAGGTGAACCTGGTGCAGGCGCAGGCCGGGCGCCGCGTACCAGAGCTCCTGATCGGCGGGCGAGAGCGTGCGCACGTGCTCGCGCACCATCCGGGTCAGGTCCTCGCGCAGCCGGACCTCGCTCTTGCCGCCGAGGAGTCCGGCCTTGTCCCACGGCACCAGCGGGTGCCAGCGCAGGTAGCCGTCGATGCGGCGCTCGAACACCGCCAGGGTCAGCGTTCGCTTCACGCGTCGTCCTCGCCGTCGTCGTCCTCGGCCTCGGTGAGCTCGACGGGGAAAAGCTCGCTCGGAGTCTTGTCCTTGTCGAGGCCACGCTCGATCAACGCCAGGCCGACCTCCTCGAGCCGCGCCAGGTGCTCGGCCCACGGCACGTCGACGCGGCGGTCCCACACCATCACGTGATCGCCGGCGGCCGGGTACGTGCGCTCGACCTGGCCCTTGGGCGCGGCGGCCGGCGCCGCCAGCGTGCCCAGCTGCAGCCATTTCGTGTCGTCGAAGTCGACGGCCAGCGCCAGGCGGCGGATCACCAGATGGGCCGGGTTCTGCTTGAACAGGCCGGTGAAGCGATGGCCACCGCACTCGAGGCCGAGCAGGCATGCCGCGCCCGGGCCGCGCACGCGCAGCATCAGGTTGCGGATGCCGTCGCTGTCGCGGTCGAAGCGCTCCTGCAGCCACAGCGCGCTGCGCGGCTGACCCCACACCCGCGACTCGGGCCACACCGGCGACGGATCGCGAACGTGGAGCAGGTGGGCCGTGATACCCCAGCCGCGCTCCGGCGCGCCGGCGAGCAACGCCCGGGTCCAGCGCTCGAGCGGGCCCGCGACCTCCGGCGACGAAAGGCCCAGGGTGATCTCGTCGCGGTGTTCGAGCCGCGACACCGCCAGCCAGAACATGGCGCGCTGAAAGCGGGCCAGCATCCCCTCGACCTCGCGGGCCAGGCCGGCGAGGTCTTCGCCGGCCAGCGCGGCCTCGAGCGCCAGCTCTTCGGCGGCGGCGATCTCGTCGCGGGCGACGCGCGCGGCCTCGTAGGCGGTGCGCAGGCGGTGCTGCTCGGTGAGCATCTGCTGGCGCTGATCGCTGGAGATCGCGTCGCGCTTCCGCTTGCGCTTCTTCTCGCCGCCGGCGCCGGCGAGCTGGCCCTCGAGCCAGCGCACCTGGTCCATCACCTCGGTGGCGAGGTCGCGGGCCAGCCAGCGATCGGCGACCCGCCGGCACTCGGCCACTGCCATGACGCCGCGCGCGCTCCGCCGGCCGCCCTGGCCGCCGCGGCGGTGGAGCGAGACCTCGATGGCCGGGACCTCGCCCCGCACCGGCGGCGCCAGCGTGCCGAGGTGGGCGCCGGCCGCGACCTCGAGCCCGAGCGCCTCACCGGCGACGCGCACGGCGATCACGCCGCCATGGCCGTCGACGCCGGCCTTGGCCAGGAGTCGCGAGGCCGGCGCGACGATCTGCTCGTCGAGGTGGCGGCGCAGGGCGCGCACGCCGTAGGCCAGCGAGTAGCCGCCCGCAGCCAGCGCGGCCAGCGCGGCCTCGCTGATGTCGAGGCTGACCGTGGTCTGCACCAGGCCGCGGCGATCGGCGAGCCGGCCGGCGTGCAGGCGGGTCACCGCCGCGACCTCTTCGGGCGAGAGGCGATGGAAGGCGATCACGGCGTCGAGGCGGTTGAGCATCTCGGGCCGGAACGCGGCCTCGATGGCGGTGCGGTAGCGGCGCAGCTCGTCGTCGCGAGCCGCGTGCTGGGCGCCCAGGTTCGAGGTGAGGATGATGATCGTGTTGTGAAAGAAGCTGGTGCGGCCGCGGGCGTCGGTCAGCCGGCCCTCACCGGCGACCTGGAGCAAGAGGTCGTGCACCGCCGGGTGGGCCTTCTCGATCTCGTCGAGCAACACCACCGAGAACGGCTGCTCGCGCACGCGGGCGGTGAGCTGGCCGTCGCCGGCCTCGGAGCCGCGGATCAGCCGCTCGGCCGCCCACGGGTCGGCGTACTCGCTCATGTCGAAGCGGACCATCCGCTCCTCGGAGCCGAACAGCAGGTGGGCCAGGCTGCGGGCCAGCTCGGTCGTGCCGACGCCGGTCGGGCCCACGAACAGGAACGTGGCCAGCGGCTTGTCGGCGGGCTGGAGCTGAGCCTTGACCATGCACAGGGTCTCGGCCACGCGCCGCACCGCCAGGTCCTGGCCCACCAGCCGCGTGCGCAGGCGTGCGATCAGCTCGTCGAGCGCAACCGCGCGATCCTCGCGCAGGAGGAAGGGCGGGATCCCGCTCATGCGCGAGAAGCCGTCGTAGGCGTCGTCGGGCCCGAGCACCAGCGGCTCACCGTCGAGGCCGAGGGCGCCCTCGCGCGCCGCGCGCAGCTCCTCGGCCAGGCGCACCGCCTTGCCGGGGAACACCCGGTACGGGAGGTAGCGGCGGGCCAGCTCGACGATCACCGGCACCGCCGCCGCGCCGAGCTGCGGTCGCCTGGACTCGGCCTGCTTCCAGTGCGCGGCGTGCGCCGCCAGCGCCGCCGCGGCCCCCGCCGGCTCCATGGCCGCCAGCACCAGCCGCGTCATGGCGCCAGTGAGACCGACGTCGCGGCGCTCCGCGCGCTCGAGCGCCAGCGGCGTGATCTCGCCGATCACGCGGACGCGGCCCTCGACCACGAAGCGGCGCACGATCGCTGTGACGTCGTGGCCGCCCTCCTCCGGGCGTTCGCGGAACAGGCCGCCGAAATCCTCGAAGTAGAGGACGGCGTCGAGCCGCTCGGCGGCCTTGAACATCTCGCCGACCCGCTGCTCGGCCTCGCCGAAACCCGACGCGCCGGCGACCAGCTGCGCCACCGAGGTCACCCACGCCGGCTTGTGCTCGTGACGGCGCGCCCACGCGTCGACCAGCGCGGTCTTGCCCACCGCCTCGTCGCCGCACACCAGCACCGCCAGCCGCTCGCGCCCGCCCAGCAACGCCTCGAGCGAGGCCAGCTCGCGCTCGCGTCCGACCAGCGCGACCCCGCCGCCGCGCACCCGATCGGCCAGCCGGCGGGCCAGCTTGTCGAGGATCTCGTGGGCGCGTCGCCTTTCCTCCTCGACCATGCGGGCCTCGCTCGGACCGCTCTCGGCCTCGAGCCCGACCGACACATCGATGGCCACCACCTCGGCCTCGAGCGGCGGCAACACCCTCCGCCAGTCGTCGCCGTCGAGCTCTCGGGCTGCCGCCACCCGCGCCAGCTCGCGCTGCGCCACCTCCTGTAGGTCTTCCTTCTTGTCGACGTGGAACGAGGCGTCGAGGGCCGGCGCCAGCACCCAGTGCGCCGCGCCGTGCGGCAACACGATGCACGTCACCGCTACCGTGCGCGGCGGGCGCGGCCGCACCGGCGAACCGGGCTCGAGCTCGACCTCGACCATCTCGACCCGGACGTCCTCGGGCAGGAAGTAGCGCGCCGCCTGCGCCGCCGGCAGCTTGGCCAGGTGATCGGCCAGGAAGATGCGCAGCTCCTCGCGCGCCTCGTCGTCATCGCCGTGCGCGATCAGCGTCGGCTCGACCACGGGGCCGATGGTCACCAGCCCCGACGGCAGCGATCGTTCGAGCGCGGGCGTCGTCACCCGCACGGTGCGCGTGGTGCGCGTCAAGAGGGGATGACATTGCCACAGATTCGTTCTTCCGCGGATCGTCCAGATCCACGTCGACGTCCACGCTCACGCCCACGTCAACGTTCACGATTGCGCTCGGTCGTGGACGTGAGCGTGGTCGTCGTCGTGATCGTTGACGGCCTCGTGGCCGTGGTCGTCGACGTGGACGTCGACGTGGACGTCGACGTGGCCGTGGTCGTCGACGTGGACGTGGACCTGGACCTGGACGGTCTGATCGTGGGCCCGGGCGAGTGCCGCCCTCGCCGGCCGTGACTACGCCGCGGCCATGGGGCCCGGCACCTCGCGCGGATCGATCGGCCCGTGTCGTCGCCAGCCGACGGTGAGCAGCCACGTCTGCGGATAGGCGACCTGCAACGGCAGGTAGCCCTCCGGCGGGATGAACGGTCCCTTGCGCTTCCAGCCGTCGAAGAGGACGCCGCTGGCGTACGGGTCGATCGCAGCGCGGCTCTGCGCGAATCCCGCCAGGTCCTCGCGATGCCTGCGCCAGTTGTTCAGCACGTAGGCGATGGCGTGGCGGACCTGGCGCGGCGAGGTGAGCGGCTCGACGTGGTAGCGCTCCGGGAAGACCGTGCCCCTTCGGCGCTCGGCCTTCCCCCGATCGAGCGCCACGGCCGCGTTGAGATGGCGCGCCGCCGAGATCTGGAGCCCCTGCATCCCGCGGCCGAGCGCCCTCTCGCTGTCGGCCTCGCAGATCAAGTGAATGTGCTCGCGCTGGATGCTCACGTGGACCACGCGGAAGTCCGGCCGCACGAAACTGGTCTTCAAGGCCCGCCGGATCGCCTGGTACGCCCGCCGGCGCCGCAGCCCCCCGACCTCCTTCACCACCCGCAAGGTCACGTGCACCGGGACGTTCTTCGAGAGCGTCGCCCGCAGCCGAACCCAGTTGCGATGGTGGCCCGGCCCACGTGGGCGGCCCGCACCGGAGCGCTTTCCGCCCCGCCCGCGGTTCTCGAACAGGTCGATCTGCCGATTCCTTGCCGCCATTGATTTACGACGATATTACATAAGATTGCCACATGGTCGAGTCCCACGTGGGACAGAGTGCCATGGTGCAGATCGCGTACATCGCTGGCAGCTCAGCCTTCCCCCCAGTGGCAGGGTAGTTGTCGCTTCCTTCGGATCCGAGCGTGGGGCGAGGAAGCGATGACGTGTGACGAGACCATTCTCGATGGCCTACAAGCAGAAGATGCTCGAGAAGCTCACGGGCAAGGACGCCGTGAGCGCACGCCGGCTCTCGCGGGAGACAGGCGTCTCGCAAGAGACGTTGTCGAAGTGGCTGCGCGAAGCGCGTAGCCTCCCGGTGATGGCGGACAAGCGCAAGCCTCGGACCTGAACGAACGCGCTGACTGCTGCCGAGGAAGCACAGGTTGTCACCGTGCTCACAAGCGCACGCTACGGCGGCGTCTCGCCGAAGCAGCTGGTGCCGCAGCTCGCCGACGCAGGCCTGTACCTCGCGTCGGAGTCGACGATGTACCGGTTGCAGCGGCGTCTCGGCCTGCGTGCGCCCAGCCGCCCCGTGACTCGCAGCCA
>SXJR01000560.1 GCA_005779305.1 Myxococcales bacterium
CGCCGTCCATCTCGACGACGGGGTTCGCGACCTTGATCTTGGCCATCGTATTCCTTCTCCGGGGTGAGGGCGCTTTGTAACATAGGCGCCGATGGGCCAGATCGCCCGCCTCGCCACGTTCGTGATCGCGCTGCTCTTCGTGGTGCTGAGCTTCGTCTTGCCCTGGTTCTCGATCGACTACGAGGGCGGGCTGGATGTCGAGCTGAACCCCATCCCCTTCCGCGGCTCTTCGGGCCTCGTGGTCGTCCTGTGCGATGCCTGTCCCGAGGTCTACACCGGCCGGCTGCCCGGCGGCCTGGCCTGGCTGGCGGCGCACATCGCGCTGCAGTTCTGCGTCGCGCTGGTCGCCTCGGGGTACCAGGTGTTGAAGGGCTACCGCAGCCCGGCCATCACCACCTGGACCGCGCTGTCGGCGATCGCGCTTGGCCTGATCACGCTCCTGGTCCTGTGGTCGTTCGGCCCGCCGCGCGGGCTCGACGTCGGTGTGTCGTCGCGCTTCGGGCTGTGGTCGGCGCTCGTCGCCGGCGCCCTGGCCGTGATCGGCCACAGCCGCCTCCTCGATCGATTCGATTCGCTCGTGGCCGGTCCCGTCGAGCCCAGCGAGCCCACCGAGCCGGCGCGGCCGGCGGCGCTGCGCGACGTGCGCGGCCCGGCGACGCACGTGCGCTCCGGCGACGCCGGTCACGCTGGCATGCGCGTCACCACCGACCTCGGCGAGCGCCGCTTCACCTGGGCCGACGTGCAGAAGATCCTGCTGGTCACCACCGTCGAGCCCGCGGTCGAGATCACGCTGCGAGACGCCGTCCTGCGCATCACCCGCAAGAGCGCCGTCGACTATCGCTACCTGCCCGGCGCCACCGACGGCACCGACCTCGACAACCTGCGCCGCCTCTACAACGTCGCGCGCGAGCAGAACCCGGCGCTCACCCGCGTCAGCTGACGCGGGCGGGTCGCGGCTGCGCGAGCGAACGACGCCGGCGCCGGCCCACGCCGACGATGATCGCCATCGCGAGCAACAGCACGTGGGGGGGAGCACCGCCGCTCGCACCGCCCGCGCAGCCGCATCCAGTCGTGATCTCGTCCTGACCCAGCCCGGAGTCGGGGTCGGACGGGCTACTCGCCGCGTCGCTGCCCGGCGGCTGGTTGCCGCCGTCGGCCTGCGGCGGCTGGCCCGCGTCGGGGCCCATGCTCGGGCCGGCGTCGATCGACGGACCGGGACCGGCGTCGATGCCGCCGGCCGGGCGCAGACCGATGCGCTGATCGAGCAGCGCGACCGAGTTCTGCGTCGAGCCGCCGCACTGGCAGGCGCGGTTCGAGTACTCGCCGCAGGCCGCTGCCGTGTTCTGGAAGGTCTTCTGGCCGCACCCGCTCAGGTACGTCATCGGGTCCTGGCACAGGCGCTCGTGGTCGAGGCCGAACGAGTGCGCGATCTCCTGCGCGTTGGTCTCGCACACCGACCGGTAGTCGGTCCCGTAGACCTCGGCGAAGGTGAAGACGATCGAGTTGTTGATGGTCCCGCACGAGAACGGCGACACGCCGCCCACGCCCTGCTGCATGCCGATGTCCTGCGGCCGGCCGGCGGTGACCAGCTCGTAGTGCGGCACGTTGCCGGGATCGACGTCGGTGATGGTCACGTTCCAGCGCTGGAACATGGTGTTCATGCAGGTCATGACTTGCTGCCAGCCCGCGGCCGAGACGGTCCACGCCGGCACGGTCCGGGTCTGACTCACGATCGTCGAGCGGTTGGTGCGCGCGTCGTTGTTGCCCGGCACGTAGGTGCCGCCGTTCTTGTTCACGTAGAAGATGACCGCCGCGTGCGCGGAGGTGTCATCGGGCGGAGGCAAGGGCTCGCCGACGACCACGTAGCCGCCGCGCGGGCGCGGATCGTGGGGCGAGCTACCGCCGACGAACGTGCCGGCGGGAGCCGGCGTCCACTGCGGCGCCGGCGCCTCGGCGTGGGCCGCCACGGCGGTGACAGCCAGCATCCCGATCGCGGTGACGACGTGGAGCGTTCGCATACAGGCCTCCTCGCCGAGGCCCTTCATCATGTTTCGTGCCAGGGCTCACCCCGCCCGAACCGCACTCGGGTTCGACGAGATGGCGACCATCGGGCCGTCCGGGCCTCGCGTTACCGTCCTGGATCGCGCCAGTCGTGCGCGGTCGTCGGGGCGAAGTTCCTCGCGAACCGCCGGGCTCACCTCGGCGAGCCGCTGACAAGGTCCTGACTGCGCCTGCGAGCCGCTGACATCGACCGCGCGTGGGTGCGAGGGATGTTTATCCCACCCGCGCGTCCATCGACGAGGTGGGGTCAGGCCCGGCCCGGATCGTTGAGGCCCAGCTCCGAGGGCCGGTGCGCTCGCGGCAGCGGCCGCGCGTCGAGCGTGTCGCGCACGAGCCGGAGCAACTGCTCGGGCTTGAACGGCTTCTGGATCATGGTGACGGCCGACTCGTCGAGGCCCTGCTCGGCGAGGGCGTCGCCGACGTAGCCGGACATGTAGAGGACCTGGACTTCGGGTCGGCGACGGATCAGCTCGGCGGCGAGCTGGGGCCCGCTGAGCCCGGGCATCACCACGTCGGTGAGGAGGAGGTCGACGGTCACCCCAGGTGCCATGCCCAGGGCCAGGGCCTCGCGCGAGGTCGAGGCCGGGAGGACGTGGTAGCCGGCCTCGGTCAGGAGGATCTGGACCAGGTTGCGAAGCGCGACCTCGTCCTCGACCAGGAGCACGGTGTCAGCGGTGGTGGCGAGCGGCACCGCCGTCAGCTCGGTCGATCGATCGGCGGTGCCGTCGAGGAGCGGCAGCCACACCGTGAATGTCGTCCCGCGGCCGACCCGGCTGTCGACGGTGATGTCGCCGCCCATGTCGCGGACCAGCTGGCGGGCGGTGGCCAGGCCCAGACCGGTGCCGTTGGACTTGGTGGTGAAGAACGGCTCGAACATCCGGCCCAGGGTCTCGCTCGACATGCCGATGCCGGTGTCCTCGACCGAGAGTGCGACCCAGCCTCCGGTCGGGCTGCGCAGGCCGGACGGGCCACCCGCACCGTCCGGATCGAGGCGGGTACGCAGGGTCATGACGCCGCCGCTGGGCATGGCGTCGCGGGCGTTGATGACCAGATTGAGCAGGACCTGTTCGAGCTGGCCCTGATCGAGGTGGGCGGTCGACGGGCCCGCGGCCAGATCCTTGGCGATCGTCACGTTCTCGCCGGTCACCGCCCGCACCATCTTCTCGAGGTCGTTGACCACGCCACGGATGTCGACGACGCGCTGGTCTGCGGCCGAGCGGCGCGAGAAGCCGAGCAGGCGGCGCGACAGCGCGGCGCCGCGCTGGGCCGCGTTCTGGATGTTCTCGATGTAGCCGTGCAGCTCGGGGCGCGAGGCGCCGCGACGGGCCAGCATCTGGCACGACGCCAGCACCACGGTGAGCAGGTTGTTGAAGTCGTGGGCCACGCCGCCGGCGAGACGACCGACCACGTCCATCTTCTGGGCGCGCTGGAGCTGCGCGGCTCGCTCGGCCAGCGCGAACGCGGCCTGGCGCTCCTCGGTGATGTCGGCAGCCATGACCACGGCGCCACCGTCGGGGACCGCGGCGATCGAGATCGCGAGCATGCGGCCGGTGTCGAGCTCGACGTCCTTGCCCACCACCGGGCCCGGCCACGGCGTCCACGTCGAGGTCAGCGCCAGATCGTGGGCGGCCTCGGCGATGGGCCGACCGAGCGCCTCGGCCTCGGGCGTTCCGAAGTAGGCGGCGGCGCGAACGCTCCACAACGTGACCCTGCGGTCGCTGTCGACGCCGATGATGGCGACCGGCGAAGCGTCGATCACCGCGCGCAGGGTGTCGCGCGACGCCATCACCTCGCGCTCGCGGGCCTCGAGCTCCTCGAGCATGGCGTTGAAGCCGGCGGCGAGCACGGCGATCTCGCCGGGCTGGCCGGTGGCGGCGCGCAACGACGGCGTGCCGCCCTCGGTGATCTGGCGGGCAACCTCGGCGAGCTGGAGGATGGGTCGGGTGATGCCTCGCTGGAGGAACCAGGCGACCACGATCGACGCCAGCACCAGGGCGGCCGCGATCGCGACGAGCGTCGCGACCAGGGCGCGGATCTCGGCGGCGAGCGCTGCGTTCGACGAGATCAGCTCGACCGTGCCGTAGTGGTGGTTCTCGTGGTCGATGGGTTGGCGCACCACCGACAGGCGATCGCGGACCTCGCGCACCGGCCGGGCCCCAACCACCAGGGGCTGGGCGGCGCCGACCTCGATGCTGGCACCGTCGCGGCGGTAGGTCGCGAACGGCGCGCCCTCCTCGTCGAACACCACCGCCACCTCGATGTCGGGGAAGCGGCGGAGCAGCGCCAGCACGCTGGCGGTGTCGTCCTTGTCGCCGAAGGCGAGCCCCGAGACCGACGAGTCACCGACCATGTCGGCGAGCACGCTCATGGTCCGCAGGCGCTGGGCGCGCAGGCCGTCGATCTGGCGCACGCCGACGATGGCGAAGCCGACCAGCAGGCAGCCCAGGGTCAACCCGAGCAAGATCAGGGTGAGCCGGGTGCGGATCGAGAGCTTGTGGGCACGGCCAGGCTTACCTCCGGTCATGGCTTCCCTCCGACGACGCGGGCCAGGCGCAGCAGCTTGGCCCGCACCTTGAGCCCGCTGTCACGCGCGGCGCGGGTGTTGATCTCGAAGCGCACGTGTTTGGCGTCGAGATAGAAGTTGATGATGGCGCCGGCGGCGGCGGCGCCCGGCGCGTCGGCGATGGTGAGGATGGCGTGACCCTCGGTGCGGGCGATCACCGCCGCTAGCCGCTTCTTGTCGTTGCCGCCGATCACGACGATCTGGCAGTCGACGGTCGCGGCCTCGGCGACGACGCGCACTCGCGCCCGCCGGTCCTTGATCTTGCGGTCCTTGGCGATCTTCTCAAGCGGCGCCTTCATCGGACTGTCGCCGACGATGCACACCGCGAGCTCTGTGGGCGGCAGGTCGTCGGGATCCCAGTCGACGAAGCGGGTGAAGCGCTCCACCATCTCGGCCTTGAGCTCGGCCTCGGAGGTCTCGGCGACCGCCCCGCTTGGCGCGAGCAGCCCGACGGCCACCGCCGCCACGGCGAGACGGACCCCCATCCCCAGAGGGTAGCACGCCGCCCAATGTCGCCCTTGCCCTTGCCCTTGCCCTTCTACTTCCCGTGCGCTTCCAGCCACGGCTCGTGGTCGTAGCCAATCTCCGCGAACGCCTTCCTCGTCGCCCGCGCCACCTCCACCGCTCGCGCCTTCTTCGCCGGCCCCGCCGCCCACAGCGCCTTGGCCAGCAGGAACCCGGTATCCGCCGTCAGCCTCGGATCCGCGCCCGCCGATGGCAGTCCGCGGATGCGATACGCCTCCTCGAGCACGGGCACCGCCTCCTCGGCCTTGCCCATCGCCAGCTTCGCAGCCCCCAGCCCGTGCAGCGCGAACGCCAGCGTCGGATGATCCGTGCCGAGCTTCTTCTCCAGGATGCCGCGGGCCCGCTCGAAGTACGGCACCGCCTCGGCCGGACGCCCCAGGTTCTCGTCGAGGGCGATGCCCACGTTCATGATCGTCGACGCCAGGTCGGGATGATCGGGCGGCAACACCTTCTCGCGCACCGCCAGCGCCTGCTGGTACGCCGCCAGCGCCTCCTCGCCCTTGTCCTGCTCGCCCAGCACCACGCCGAGGTTGGCCAGCGCCGTCGCCATGCTGGGGCTGGCCTCGCCCTCGGCGGCGGTCAGGATCTCGATCGAGCGTCGCAGCGACGCCACCGCCTCGTCGAGCCGTCCCTGCTCCTTGGCGGTGACGGCGAGGCGGCCCAGCGCCAGGGCCACGTCGGGGTGCTGCGGCCCCGAGGTCTTCTCGACGATGGCGAGTCCCTGGCGGAACAGCTCCTCGGCCCGCGGCCAGCGCGCGGCGGCGAGCTCGAGGTTGCCCAGATCCTGGAGCGAACGCGCGACCAGCACGCTGTCGGCGCCGGCGTGTTCGCGGCGGATGGCGAGCGCGCGCTCGAGGTGGCCGCGTGCATCGTCGAGCCGCTGCTGGGCGCGGGCCGCGCGGCCGCGCTCCGCGGCCAGGGTGGCGCGCTCGGCCCAGCGGGCCTCGTCGCTGCCG
>SXJR01000561.1 GCA_005779305.1 Myxococcales bacterium
GAACTGCTGGAACACCATGCCGACGCTGGTGCGGAGCGAGCGCAGGATCGCCGCCTCGCGGCCTCCCATCGCAGGGCGCAGGGTCACGCCGGCGATCTCGACCTCGCCGCCGTCGAAGCTCTCGAGGTAGTTCATGCAGCGGAGCAGCGTGCTCTTGCCGCCACCCGACGGGCCGACGATGGCGATGGTCTCGCCCTTGGCCACCTCGGCGGTGACGCCCTCGAGCACCTTGCGCTCGCCGTGACGCTTAGAGAGCGATCGGACGCTGATCACGCGTCAACCTCCTCTCCAGTCGGCGGGCCAGCTCCGACAGCGGGAACGACAGCGCCAGGTAGAGCGCGGCGCAGGCCAGGCCGGGCACCAGCCAGCCGCGCAACTCGGCGCCGGCGATGGTCATGCGCTTGGTCAGCTCGATGACGGTGATGACGCTGACCAGCGAGCTGTCCTTGAGCAGCGCGACGAAGTCGTTGGTCATGGGCGGCAGCGCGATGCGCAGCGCCTGGGGCACGAGCACGTGCTGGAGCGACTGGGTCGGGGTCATGCCGAGCGCGCGCGCCGCCTCGGTCTGGCCGCGCGGGATGGCGAGCAGCGCGCCGCGGTAGACCTCGGCCTCGTAGGCGCCGTAGTTGAGGCCGAGACCGAGGATGGCCGCCTCGACCGGACCGAAGGCGTAGTACGGCGCGAAGCCGTAGTAGATGACGTAGAGCTGGAGCAGCACCGGCGTGCCGCGGAAGAGCTCGATGTAGACCCGGGCCGCGCCCGATACGATCGGACCGCCGTAGACGCGGGCCACGGCGAGGAGCAGACCGATCGGCACGGCGAGCAGAAACGCGCCGAACGACAGGGCCAGGGTGACCACGGCAGCCGAGAGGAACAGGCGCACCTGGTTCCCGTCGAAGTGACGGGGCCGGTTGACGCTCACCGCTGGCATCGGCGGCGGCGCCTCGGTCTGGCGGTGATCCCAGAGCCGGGCCTTGGTGAGGATGCGCTCGAGCTCGCCGTCGGCGGCCATGGCTTCGAGCGCCTCGTCGATGGCGGCCTTCAGCTCGGGATCGTTCTTGCGGATGCCGATGACGTAGGTGCCGCGGGCGATGTCATCGGGCAGACACGTCACCGTCGGGCGGTTGCAGCCGTAGCGATCGGCGATGACGTTGTCGAGCAGCACGGCGTCGACGCGGCCGGTCTCCAGATCGATGTATGGCTCCTCGTTGCCCTCGTAGAGGACGATCTCGACCGAGGCGTCGCGGAGCAGATCGTGGGCGTAGGTCTGGTTGAGCGTGGCGACCCGCTTGCCCTCGAGATCGGCGAGCGACCTGTAGGTCGCGCCTCGCCGGACGGCGAGGGTCTCGGCATAGATGAAGTACGGACGCGACAGGAGGATGCGATCGGCGCGCTCGGCGGTGGCCTCGAGCCCGTTCATGGCGATGTCGAAGTCGCCGCGCTCGAGCGAGGGCACCAGGTTGGACCAGTTGTACTGGATGAACCGCTGCCTCACGCCCAGGCGCCGGGCCAGCGCGTCCATGATGTCGACCTCGAAGCCGACGATCTTCGAGGGGTCGCTGGGGTCCTCCCAGAGGTACGGCTCACCGCCCTGGATGTCGGCGCCCCAGGTGATCTCGCCGCGCTTCTGGATGCTCGCGAGGGTGCCGCCCTGGGGCTCGCCGCGACAGGCGAGCAACGCTCCGCACACCACCAGCGCGGCGGTCGCGAGCGAGCGCAGGCGATTCCCCATCGACGGCGATGGTACCCTGCGTCGGTGGAAGCCGGTGCCGAGGTGGCCAGTCATGTCGCGTTCGAGATCGATCGAGCGTGGTGCGACGACGCGCAGGGCGCGCTCGACGCGTTCGCGGTCGGCGAGGAGACCAAGCTGGCGGTGGTGCTCGGACGGTGGTGGCGCGCGCGCGAGGCGCGGGTCGATGCCGCCACGGTGGCGCTGGACGCGGAGGCCCGCGGCGCGATCGTGAAGGCGCTCGAGGACGGCGGCGACGGGCTCGCCGCGGAGCTGGCGGCCACGGCCCCGGCGGTGGTGCGCAGGGACGCGCTGCTCCAGCTCCAGCGGGTGGCGCCGCGGCTGGCCAGGCTGATCGCGGTCAGCGCGCCCGAGATCATCCTCGACCGCCAGCGGGTGGTGTGCGCGCAGCACCTGGCCGAGCTCGATCCGGCGACGCGTCGCGAGCAGGTGCCCGTGCCCGAGATCGGGACGACGCTGGACGCGGGTGGCGTCGAGGTCGTGCACCTGCGGCTGTGGATGGATCGGATGCTGGCGGCGGCCCACGCCGATGGGCCCGACGTGGGCAGCGGCGAGCTGGACGACGCGCAGCGCGAGTCGGCGGCGTACGTGCTGCCGCGGCGGTTCGAGGTGCCGGGGACGCCGCCGCGGGTGATGGTGGCCGAATCGAGCGGACCGATCACCTGGGCCACGGCCGGCGATGTCCCGGGCGAGGCGGTCGCGCCGGCGCTGGCCGCACGGGTTCGCGGCCTCGGGCGCGATCGCGCGCTAGTCTCGTTCGTGTGGATGGCGAACGACTCGGCCGGACCCTGGCGCCCCATCGGCTGATCGCGATCACCGCGGTGGCGTGCGTCGTGGTCGCCGCGTGCGCCGGGTGTGGACCGGACCGGCCCAAGCGGCGCGCACCACAAGATGCCGCGCTGGTGGAGCCGCGGGTCGCGGCGATCGGTGACGTGTCCAAGCTGTCACCGGAGCTGCAGCGCGCGTTCGATCCGGCGGCTGACTTCGAGCCGCCGCCGCCACCCGGCGAGAACGACTGGCTCACGGCGTATCCCGAGATCGGCCAGACCTACGATGCGTTCGTCGGCTCCGATCCCAACAAGCCCGACGCGACGCGGAAGATCCTGTACCTCCTGCCCATCGGCGAGCTCGCCGTCGACGGCGCGCCTCCGCTCGAGCCGCTGGTCGCCGTCGTCCACGCCTTCTATGGCCTGGAGGTGAAGATGCTGCCGGCGGTGTCGCTGAAGGAGATCGGGGCGACCACCCGCATCAACGACCACACCGGCAAACGCCAGGCGTTGGCGCCCGACATCCTGCGATGGATGTCGTGGCAGGTCCCCGCCGACGGCTACGGTGTCGTCGGCATCACGATGGAGGATCTCTATCCCGATCCCGAGTGGAACTTCGTCTTCGGCCAGGCGTCGTTGACCGAACGCGTCGGCGTGCAGAGCTTCGCCCGCTACGATCCGGCCTTCTTCGGCGAGGCCCGCCCCGCGGGCTGGCAGGCGCTGGTGCTGCGACGCGCCACCTGGACCATGGTCCACGAGATCGGCCACATGTTCGGCCTGCAGCACTGCATCCACTACCGCTGCATCCTTGCCGGCTCCAACAACCAGGCCGAATCCGACCGCGCCCCGCTCCACGCCTGCCCGGTGTGCGCCCACAAGCTCTGGCACTCGCTGAGGTTCGACCCCGCCGCGCGCGAGGAGGCGCTCGCCGCCGCGCTCGGCGCCGCCGGCTTGCTCGACGAGGCCGGCTGGTCCCAGCGCCGGGCCCGCTGGATCCGCACCGGCAGGCGCTGAGCGGCGACCGCTCGATGCGACCGAAAATGCGACGGCCCGTGCCCACGCGGGCACAGGCCGTCGGATTCCGTCATTCAGTCGGGTTCAGGTCACCTCGGTGACCACGCCGGCGCCGATGGTGCGGCGGCCCTCGCGGACGGCGAAGCGGACGCCGGGCTCGAGGGCGATCGGGCGGTCGAGGGTGAAGGTGATCTCGGCGCGGGCGCCGGGCAGCATCTCCACGCCGACGTCCAGCGTGGCGGTCACATCGGTGGCACCGATGAACAGCTGCGGCCGGTAGCCGGTGCGGATGGCCTTGTGGCGGCCGCCCTCCTTGGTGCCGATGAGGTAGAGCTCGGCGCGACCGCCCTGGTGAGGACGGAGCGAACCGGGCGCCGCCAGCACCATGCCGCCGGAGATCTCGTCGCGCCGCACGCCGCGCAGACGCAGGCCGACGTTCTCGCCGGCCCTGGCCTCGCGCTGTGCGCGGTGAAACGACTCGATGCCGGTGACCACCACGTCCTCGACCGCGCCGTCGCGACGGCCCACGATCTCGACGGTCTCGCCGAGCCGCAGGACGCCGCGCGCCACGCAGCCAGTGACCACCGTGCCGATGCCGTCGATGGTGTGCACACCCTCGACGGTCACCAGGAACGGCGACGCCAGATCGCGCACCGGATCGGGGATGGCGCGGTCCATGGTGGCGACCAGCTCGTCGATGGTCGCCACCCACGGGTCCGCCATCGCGCCGGCGGTGGCCGCGGCCAGAGCGCACAGCGCCGAGCCCTTGACCACCGGCACGTCGGTGTAGCCGAAGCCACGGAGCAACTCGTCGAGCTCCATCACCACCAGGTCGACCAGCTCGCGGTCGGCGACGTCCATCTTGTTGACGAACACCACCAGGTGCTCCACCCCGACCGGGCGCGCGAGCAGGACGTGCTCGCGGGTCTGGTCCTGGAAGCCCTGGGTGCCGTCGACGAGCAGGATCGCGCCGTC
>SXJR01000562.1 GCA_005779305.1 Myxococcales bacterium
CGTCGCCGGGCCGCGATCGCGGCGGCGCTGGCGGTGGCCTTCGTCGCCGTCGGTGCGCTGGCGCTGCGCGGCGCGCTGCGTTCTCCGCCCTCGGCGGCGGCGAGCTGCAAGCAGGCCGGCAAGGAGCTGGCCTCGGTGTGGAACCAACCCCGGCGGGCCACGCTCGAGCAGGCGCTGCGCGCCGGCGCCACACCCGCGGTCGGCGCCACCGTCGATCGCACCGTGGCCGCGCTCGACGGTTACGCGGCGTCGTGGCGGGGCGCTCACATCGCTGCCTGCGAGGCCACGCACGTCCATCGAACGCAGTCGGCGGCGCTGCTCGACGTCCGGGTGATCTGCCTGCGGCGGCGAATGACCGAGCTCGACGCGGTGCTCGCCACCTTCGCCGAGCCACGAGCCGCCGACGCCACCGCGGCCGGCGTGGCCGACGCGGCGCTGCGCGCTGTGCGCGGCCTGGCCGAGACCAACGCCTGCGACGACAGCGAGCGGCTGGTGCGGGCGCGACCCTTGCCCCACGATCCCGAGGCGCGGGCGCGGATCGAGGCGTTGTACCAGCGGCTGGCGCGCGTCAAGGCGCTCGACAAGGCCACCCGCTTCCCCGAGGCGCTGGCCGAGCTCGATACGCTCGTGCCGGACGCGCGCGCCGCCGGCTACGGGCCGCTGCACGGCGAGGCGCTCTACCACCTGGCCGACATCCTGGACTCGACCGGGAAGAGCGCGAAGAGCCTGGCCACGATCGACGAGGCCATCCGCGTCTCGTCCGAGGCGCGTGAGGACATGGCGGTGGCCGCGTCCTGGGTGGTGAAGCTCTGGGTGCTCGGCTACGAGGAGGGCAAGGCCACCGAGGCGCTGGCGCAGCGGGTCGCCGCCGAGGCCGCGGTCGCGCGCGCCGGTCACCCGCCGCTGCACCACGGCTCGATGGAGTACACGATCGGCTGGATCCTCGTCGAGCAAGGCGACATCGCCGGTGCGATCCGCCAGTTCGAGTCGGCGATCCGGATCTGGACCGCCGCCTTCGGGCCGCGTTACGAGGGCGTGGCCAAGGTCGAGAGCAGCCTGGCCGGCTTCCTCGTCGATCAGGGCCGCGGTGACGACGCGCTCGCCGCCGCGCGCCGTGCCCACGCCACCATGGTCGAGGTCTACGGCCTGGGCAGCCTGCGCGAGGCCAAGGCGCTGCAGACCCTGAGCGAGGTGCTGCGTCACCTCGGCCGCGCCGAGGAGGCGCTGCCCCACATGCAGCGCGCGCTCGCCCTCAGCGAGCAGCAGTTCGGCGCCGACCATCCGCGCGTGGCCCTGCCGCTCGGCAACCTGGGCGGCGTCATGACCCAGTTGAAGCGACACGACGAGGCCATCGCGCTGCGCACGCGGGCCCTCACGCTGATCGAGGGCGCGTATGGCGCCGACGATCCGCGGGTCGCGTTCCAGCTCAACGAGCTGGCGGCGTCGGTCGAGGGGACCGGCGACCACGCCCGCACCGAGGCCTTGCACCGCCGCGCCCTCGCCATTCGCCAGCGGCAGGGAGAGCCCGATACGCTCGACGTGGGCATCTCGCTCTACAACCTGGTGTCGCCGCTCAACGGCCAGGGCAAACACGCCGAGGCTCTGACCAGCGCCGAGCGAGCCCTCGTCATCTTCGAGAAGCGGGTCGGCCCCGAGCACACCTACGTGGTGCGCGCGCTGGGCGGCGTCGGTGAGTCGCTGATCGGCCTGGGCCGGCCAGGCCAGGCGATCGCGCCGCTCGAGCGCGCGGTGACGACGCTGGAGCGCATGCAGGGCGTCGATCCGTCGCTGATGGCCGAGGTCCGGACCAAGCTGGCCCAGGCCCGCGGCGGACGCTGACCGGCGGCTGCCGCGGTGATACGATCGCCGCCGGTGCCGTCGTCGGACTTCGAGCTGCTCGACGCGTGGCGCGGCGGTGATCGCGGCTCCGGTGACCAGCTCTTCCAGCGTCACTTCGACTGCCTCTTCCGGTTCTTCCAGAGCAAGGTGGGCGGCGAGGCCGAAGATCTCATCCAGCAGACGTTGCTCGCGTGCGTCGAGGATCGCGAACGCTTCCGCCAGGCCACCAGCTTCCGCGCCTACCTGCTCGGCGTCGCGCGCAACAAGCTCTACATGTTCTTCCGCGCCCGCAAGCCCGGCGCCGACCTCTCGGTCTCGTCGGTCGAGGACCTGGGCATGTCGCCGCGGGGCGTGGCGGCCGAGCGCCAGGAGCACCGGCTGCTCCTGGCCGCGCTGCGCCGGCTGCCGCTCGAGCTGCAGCTCGCGGTCGAGCTCCACTACTGGGAGGAGCTGAGCGGCCCCGAGCTGGCCGAGATCCTCGAGCTGCCCGAGGGCACCGTGCGCAGCCGCCTGCGCCGGGCCCGCGAGGCGCTCACCGAACAGCTCGAGCTGCTGGCCGCGTCGCCCGAGCTCCTGACCTCCACCATCACCGACCTCGATGGCTGGGCCCGGACGCTCAAGCAGCAGCTCGAGCGAGGCGCCGCGGGCTGACCCGGCTCAGAACTGCGACCGGCGGAAGGCGAGCGAAGCCAGGAAGGTCAGCACCAGGATCAGGATCAGCGAGATCGCCTGGAAGACCCAGAACTGGTCGGGCAGGACGCCGAGGTAGGTCGGCAACATCGGCACGATGGTCAGGTTCTGGCCACCGTAGAGGATGAGGAGCACGGCGACGAGGATGCTGCGGGCCAGCACGCCGCAGATGACGCCGACCGCGGCCGACAGGCCGATGACCGAGACCAGCTGGGCCATGCCCTTGAGCGTGTCGTAGGCCATCGCGCTGGTGAAGGCGTCGCCGCGGATGGTGTCGATGGCGATGCCGAGCGCCATCGACAGGATGCAGGCCATGGTCACGACCAGGAACACGGCGATGAACTTCGACCAGATGATCACCTCGCGGCGGATGGGCCGGATGATGAACAGCTCGAAGACCTTGCGCTGGCGCTCGCTGACCAGGTCGACCGCGACCATCAGCGCCGCCACCGTGCCCGACAGGCTCGACAGGATGAGCGACATGAACACGCTCGCCGACATCTTGGAGTCGGGGTCCATGCCGATCTTCTCGTTGCCACGCAGGAGCAGGTAGCCGGCGATGGCGATGAGCGGCAGGATCACCCAGAGGACCAGCATCACCTTCGACTTGGCGAAGCCGTAGAGCTCGTCCTTGACCAGGCGCAGGGTCGGGCTAGTTGCCACGGCTGCCTCCTCCGACGGCCGCCGACCGGTCGCTCTCGAGGATGTAACGGGCGAACAGATCGTCGAGCGCCGGCTCGGCCACGCCGATCTTGCGCAGGCGGCCTCCGCCGGCCAGCGTGCGCTCGACCAGGGCGTGGATGACGGCGTCGGCGTTGGCGCCGGCGGCGAGCGTGAGCCGCCACTCGTTGGGCTTGCGCTCGTCGTCGGCGGCGACGTCGGTGTTGGTGCTGGCGCGCAGGAAGCCGGTGTCGGCCGGCGCGGCCGAGAACCAGACGTCGACCTCGGTGGGGAGCCCGAACGACTTGGTGAGATCGCGGATCGAGCCGGTGGTCCTGACCTCGCCGCGGTTGAGGATGCCGACCCGGTCGGCGACGTGCTCGACGTCGGACAGGATGTGCGACGAGAACAGCACGGTGGTGCCGGCGCGCTGGCGCTCGCGGATGACGTCCTTGAGCATCTGTCGGCTGGGCGGGTCGAGGCCCTCGAGCGGCTCGTCGAGCACCAGCAGCTTGGGCTCGTGGAGCAGCGCCTGGATGAGGCCGAGCTTCTGGGTCATGCCGCCCGACAGCTCCTTGACCTTCTTCTTGCGCGCGGCCAGCAGATCGAAACGCTCGAGCAGCGCCGGGATGCGGCGGGCGCGCACGTCGGCGGGGACGCCGCTCAGATCACCGAGGGTGTCGAGCGCGCTGTCGACGGTGCGCCAGTTCTGGAAGCCGCACGACTGCGGCATGAAGCCGATGAGGGCGTGGGCGGCGTTGCGTTCGGTCTTCACGTTGGCGCCGGCGATGTTCACCGTGCCGTCGAACTGGGTGATGAGCCCGGCCAGGATCTTGAGCGTGGTCGACTTGCCGGCCCCGTTGGGGCCGATGTAGCCGAAGACCTCGCCGGGCTGGATCGAGAACGAGACCTCGGACAGGACCTTCTGCCCGTAGAAGGCCTTGGTGACGCGCTCGAGTTCGAGGAGTGGGGCGACCACGCGGACCGCAGCATAACCACGACCGCGGCCATGTCGAGCGGATTGCCGGCCGTTACCGCCGGGTCACGGGATCCACAGCCAGCGATCCTCGGTGGACACGAAGCGAGCCCCGAGGTGGGCATAGATGTTGAGCACGGCCGTGTTGTGCGCGCTGAACGTGGCCTCGCCGACGGCGTGGCCGCGGCCGGCGTAGCCGAGCGCGGCCGCCTGATAGACGTGGAGGCCGCTGGCGACCGCGTCGCGCGCGTTCATGGCCAGCGCCATGCGCAGGCGCGGTCCCTCGGGCTTGGAGAAGAACCAGCCCTGGATCTGGTCGCCGTACTCGACGCGCACGCAGGTCGCCGGCGAGTCGGCGAGCAGGAGCGCGGCCCAGCGCGCGTAGCGATCGTCGAGGCGGGCCTGGGTCATGCCCGGCACGTGGCGGTAAGGCTCGTGATTGAACGGCGCCATCGCGTCGGCGGGGATCTCGAACGGCGCCTGGTCGGCCCAGCGTAGCGCGAACGCCTCCACGCTCGGGGTGCTGGCGAGGGCGCGCAACCCGAGGCGGAAGCGGATCTGGGTGTCGGCGACGAAGAAGCCGAGGCTGGCCAGGCGCGCGCGATCGACGGCGCCGGGGGGGCAGCGCATCTCCACCCAGGCGAAGCGGGCCAGCTCGGTGCGCACCTCGTCGACGGGGCTGGCCAGCCACGCCGGATCTCGCACGATGCCGGTGGGCGCGCCGTACCAGGCAGCGTTGAAGGCGTGTTCGTCGATCACGCGTCGAAGAATACCGCCGGAAGGTGGTGACCGTCCCACACCGGCTCGAAGTGGTGCATCCGGGCCAGCTCCACCACGCGGCGCGCCGGCGAGCCGCGCAAGGCGGCCCGGGCGCGGGCCGCGCCGTCCGCCGAGAAGCCCAGGCCAATGGTCTGGATGTTGGGCGGCAGCGCCGCCACCGCGTCGTCCAGCGCCGCCGCCGCCATCGTCATCGTCAGCGGCCCCTGCGCCAAAGTTGACAAAGTTGACACCGTCCCCTCCTCCTCAGGGGACGGTGTCAACTTCGTCAACTTTGCGAGGACGGCCGCGTGACCGGGCGCCAGGGCGACGTCGAAGCCGGCGTGGCGGGCGAGCTGGGCGTGGAGGAGGTTCTGCGAGGCCAGGTGCATGGGGACGGGGGTGCGGATGACCGAGGGCCAGCGGGCACAGAGGCGAGAACGGAGGGTGCGGAGGTCGGAGGGGGTGCCGTCGAGGACGACCGCGCGACGCGGCGAGGTGCAGCCCTGGGCGCCGTAGATGGCGAACACCTTGATCAGGGTGTCGATCACGTCGTCGCTGGCGTCGGGAGCGAGCCAGGCCTCGGACGTCATGTCGCCGAAGCCGAGGAAGCGGCTGGAGGCGCGGTGCGGCGCCTGCGCGATCGCCGCCATCGCGGCGTCGGTGCCGAAGGCGACGCGGACGTCGGCGTCGGCCAGCCACGCCGCCAGCCGCGGGTCGTCGCGGGTCAGGCGTGCCGACTCGACGCCGGCCAGGACCTCGCGCAAGCGAGGACCGCCGTGTCGGCGCGCGAAGGCGAGCACCGGCTCCACGACGTCGTCGCTGCGACTGCTCAGCTTGACCCGGATGACCCGGGCCGAGAGCGTGGCCACGATCATCAGCAGCGGGCCGAGCAGCGACACGTTGCCGGGCAGCACCAGGGTCACGCGCTCGCGGCCGCGGCCGGGCCCGATGAACCCGCGCAAGCAGCTCGTGTCGACGAACTGGATCAGGTACGCCCACTCGTCGCGCGACAGCTCGGGCGGCCGCTCGCGGATCATCGCCGGCCGCAGCCCGTGCCACGCCTCGGCGATCTCGGTCGGCGTGGGTGTGCGGTCAGACAACGGCGCACCCTCGCAGCTCGGCCTGCGGGACCCGACCGCGCAGCGTGAAGCGCGGGCCGGCGCGGCCGCAGCCGCAGGCGCCGTCGAGCAGCTCGCCGAGATCCTCGGTGAGCACCGAATGATAGGGCGCGCCGTGGGCCAGCACGTTGATCAGCTGGAGCAGGCCGGTGTGCCCGGGCGGCAGCGGCGCGAGCGTCCACGGATCGCGGACGATGACCTCGGCCCAACGCGGTACGTGGCGCGCGCCGTGCTCGCACAGCGGGAAGATCACCCCGTTCTGCTCGACCAGACCGTAGAAGTCGCACACCCGTGACCCGGGCCCGGCGTCGTCGAGAAGCGCGCGATCGAAGGTGTCGCGATCGACCGCCGCCGCCTCGAGCTTCTTCCAGCCGCCGGAGTGCACGAAGTGGATCCGTCGCGCCCGCAACAGCGCGCCCACGTGGTCGGGACGCTCGGCCCGGGCCCAGCTCTGCCACAGCGCCCAGGTGAAGCCGTAGACCAGGGCGGCGTCGGCGTCGGCCAGCGCCAGCGCGATCCGATCCCAGCGCGGCGCGGCCTGGTCGCCGTCGAGGGCGAACGTCGTGGTGCTGGCCAGCGGTACCAGGGAAAGCGCGGCGGCGACCCGGGCCGAGACCTCACCGCGCCGGCGCAAGGCGGCGGCGTCATCGAGGACGATGAGCGGCCTCCGCCCCGGGCCCACGAAGTCCTCGAGGATCGCCTGCGAGCTGCGCGCCTGCAGGCGCCCGCTGTGCTCGTCGAGCGCGACCTGGCTCGAGGTCCCGCTGGTGGTCGCCGAGGAGAGCAGCACGCGCTGGTGTTTCACGCCGGGCGCCTCGGTGCGCAGCCGGAGCCGCTTGAAGACCCCGACGTGTAGCCACGGCAGCTCGGCCGCGGTCGCAGCACGAGCGCCGGAGATCGCGAGCTCGGGCCAGATCGCGCGGTAGTCCGCGCTCCCGGCGAGGTGGATCGCGGAGAGCGCGTTGGCTTCGGCCAGGAACGCGGCGTCGTCGCGCGGCGCGAAGGGCGGGGCGTCGAGCAGCGCGCTCATGACGGCCCCCCGGCCGCCGGGGCCATCGCCGCGGTCAACGCCGCCAGGCTGTCGGGGCGGACCAGCACCGAGCTGGTCCGCGTGCACGGGTCGCGCAGGACGGCGCGCCAGTGGGCCTCGACCGCCGGCGCCAGCGAGGTCAGCACCGTCGGTTCGCTCAGCCTCGCCGCCATGACCTCGACCGCGGTCGCGTCCACGCCGAAGCGCTCGGTCAGCTCGCGCCACACGCCCGAGGTGCGGGCGCTCCAGCGCAACACCGGCGCCAGGAACAGCGCGCACAGCCGGGCGTGGCCGAGATCGGGGCGCGCGAGCGCGGGCTCGAGTACGTGGGCCAGACCGTGGACGAGCCCGACCGACGCGCGCGCCTGGAGCGCGGCGGCGCGACCACCGACCTCGAACCAGCGCGCGTCGGACGCCGGCGGCAGGACCAGGAGCTCGCCGATCAACGCGGCCAGTTCGGTGCGAAGGGCGTCGCCGGCGAGCGGCGACAGGAATCCCTCGACGGCGTGGGCCCACACGTCGCCGCAGGCCGCGCGCGCCTGATCGGGCGAGACCGTGGCGGCGAATCCGGGGTGGTACGCGACCGCGGTCGGCCGCAGCGCCTGGTCGAGCCGGAACTGCTTCTTGCCGCCCTCGGTCCACACCGCGACCGGCGAGGCCTCGGCGCCGCTGCCCCACAAGGTCGGGACCGCGACCAGCGCCGCGTCCGGCGCGCGTTCGCGCCAGCCGAGCTTCACCCGATCGAGGAAGGCGCCGGCGCCGATCGCGATCACCGTCGCGATCGGCGTGCTCGCCGCCGGCGCTGCGGCCGCTGCCGGCCCCGCGGCGTCGAGCCAGGTCGCCGTCGGCCACGCCGACTCCAGCGCGCGCCGGGCCCGCGGGCTCGCCCACACCACCGTGTCGGGACGCGACGCCAGCGCGTCGACGTCCGCCCACGGCAGGACCGGGGGCGCGTCAGGCATCGAGCGCGATTCCACGCGCCGCCAGCAGCGCGATCACGTCGTCGACGCCGGCCAGGGCGGTCGCCTCCTCGGGCGTCGGGTGATAGCCGAAGGTCTCGTGCACGCCGACGGCGAGCGAGACCACGCCGAGCGAGTCCCAGGTGTCGATCTCGGTCCGCCGCAGATCGAAGCGGAACTCGGTCTCGTCGAGGAGGAAGACATCGATCACCAGCTGCTTGAGCTTATCGCGGTTCGACATGCGTTCTCGGAGTTGGCTCTGACACGGCTCAGAGCGGGAGTTTCCAGTGGACCCGTCGCGGCAGCGCCGCCAGCGCTGCCAGATCGGGCTTGCCGTTATCCGACAGCGGCAGCGCGTCGACGCTGTCGACCCGTTGCGGCCACTGGCTGCGCGGGAAGCGGCTGCGGAACACCTTGAGCACGGCGCGCACCGCCGCGTCCTCGGGCGAGGGCGCGAGCACGAGCACGTGGCCCGGCTCTCCTGACGGATCGGGTTCGCTGATCACGGCCGCGGTTCCGGGCCAGACCTCGCGCACGGCCTCGAGCTGGAGCGCCACGCTCACCTTCTCACCGTAGCGCTTGTAGACCTCGCTGGTGCGACCGACCAGGCGGAACCGGTCGCCATCGGGCTCGGCCAGATCCGAGGTGGCCAGCCACTCGTCGGCGCCGACCTCGCGATAGCCGTCGGCGTCGAGCAGGCCGACGGCGCCGTAGGGGCTGCGGAAGCGCAGGTCGCCGCGCTCGTCGACCGCGAGCTCGACGCCGGGCACCGGCGCGCCGAGATCGCGGGGACCGCGGAGCGACTCGGCGGCGGTGATGGTGAGCCGCGGCATCGCCTCGGTGCAGCCGTAGTTGGCGAACACGCGCGCCCGCGGAAACAGGCGGGCGATGAGCTCGCGTTCGCTCCACGGGAACGGTCCGCCGGCGAAGTTCACGCGTGTCACCGAGACCAGCGGCTGGTCGATCGCGCGGGCCAGGAGCGCGAGCATGGGGCCGACCAGGCAGATCATCGTGTCGGGGCCGTCGTGGAGCAGGGCACGGGTCGCGGCCATGTCGCCCAGCCCCGGTGAGGCTACCAGCGTGCGCTCGTGCACGTGGGCCCACACCCACTGGTTCACGAAGGCGTAGCCGTAGGTCAGCGGCAACAGCGACACCGTCCGTTCGACCGAGTCGAGCTCCTGGCCGAGGTGGATCTGCCGGGCCAGCGCCTCGGTGCGGGCCCGGGTCCCGATCACCAGGCGCGGCGCGCCGGTCGAGCCCGACGTGAACAGCGCCAGGTGGTCGCGGCCGATCGCCGCCGGCAGGCGATCGATCGCGGCGCGAAACCAGTCGCCATGGACGCCGCGCCGGGCCGGCGCCAGGAGCACCGACCCCCCGCCCGACCAGGTCCGGCGCGCGCCGTCGGGGTCGGTGGCGAGCGCCTGGTCGCTCACGACGTGCCAGCCCTGATGGACGGGTTGGCCGTGGGTCGACACGGTCGCCATGATAGCGCGTCCCACCTGGGGTGATCGGATCGGTTCCCATTCGGCGGGAACGCCGCCGACGGCGCTGACGCTCGAGCACCGCCGGGTCGCTATCGGTGCAACCGCAAGCCCACCGAGACTTGCATCGTCTCCTCGTGGAACCCCAGGCCGTCGTCGAAGTTGCCAGTGAGCGCGAGCTCGTATCGGCCCTCGTGCACGTAGGCGATCAACGTCGACAGCTTGTAGAACCGTGGTGGAGTTGCACTGGTGCCACCGCAGGCGAGCGCGAGTGCGCACGCGGCACACCAGAACAGACGTTTGGGCAGCACGGTTCGAGCCGGATGTCCCATGGGGCCAGCCCGCTCAGGGGGGCGAATCCACACGGGAAAACGTGGCCCCCAGGCTGCAATTACCGGGTCCCGATGAAACGCTATTCCATGACCCGGTTCGCCACCCTCGTCCTCTCGCTGTCCATCCTCGGTAGCTGCGTCGCCGCGCCCGCACCCGCGCCCGCGCAGGCGCCCACGGCGCAGGCCGCGCCGGTCGCGCAGGCGTCTCCGGTCGCGCAGGCGCCCGCCGTGCAGCCC
>SXJR01000083.1 GCA_005779305.1 Myxococcales bacterium
CTCGGGTTCGGAGTCGGGTTCGGAGTCGGGTTCGGGTTCGGGTTCGGATTCGGGCTCGGACTCGCACACCCGCTCGCCACCGCCGCCCCCAGCCCGACCAGCACCTCGCGTCGCGAGATCACGGCGCCTCCGGCACGCTGCGCCTCGCCCTTCGCTCGATCCACCCCTGGCAGTGGGTCAGCTCGTCGATCACGCGCGACGCCGCGTCGCGCGCGACGTCATCCTCGTGCGAGAGTTTCCCGGCGCCGGCCTCGAGCGACGCATCCAGCGCCGTCGCCACGATCTCGGTGCACGCCGCGTCCTTGCACGCGCACATGCGATCGCGAAATCCGATCACCTGCGCGAGGCTCTCGCGCGACGCGGCGTGGGTGACGCCGGTCGCCTGCGTGCGCCGGCGGTGTTCCCCATCGAACCACGCCTGCTCCTCACCGGTGAGCTCGAACTTGCAGCCGTACGGCCGCATCGACTCCGCCATCTCGCCGAGCTGGAGGATGCAGCTACGCGCGTAGAGCTGGACCTCCTCGGCGGAGATCGCCGTCGTGTCGCCGTAGATCTTGCGTTGCGGCTCCTGCAACCGGGCCATCATGTTTCGCTCGGCGGCCGGGGCGCACGTCATGAGCGCGTCGAGACCGCGGATCATCGACTGACAGGCCTTGATCCCGGCGAGCCCGGGGCCGGTGGTCGCCGGTGGCCCTGGACTCGGACCGGCGCCGGGAGTGGCGTCGCCCTTGCCGCCGCAGGCGATCAGCACGAACGCGAGTGTGACCGCCAGGTCGCGCACCGCGCCACGGTAGCACCGCAGGGAGTCCACGCCCACATCGACGCACCTCGCCAGCGCGACGCCATCCGCTGAATCGAGCATCGATCTGCGCAACAATCCGGCTTCGATCAAAGGAGCCGCCGCCATGTCTTCGATCTTCAAGAACCGCGCGCTCGATCCCACGGCCGAGGACGAGCAGGCCTCCGGCCGACCCGCCCCCGGCAAGCTCGCGATCACCCGGCGCCTCACCGGCAGAGCGGTCGATGCCGAGGTGGACGACACATCGCTCGACGGGATTCCATACCTCGCGCAGCCGGTGCAGGGAGCCGTGCAGCGAACGGCGGTCGCCGCCAGCTCGGAGTCACCCTTCGATTTGATCGGAACACCGGTGCACGCCGCGGCCGCGCGCGGCCTCGAGGCACCGGCCACCACCCTGCCCTACCTCGCTCAGATCCAGCAGTCTTTCGGCCGCCATGACATCTCGGGTGTCCAGGCGCACGTGGGCGGCGCCGCCGCGGAGGCCAGCTCCGCGATGGGCGCCACCGCCTACGCGACCGGTAACCACGTCGCGTTCGGCAGCGCACCCGATCTTCACACCGCCGCGCACGAAGCCGCCCACACCGTGCAGCAACGCGGTGGCGTCCAGCTCCGGGGTGGCGTGGGCCAGAGCGGCGACGCGTACGAGCAGCATGCCGATGCGGTCGCCGACCTCGTGGTGCGCGGCCAGTCGGCCGAGCCGCTGCTCGACCAGATGGCCGGCGGTGGCAACGCGGGTGGCGCCGCGGTGCAGCGGGTCGCGCACGTCGGCTGGGCCGGCGCGGCGGGGATGAACCGCGGCGAGGCGACCATCGGCGCCAACGGCCGGCCCGACGCACAGGGCGTGCGCCGCATCCCGCTCGAAGGACTGACGGCGGTGGCGCAGGAAGGCGGACAGGGACGCGCCATCGTGCTCATCCCGCCGCGCGTGATGGCGCAGCCTCGAGGCGCGGCGATCGACGCCCTGGTGCACCTGCACGGCAACGGCCGCGAGCGGTACAGCGACCAGGGCCATCAGCCGATGGACGTCAGCATCTACCACATGGAGCAGCAGCTCATGACGAGCGAGCGGCTCATCGGCATCCTGCCGCAGTCGAACAACGCCGGCCGCGACGGGAACTTCGGGCCACGCGGCGGCTTCCACCCTGACCAGCTCGTCGCCGAGGTGCTCGAGCTCCTGCTGCATCAGACGCCGCCGGCGCTGCCGGCCGAGGCACGTCGAGGCGCTCTGGTCCTTTCCGCACACAGCGGCGGTGGCACCGAGATGCGCCGGCTCATGGCGCGCGAGCTGCAGTCGGGCGCCGCCCCCGCTGGCGCGCTGCCCTCGGACTCCATGAACCACGTCCTGCTCTTCGATTGCATCAACAGCTCGGCGCCCGGTCAGCACGGCGATGCGACCGACGGCTTCGTCGGACCCTCCGGTGTGTTCTGGCGCTGGGCCCGGATGCGACTGGAGCGCGATCTCGCCCACCTCACCGGGCAGCCCGAGGCGCAACAGCGGGCTTACCTCGAGACCAGCACCCGGCTCATCGGGACCTCGAGCAACGACAGCGACCCCGCCGATCGCGGCGCCTATCCCCGCCGGTGCCGGATCCTGCAACGCCAGATCGACGCCTGGTTCCAGGCTCATGCGGCTGCGTTTCCGCGGTCGCAGGGCACGGCGATCACCACCGTCGGTGATCTCTGGCACGCGAACTACGTCGCCACGCTGCGCTCGGGCGGCGAGCACGTGCAGGTGCTCGCCAACCGTAACAACCTGGCCACGGCGCTGGGACACCTCCCGGGGACCGCGCCTGCAGCCGCGACCGCCCCGTCCTCGGCGGACGCGACCACCACACCCGCCCACACCACCCCGGCGGACACGACCACGGCAGGCACGAGCACCACCTCGGCGGGCACGAC
>SXJR01000563.1 GCA_005779305.1 Myxococcales bacterium
ATCCCGATTTGTATCCTGACAAAACCACAGGTTCGGAGGTTCCGCGACTAACACTCCATGATGAACCAAGGCAAGGGCACGAGGTAGAATAAGCTGATCAAGAAAAACGGTCTTCTTATCCATTTTCCCATCTCCATAGGCGCTTGAGGTAGAGCTCGGGCGCGATGCGCATGTACAGGCGCATGTCGAGGGCGTTGTGGTGGGTGACGAACGGGCGCGCGGCGGCGCCGCCGATGATGGGGTGCATCATCGGGGTCTCGACCTCGAGGAAGTTGCGGGCGTCGAGGTAGCGACGGATGCCGGCGACGATCTTGCTGCGCTTGGCGAAGACCGCGCGCACCTCGGGGCTGACCGCGAGATCGACGTAGCGCTGGCGGTAGCGAAGCTCGACGTCGGTGAGGCCGTGCCACTTGTCGGGCAGCGGTCGCACGCTCTTGGTGACGAGCTGGAGCCGCGAGGCCAGGAGCGACAGCTCGCCGCGCTTGGTCCAGAACAGCGGTCCCTCGGCGGCGACGATGTCGCCGACGTCGAGCTCGGGCAGGACGGTCTCGAAGTCGCCGGCGTCGAGGGCGTCGACGTTCAGGTAGAGCTGGAGATCGCCGGTGGCGTCGCGGATGGGCGCGAACACGGTCTTGCCGAAGCCGCGCTTGGCCATGACCCGGCCGGCCAGGCGCACGACCGCGCCATCGATCGGCTTGATGCCGTCGCCGTCCGGAGCCCCGCCCTCGCCCTTCTTGGGACGCGGCGTGCCCGGCGGCAGCGGCTCGGGCGGCGGCGGCCTGGTCGGCTCGTACGTCGCCCGCACGCTGGCGATGGTGTGGGTCGGCTTGACGTCGTTGCGGTACGGATGATGTCCGGCGGCGCGCAGCCGGTCGGCCTTGCCCGCGCGCTCGGCCATGATGCGCTCGAGCGTGGTTTCGAAGTCACCATTCGGGTCGGGACGGCCGCGGTCGGACATGACGCGGCACCATATACCAGAGCCGCGTTATTCGAACACCTCGCGGACTCGCCGAGCGCGTCGCTCCGCAGAGACCGCCAAGATCATCAGGAGCGTGAACAGGCCGGGCAGGAGCAGGACGGTCACCGTCCGGGGGTCGCAAATGGCCCACCCCACCTTCAAGCCCCAGCACAGGCACACGCCTCCCATCAGACTGGGCTCGGGATGGCGGCCAGCCAGGCGAGCCAGCACGATGAAGGCCATGGAGATACCCAGACTCCCCGCGACCGCCAGGCCCAGGGAGGACTGGGCCTCCCGCAGGAACACGATGTCGTGCGGGAGGAACAGCACGGCGGCGCCGACCAGCGTGATGCGAGCCCGGCGGAGCGCCCTGGTCATGACCGTGAGATGCCGTCGACGCGAGGGTCGTACCGCGCATTCGCGACCTTGTGCTATCACGCGCTCATGCGCACTGGTCGTCTCGTCGCCGTCGCCGTCGGAGCCCTCACCGTGCTCGCGCTCGTCGGCTGCAAGGAGAAGCGCCGCGGCGACCAGAGCGGCACCGGCGGCAGCAGCGGCACCGGCAGCGGCGTCTCGTCGGCGACCGGGCCCTGCACCGGGACCAAGGCCCACGGGCCGCTGAGCTGGTTCGAGGACGACTACGCGGCCGCGCTGGCGTGCGCCAAGGCGACGCAGCGTCCGCTGGTGATCGACATGTGGGCGCCGTGGTGCCACACCTGCCTGTCGATGCAGACCACGGTGCTGAAGGACGCCTCGCTGCAGCCGTTCGCGGATCGTTTCGTGTTCCTCGCCATCGATACCGATCGAGAGGTCAACGCCGCCACCGTGGCCAGGCTGCCGCTGCAGAACTGGCCCACCTTCTTCGTGATGTCGCCCGAGGACGAGGCGGTGCAGGAGCGCTGGCTGGGCGCCGCCTCGATCGAGCAGTTCCGCACGCTGCTCAAGGACGGCGAGGCCGCGTACCTCGCGACCCGCGGCGGCACCGCGCTCGATCCGCTGATGGCGCAGCTCCGCACCGGCAACCAGGCCGCGATCAAGAAGGACTGGGCGGCGGCGGCGGCGGCGTGGGGCCAGA
The DNA here is from genome assembly GCA_005779305.1 of Myxococcales bacterium. Classification (GTDB taxonomy): domain Bacteria; phylum Myxococcota_A; class Polyangia; order Haliangiales; family Haliangiaceae; genus UBA2376. Next base: position 2,034 of record SXJR01000563.1, read on the forward strand.
TCGTCGCCAGCGCGCCGGCCACGTGGTCGCGGCGGTCCGATGTGCTGGTCTCGCTGATCTCGGCGCAGTGGAAGGTCGGCGACGTGCCGGCGTGCCTCGATCTCGCCGTGGCCCGCGCTGCCGAGACCGGCAACACCGCCAACGCCACCGACTTCCTGGTGTGGGCGCTCCAGTGCGCCGACGACAAGGCCGCCGATCCGGCGCGGGCCAAGGAAGTTCGCGAGCTGGCCGCGACCCGGCTGGCCGCGCTGATCGACGATCCGCAGGCGCCGCTTTCCGTCGACGATCGCGCGGACGCGATGATGAACCTGCGCAACGCCCTCGACGCGCTGGGCCGGAAGGACGAGGCCAAGGCGGTGGCCGAGCGCGAGCTGACCTACCTCGCCGACGCCGCCGCCAAGGCGCCCGACGCGTGGGCGGCCTCGACGTTCAACTGGCCGCGCGCCGAGGTCCATGTCTGGCTCGGCCGTGGCAAGGAGCTGGTGCCGGCGCTGGCCAAGAGCGCGAAGGACCTGCCCCGCGAGTACGATCCGCCCTACCGCCTGGCGTGGGTCTACATGAAGTCGGGGGAGCCGGCCATGGCCCGGCCATGGGCCGAGCAGGCGGTGAAGCTGGCCTACGGCGCGCGCAAGGTGCGGCTGACCGGGCTCCTCATCGAGGTGAACAAGGCGATGGGCGACGATCTCGGCGAGATCGCGGCGCGCCAGGACCTCATCAAGGTGCTCGAGTCGCTGCCGCCCGAGCAGGCCCAGCCCGAGGCCCTCGAGAAGGCGAAGGTCGAGCTGAAGGCGGCCGAGGAAACTCGCGGCGAAGCGCTGAAGAAGACGATCGACGAGGTCAAGAAGGAGAATGACGGACCGGTCTTCGCGGGATCGGGATCGGGATCGGGATCGGGTTCGGGTTCGGTGACGGCGCACTGATGTCGGCTTCGATCGACACGATCCTGGCCCAGGGCGCGCTCAGCCCCGACGACACCGGCGCCGTGGCGCCAGCCATCCATCCGGCTACCACCTACGCACGTGACGCGGCCTACCAGCTCCCGTCTCAGCGTTTGTACGGCCGCGACGACAACCAGACCGGAGAGCCGGCCGAGCGCCTTCTGGCCGCGCTCGAGGGCGGCGCCGGCGCCATGCTGTTCTCGTCGGGGATGGCCGCCGCCTGCGCGGCGTTCCAGACTCTGTCGCCCGGCGATCACGTGGTCGCGCCGCGCGTCATGTACTGGGCGCTGCGCGCCTGGTTGATCGAATTCTGCGCGCGCTGGGGCCTGGGCCTCGATCTGGTCGACACCCACGACCTCGACGCCGTGCGCGCCGCCGTGCGCCCGGGCGCGACCCGGCTGGTGTGGCTCGAGACGCCGGCCAACCCCACCTGGGACGTGACCGACATCGCCGCCGCCGCCCAGATCGCGCACGCTGCCGGCGCCCGCCTCGCCGTCGACTCGACCGCCGCCACGCCCGTGCACACCCAGCCGCTCGCGCTCGGCGCCGACCTGGTGATGCACTCGGCGACCAAGTACTTGAACGGCCACTCCGACGTGATCGCCGGCGCCCTGGTCACCGGCGCCCTCGACGACGCGTGGCAACGCCTGCGCACCCAGCGCCGCAGCGGCGGCGCCATCCTCGGCCCCTTCGAGGCCTGGCTGGTCCACCGCGGCATGCGCACGCTCGCCGTCCGTGTCCGCCGCCAGAGCGCCTCGGCCCTGCAGGTCGCCACCGCCCTCGACGGCCACCCTGCCCTGCGCGCCGTCCTCTACCCCGGCCTGCCCTCGCACCCGCACCACGCCGTCGCCGCGCGCCAGATGCACGACGGCTTCGGCGGCATGCTCTCGCTGTGCGTGAACGGCGGCGCGCCGGCGGCCCTCGCCATGGCCGGCCGGCTGCGGCTGTTCGCGCGCGCGACGTCGCTGGGCGGCGTCGAGTCGCTCATCGAGCACCGCGCCTCGGTCGAGCCGCCCGACTCGCCGGTCCCCAAGGA
>SXJR01000564.1 GCA_005779305.1 Myxococcales bacterium
CGCCGCGCGGGGCGGGGCGGGCGGGGCGGGCGGCGGCGCATAGCTCGGCGCGGGTGCCGTGTAGCTCGGCGCGGGCGCCGTGTAGCTCGCCGCGGGCGCTGCGGCCGGCCGCTTCATCGCGCTGCCGTCAGCGAACAGCGGCGGGGTCCCGGGAAGGCCGTTGCGAACCCGCCAGCGCTCGAGCGCGGCGGACAGCTCCTCGTAAGGGATCATCACGCCGACGGTACCACGCCTCGTGCTCGAGGGGGCGGTGGCGTCGCCAAGGTTCACCCCCTGAGGATGACGCGCGAATCCAACATCGCGCGCTAGCGTGGAGGGCAGGAGGAGGCCATGGGGCAATCTGCTCGCTGGTTCGTCGCGTCGGTGGTCTTGGTCGGCGCGGCATGTTGCAGCAAGAACGCCGCGAGGAGCACCACGCCGGACGCGCGCGCGCAGGGCGTCGAGGTGGCGGCGCAGCCGGTGAACGTGTCGACGTTCTGGGACGACGTCGCCACCGTGTGCCGCGAGCTGGACGCGCTGACCGATGACCAGCGCAAGACACCCGCGGTGGCCGAGCTGGCGCTGCTCTGCGCGGACAAGCCGGTCCCGTTCGCCGCCGATCCGCAGGCCCGGGTCGGCAAGCTGGGCGAGCTCCGCGAGGAGGTGCGCAAGCTGGCGGTTGGGGCGCTCACCGACGACGAGATCTTGAAGCAACTCGTCGGTGCGGTCGACGTCGACGTGAGCGACGACCTGACGAAGTGCGCGGAGAGTATCGGAACGCTCACCACCGCCAAGCTTCAGTCCTGCGCCGACAAGATCGACGCCAAACTGACGACCAGGCTGAGGGACGCCGGCGCCCGGGCGATCGACGCCTCGAAGGAGCTTGCGGCGACGCCGTCGCCGGTTGGCGGCGGCACCATCGCCGGCGTCGCCGGCGTGCCGGGGCTCGACGGGATGGTGGATCACGCGCTGCGCGGCCTGTCGCAGTTCCTGGTCAAGCGGGCGCACGCCGAGGTCCGGGTCTACGCGATCGATCGCATCCGCACCATCGCCGACTGCGGCGCGACCTCCATCCGCGGTCGCCTGTTCAGCAACGCGTGCGCGTTCCTCGGCGCTGTCGACGGTGGGTTCTCACCGTCGTTCGGGTCGGGGCTGCGCGCGGCCTTCGCCCGCGACATCGCGGCGCTGCCCCAACGCATCCTCGCCGAGATTCCGCGCGAAGGTCTGAAGCGCGAGTTGCTGTTCCGCGCCGCCCTCGAGGCTGCCGTGGTCTATGTGGACGAGCCCGACCCGGCCCAGATCGCCGCGGCGATCAAGGCGCTGACCGCTTCCACCGGCGGCTTCACGTGCACGGGCGACCCGGAGCTCGTCGCCGAGTGCGCCACGCTCAAGGCCCGGATGCATCTCGCGGCTCGTGTCGTCGTTGCGCTGGCGGAGGACGGCGGCGGTGGCGATCGGTCCGCGTCGTACTACCTGCTGCTCTTGAAGAACCACGCGCGGGCCTGGAAGACGACGAACTGCGCCGACACGACGGCCACGAGCGCGCGCGAGCTGTGCACCCTGCTCGGTCACCTTGAGACACTCGAGGAGACCAAGGCCGAGCTGCTGGTGAAGGTGGAGGCGGCGCGCGCGGCCTTCTTCGCGGCGCGCGCCGCGTTGCGCTCGCTGCGGACCCTGCCGGCCGACGAGGCCGGGCTCACCGCCGAGGAGCGTGAGGTTCGGCGGGAGCGGCGGCGGCGCGATGCCATGGTGCGCGCGGCGCGGCATGCGGCCGTGGCCGTGGCCGCCGCCGACGAGCTGGTCGGCGAGCTGGTGTGCGAGCCGAACGGCCCCGCGACCTGCCGCCGCGCCGTGCGGCTGCCCGGCGAGCTGGTCGATCTCATCGAGGCGGTCGCCGACCGCGATTTCGGGGCCATGTTCTCGGCCGGGGTCGCGCTCGCGATCGACGCGATCCCGGCGGAGCACCGCGTCCAGCTCTCGCCCGAGGCGCTCCGCGTGCTGCAGTTCGGCGCCGACCTGGCCATGGCCAGGAACGCCGACGACGCCGAGACGGCGATCGAGGCGATCGCCGCGCCGCTGGGCAGCTTCCGCGAGAAGCAACGCCGCCGCATGATGTCGATCACCGGCCTGGTCGGTTTCGCGGTCGGGCACGAGAACATCCTGGGCCTGGTCGACCAGCCCGACCCGATCAACGCGGTGAGCCCGGTGGTCGCGGTCGGAATCGACCTGACGACGCCGATCGGGACGTGGGGGGCGCTCGGCATCCTCCTGCCCATCGTCGATCTTGGCTCGCTGGCGAGCTTCTCGGTCGACGGCGATCAGGCGATGGACGTCCCGGAGACTGACGAGACCCCGCCGGTCGGTCTGGCCCAGGTGCTGTCACCGGGCGCCTATCTGCGCTGGAACGTGCGCAGCTCCCCGTTCAGCGTCGGCGCGGGAGGCGTGTTCGTCCCGAAGGGGCGGACCGTCGACGCTGGCGAGGGTGACGAGGATCGCACGGTGCTGCGAGTCAACGTCTTCCTCGCCGTCGACGTGACCTTGCTCGGCTTCTGACGCCCGCCCGTCGGAATTTGTAGCCCCGATGAAGCCACCCGCTCGCGGGCAGGGTTAGGTTCGGCCAATGGCCGACGCCATCCGCGTCCTGCGCTCGCCGCTGTTCGGCGACGGGTCGTTTCTGCACGGCTTCCCCGAGCGCACCGGCGGCGAATCGGTCGGGCTGCGCGCCTCGCTCAACCTCGGTTACCGCTGGGGCGACGACCCGGAGCTGGTGCGCCGCAACCGGGCGCGGCTGGCCGAGCACGAGGGCTTCGCGCTCGAAGACCTGCAGGTGACCAAACACGTCCACGGCACCAACGTGTGGCGAGTGGGCGAGCCGTTGCCCGATCCGCCCGAGTTCGATGGCCTGGTCTCCGATCGGCCGGGGCCAGTGCTGGGCGCGTTCTCCGCCGACTGCGTGCCCATCCTGTTTGGCGATCCGGTGGCCAGGGTGTGCGGCGCGGCTCACGCCGGCTGGCGCGGCGCGGTGGCCGGCGTCGCCGAGCGCGTGGTCGAGCGCATGGTCGAGGCCGGCGCGCGCGCCGCCGATATCCGCGTGGCGCTGGGGCCGTCGATCCGCGCCTGCTGTTTCGAGGTCGGGGCCGAGGTCGTGGCCGCGTTCCGCGAGCAGTACGGCGATGTCCCCGGGATGGTGGTCCCGGGGCCCAACAAGGAGCACGTCGATCTGGGAGTCGCGCTCACGGCGTCGCTCGAGCGTGCCGGAGTGACGCACGCGCACATCGACGCCACGCCGCCATGCACGCGCTGCCACTCCGAACGGTTCTTCAGCTACCGTCGCGATGGCATGGAGGGCGGCGTGCACATGGGCTTCATCGGCCTGAAAGGATCCTGACGATGCTGTCCCGCTCCCTTGCGCTTGCCCTTGCCCTTGTCCTTCTCCCCTCTGCCTGCGGCTCGAAGACCACCGATCCCGCGGATCCCGGCGGCGGTGGGGGCGGCGGCCGCTGCACCCGCGGCGAGTACTTCGTCCCCGGCTGCAGCGACGAGCCCGGCATCGTCGCCGGCTGCTACGAGCGCTGCGGCGACGGACGGAGCTGCCCGGCCGAGATGGCCTGCACCACGGTGACGATCATGCCGGCCTGCGCCCTCGCCGACGGCGATGTGGCGTGCGCGGCCTGCGGCGAGGAGACCGAGCTGTGTCTCCCCTCGACGATGGACTGACGGCGTCGCCCGGCGTGGGCGACACCCGCGGCGGTGGACGCTTCCGGTTGCTCGCGCCGCTCGGCGCGGGCGCCATGGGGGCGGTATGGGACGCCCTCGACGTCGACGACGGCGCCCGGGTCGCGCTCAAGACCATGCCGTTCGTCGACGGCCACGCGCTGTGGGCGTTCAAGCGCGAGTTCCGGCTGGCGCGCGATCTGCGCCATCCCGGCCTGGTGACCAAACACGAGCTGGTGCGTGACGAGGCCGGCTGGTTCTTCACCATGGAGCGGATCGATGGGCTCGGCTTCGTCGCTCACGCCACGCCCGGATCGTCGGCGCGGACCCAGGCCGACAGCCTCGGTCCGCTCGCGTCCGACGCGTCGGCGGAGACCAGCCGGCCGCCGCCGCTGGTCGCGCCGCTCATCGACGCGCCGCGCGTGCGCGACGCGCTGGGACGGCTGTTCGAGGCGCTGGCCTCGCTCCACGCCGCCGGTCTGGTCCATCGCGACATCAAGCCGTCCAACGTGCTCGTCGAGCCGGGCGGCCGCGTCGTGGTCCTCGACTTCGGTCTCGCCATCCCGGTGCGGGGCAGCGGTCGGGGCGGGACCCGCGCCTACATGGCGCCCGAGCAGCATCGCGGTGAGCCGCTGACCGGCGCCGCCGACCTCTACGCCGTCGGCGTGATGCTGCACGAGGTCCTGACCGGCGTGGTGCCGTTTCGCGAGGAGGCGACCGCCGCGCTCCTCGCCGCCAAGGAGCGGGCCCGGACGCCGCTGCTCGACCGCGCCGACGGCGAGCTGGCGGCGCTGTGCCGGGCCTTGCTCGCCGCCGCACCCGAGACTCGGCCGTCGGCGGGCGACGCGCTGGCGCGGCTGGGCGCCTCGGCAGTGGCGCTGCGGCGGGCACCGCCTGGTCTGTTCGGTCGCGCCGCCGAGCTCGCCGAGCTCGAGCGGCTCCGCCGCGAGGTCACCGAGCACAGCGCCCTGCGCGTGGTCGCGGTGCGCGGCGAGGCCGGCATCGGCAAGACCACGCTGGTCGAGCACGCGCTGGCGCCGCTCGCCGCCGACGGCGCCCTGGTCCTGACCGCGCGTTGCTCCGAACGCGAGCGGGTCGCGTTCCGCGCCGTCGACGGTCTGGTCGATGATCTGGTGCCGTGGCTGGACGCGCTGCCGTCGGGCGAACGCGAGGCGCTGCTCGGCGACGAGGTCGCGCTGGTGGGCGCCGCCTTCCCGGTGCTGCGCGCGCGGGCCACCCCGCCGGCGATCGCCGAGCCGCGTGAGCGCCGCGAGCGGCTCTTCGCCGCGTTCCGCACGCTCCTGCACGCGGTGGCTGCCCGCGTCCCGGTCGCGATCTGGCTCGACGACACCCAGTGGGCCGACGACGACTCGCTCGCCATGCTGGGCGCCGCCCTGCGCGCGCCGTCGCCACCGATCCTGGTCATCGCCACCATGCGCGGTGAGCCACCGGCGTGGCTGCCGCGGCCGATGACGTCGGTGGCGCTCGCGGCCCTGTCGGTGGGCGACGCCACCGAGCTGGCGCGGTCGCTGGCGCCCGGCGGCGACATCGATCACCTGGTGCGTTCGGCCGGCGGCCATCCGCTGTACCTGGCCGAGCTCGCGGTCGCCGGAGCCGGCGGTGCGGCGAACCTGGCCGAGCTGCTCCGCGATCAGGTCGCCGCGCTGTCGGCGGACCGGCGCCTGGTGCTCGAGCGTCTCGCCGTCGCCGGTGGGCCGGTGCGGCGCGAGGTGCTTGCGGCGGCCGTGCCCGACGAGGTCGAGCTGGGTGCGGCGCTGGCCGCGCTCCGCCGGCTGCGGCTGGTGGCCAGCGCGCCGTATCGCGGCGCCGTCGCCTTCGACGTGTTCCACGCCCGGGTTCGCGACGCCGCGATCGACGCCCTCGCGCCGGCGCAACGGCGCGGTCACCACGCCGCGCTCGCCGCCGCGATCGAGGCCCGCGACGGCGGCGACGTCGAGAGCCTGGCCGCTCACTGGGACGGCGCCGATCAGCC
>SXJR01000565.1 GCA_005779305.1 Myxococcales bacterium
CAACATCGGCCTGATGAAGGCGGTCGAGCGCTACGACTACCGCCGCGGCTTCCGCTTCTCGACCTACGCCAGCTGGTGGATTCGCCACGCCATCAGCCGCGCCCTGGCCGACAAGGGGCGCGAGATCCGCCTGCCGGTGCACATGATCGACGCTCACCACCGCCTGACCAAGGCGCGGCGCGAGCTGACCGCGAAGCTCCAGCGTCCACCCACGGTCGAGGAGCTGGCCCAGGCCACCAAGATGCCGACCGACAAGGTCGAGAACATGCGGCGCTGGGTGCTCGAGCAGTCGATCTCGATCGACCGCCCGGTCGGCGACGAGGACGGTCGCAACCTGGCCGAGGTCATCGAAGATCCCGACCGCGAGGAGCTGTCGCCGACCGCCGATCTCGAGTTCGTGGCGCTCACCGGCGAGCTCAAGAACCTGCTGCGCGAGCTGCGGCCGATCGAGGCCGACATCCTGCGCCAGCGCTTCGGCCTCGAGACCGAGCAGGAGCTCACGCTCAAGGAGATCGGCGAGAAGTACAACCTCTCGCGCGAGCGCATCCGCCAGCTCCAGGAGCAGGCCCTGTCCAAGATGCGCCGGGCGCTTCAGCGCAAGGACATGATGTAGTACGGTCTCGGCATGAAGGCAGCTCTGGTCCTGGCGCTTGTTATGGCCTTCGGTGCGGCGGCGTGCGGTGACAACGACGGCAAGCTGAAGGTCTACGGCCTGACGCCCAACATCGGCGACGCGCTGGGAGGCCAGTACGTCGTCATCCGGGGCCAGAACTTCCAGAAGCAGGCTCGCACCGCCAAGGTGTTCTTCGGCAACAACCAGGGCAACGTGGTGCGCTTCAGCGGCAACAACGACGCCTCCGAGCTGATCGTGCAGGCGCCGGGCGGCACCGCCGGCGAGTCGGTCGACGTGCTGGTGGTGTTCGAGCCCGGCGGCGAACTGCCGCTCATCAGCAAGGGCTTCACCTACGTCGACAAGACCACCGTCGGCGTCGACGACCTGGGCAACAAGAAGCCGAAGAAGTGAGCCTCACGGCCTAGGCCGTGAGGTTGACCCTGAACAGCTGCTGGCCCATCAGCACGAACGACTCGTTGATCAACCCGCGCTCGCCCTGCACCTTCATGAAGGTGCCGTTGGAGCTGCCGAGGTCCTCGAGGAAGACGCGACCGTCGCGGGCCGCCACGCGGGCATGGAGGCCGGACACGTAGCCGTCGTCGGGGAAGTTGATCTCGCCGCGCTCGCGTCCGAGCGTGATCTCCTCGCCCAGGAGCGGGAAGCAGGCGCCGTCGACCTCGCGGCCGATGATCACGGTGAGCTTGCCCCAGAAGCCGGGGTTGGGGCTGCCCATGACCTCGGTGCCGTCGGCCACCGCCTCGGGTGGCTGGATGATGTCGAAGCGAAGCAGCTCCTGGCCCAGCCGCAGGATCTGCGTCGGGTGGAGCTCCTCGGCCTCGGTCATCTTCACGAACACACCGTTGAGGCTGTCGAGGTCACGCACGGTCGCGGTCGCGCCGTTCACGATGATCTCGGCGTGGACCGGCGATAGGTAGCCGTCGGTCTCGAACAGCGACCCGAAGTTGCGGCCGATCTTGTTCTCGCCCTGGCGCAGCTCGTGGGTGCCGCCCTCGCTGCCGTCGGGCCGGATCAGCGTGAGGATGGCGCGCGGCTGCGGGCGGGCCTGCACCGGCGGCGCCACCGGCGGTGCCACCGGCATGATCGCCGGCTGCGAGACCTCGTCCATTCGGAAGCCACACGCGCCGCAGAAACGGAAGCCGGGCGGCACGTCGCTCGAGCACTGTGGGCAACGGCGCGGGCCGCTCACCTGCGGCGCCGCCGGCGCGGGGCCGAAGCCACCCATGGGCACGCCTGGCGGCACGCCTGGCGGCGGTCCCGTCGGCGTCGGCGCGCCTGGTGGCGGACCGAGCGGTCCCGGAGGGGGTGGACCAAGCGGCGGCAGACCTCCGCCGCTACCGGGGAAGCCAGGCGGTGGCGGCAGCGGGCCGCCCATCCCGCCGAGCGGACCGGGAGGAGGAAGTGGGCCGCCCATGCCAGGCGGTGGGCCCATCGGGCCGCCCATGCCGGGCGGGCCACCCATGCCGGGCATCGGGCCACCCATGCCGGGCGGGCCCATCGGACCCATGCCGGGCGGTGGGCCCATCGGCCCTGGTCCCATGCCGGGTGGTGGGCCCATCGGACCTGGTCCGTGGCCACCGAGACCCGGGGGCATGCCGGGCGGCGGGCCCATGGGGCCCGGAGGGAAGCCAGGCGGGGGACCCATCGGGCCCATACCGGGCAGGGGGCCGGGACCGACGCCGGGGAGTCCGCCCGTCGGGCGTGGAGGCGCGGTCGGCGCACCCAGCCCCGACGTGTCCGCCATCATCGTCTTCATCATGGCCATCTCGCCGCCGCCCTTGCCGGGCGCGGTCAGCTCGGCCCCGCATCCGAGGCAGAACTTGTAATGGTCCTGGTTCTCTTTCCCGCACCGATTGCAGACGATCATTCGAACCCCGGAGGCATGGAGGACGCGCCGATCCTACACGATCTCGACGCGGAGGAGCTGTTGCCCCATGAAGACGTAGTCGCCGTGATCGAGCGTGCGCTCGCCGGCGATACGGACGAAGGTGCCGTTCTTGGAGCCGAGATCGGTGAGCACGAGGCGCCCACCTTCCCGCGCCACCTGCGCGTGGTGCCCCGAGATGAAGGGATCGTCGGGGAAGTCAATGTCGTTGCCCTCGCGGCCGATGCGCACCGAGCCGCTGGCCGAGCAGAACGCGGTGCCGGTGTCACCGCCGCGCAGGGTCTGGATCACGCGCAGGCTCGCGCCGCGCCGCGGGCTCGCGAAGAAGTAGGTGCCGTCCTCGACCGCATCGTCAGCGCCCTCGGGGACGAGGTGGGCCTCGAGCATCTGCTCGCCGACGAGGAACTTGGATCCGATCGCGATCTCGGCGGCGCCGTTGACGCGCACGAACACGCCGTTGGTCGAGCCTTCGTCGCGCACGACCAGGCGGCCGTCCTTGTAGAAGAAGTTGGCGTGGACCGGCGACAGGAACGGATCCTCGGCGAAGAGGATGGGGCAGTCGACGCGGCCGGCGAAGTGATCCTCGCCGGCGAGCGTGAACGACACGCCGTCGAGGCCGTCGCCGCGGATGAGGGTCAGCTTGGCGCGCGCCGCCTGGATGGCGCCGAAGAACTGCGTGCGCCGTCCCGGCTTGTCGGCCGACGGCGCCGGGCGCGGCCGGGCCACGTCCATGCGCCCGCCGCAATTACCGCAGAAGCGATTGCCGGGCAGGACCGGTGCGTTGCACTCGGGGCACGGTACCGACGCCGCCGGGTTGGGTTGTGCCGGCGGACGACTCGGCTGCGGCGCGCCGACGCGAGTCTCGTCGTCGAGCGAGAGCGCAGTGCTGCATTTCCCGCACCGAGCAGTCCCCATCGGCGCGAGAGTGCTGCACTGGTCGCAGACCAGCCCGACGTCCATGCTCAGGCGAGAATAGACGGGCCAGCGATGGGCGTCAAACTTGCGAAAGCACGTTGTTTTCGCCACCCACGCTGCTGAACGTTGACCTGTACCTTGACCTTGACCTCGACCCCGCCGTTGACGTTCAGGTCGACGACAACGGTGGGGTCAAGGATCAAGTTCAGGTCAACGGTCGGGTCAGGGTCAGGGGCCACGGCCGCCCGCTGCCGCGCGGACGGTCTCGTCGGGGTCGCTCTCGGCGAGCTCGGCGAGGCGGGCCCTGGCGCGGGGATCTCCGATGGCGATGAGGGCGCGGGCGGCCGACGCGCGTACCGCCGGGTTCACGTCGCTGGTGGCGGTGAGGAGGGCGGGGACGGCTGTGGTGGCGCGGAGGCGACCGAGAGAGCTGGCGGCTGCGTCGCGAACGTAGGCCCAGGGATCGCGGAGCGCCTTCACCAGCGAATCGACGTCGGCGTCGGCGCCGAGCCCGCCCATGGCGGTGGCGGCGTTCTGCCGGTCCTCGTGCTCGCTCGACCCGAGCTGCGCGACCAGAGCGGCGCGCAGGGCCGGCGTCATGGCGCCGCGGGCGTGCAGGCGCGCGATCGACGCGGCGGCGGTGGAGCGGACCAGGTGCGACGACGAGTGCAGCGCCTTCTCGACGACGGCCGCGGCCTCGGGGCCGCCGATCTTGGCCGCCACCGCCAGCGCGCGAGCGGCGACCTTCATGTCGTCGTCGGCGGCGCGGCGGATGACCGCAGGGCGGATCGCCGTGCCGATCGTGGCCAGCGCCGCGGTCACCGCGGGGGGCGGGTTGATCGGCACGATCGCGCCCAGGCCGAGCCCGTCGTCGCGGGTGTCGAGGTCGGTGAGGACCGACAGCGCCTCGTCGCGGTGACTGCCCAGGCCGATCTCGATCGCGGCCGCGATCTCCCGCTCGTGACCGACGATGGCGGCGATCGGGATCTCGCTGTCGGGGAGCTCGCCCGGGAGCTCGCGCACCATGCCGGCGAGATCGAGCTTGCCGGCGCGCATCGGATAGGTGGCGGCATCGGGGCCGGCGCCGACCGCGGCGGTGCCGCCGGCGAGGCGTGCGATCGCCCACGCGATGGTGGTGCGATCCTGATCGACGCGGCGGAAGTACGCCGCCCACAGGGCGGGCAGCGCGCGTTTGTCGCCGATCTGGCCGAGCGCCCACGCCGCTACCCGCTGGGTCTCGCCGGCGTTGTCGGCCAGGGCGGCGGTGAGCGGCGCGATCGCGGCGGCCCCGTCGTCGGCAAGGCCGACCGCACACGCCGCCCGCACCAGATCCGGCGTGCGCGCGTCGGCGGTGCGCTTCTCGACGGCGGTCCGGGCGCGGGCATCGGTGAGGCGGCCGAGGCCGAGGCAGGCCAGGGCCTGCACCGACGGCCGGCTGTCGGCGAGCGCTCCCAGGAGCGCCGGCAGCGCGCGCAGATCGGCGGCGCGGCCGAGGGTGAACACCGCCGCCTCGCGCAGCGCGACGTCGGTGTGCTTGGCCATGGGCAACGCCTCGGGCACGACGCGGGGGTCG
>SXJR01000084.1 GCA_005779305.1 Myxococcales bacterium
AGCCGCGGCATCTACGAGGCCCCGGCCATGGCCTTGTTGCACCTCGCCTACGAGCGCCTCCTGTCGGCGATCCACAACGAGAACACGCTCGATCTCTACGCGACGCTCGGCCGCCGCCTCGGGCGGCTGCTCTACGAGGGCAAGTGGTACGACCCCGAGTCGTGCCTGCTCAAGGACGGCCTGACCCGCTGGGTGGCGCCATCGGTGACCGGCGAGGTGACCGTCGAGCTGCGCCGCGGCGACGACTACACGATCGTCGCGACCCGGGCCCAGCACATGAGCTACGGCCCCGACAAGCTGTCGATGGAGCGCGTGGCCGAGCCCGCCTTCACGCCCGAGGATCGCATCGGCGCGCTCGAGCTCCAGAACCTGTCGGTCGGCGACAACCGCGACCTCCTCCTGCATCACCTGTCGAGCCTGCGCCAGCTCGCGCCGGCCGGCGGCGACCCGCTGCCGAAGCTGCTGGGCGCCGACGTGGATTGAGCGCTACAACCGCGGCATGCGCAGCATCCCCGCGGTGTCGCTGGTCACGCTCTCCCTGTTCGCTTGCGGCGGCGGCGACAAGCCCTCGTCGACGCTGCCGGTCGATCCGCCCGACGACGACGTCGAGGGCGACCTCGTGCGCGGCGACTACGAGGAAGCCCACGATCGTATCAACGCCCCGGAGCCGTCGGGCCCGCCCACGGCGTCCCGGCGGCCGGTGACGGACACCTACCACGGCGTCACCGTCGAGGATCCGTACCGGTGGCTCGAGGCCGACAGCCGCGACACGGCGGCGTGGAGCGACGGTCAGGACAAGCACGCACGCGCCATCCTCGATCAGCTTCCCGGCCTCGGCGTCCTCGCCGGCGAGATCAAGGACTACGTGGCCGCGCCGATCACGCGCTACGGCGGCTTCACCCCGGCCGGCGGCAAGCTGTTCGCCTGGCGCAAGCTGCCCGACAAGGAGCAACGCGAGCTGGTGGTGATGGACTCACCCGAGCAGGCGGCCGAGGCGCGGCTGGTGCTCGATCCGGCGGCCGGCGGCGACGCCACCCGGTACTTCGACTGGTTCGTGCCCTCGCCCGACGGGACCAGGGTCGCGATCTCGATCTCGACCGGCGGCAGCGAGTCGGGATCGCTCCACGTGCTCGATCTCGACGGCAACGCGGTCGAGCCGGTGATCGCCGACGTGCAACGCGGCACCGGCGGAGGCGACGTGGCCTGGACGCCCGACGGCAAGGGTCTCTACTACACGCGCTATCCGCGCAGCGGGGAGAAGCCCGAGCAAGAGCGCGACTTCTGGATGCAGCTCTGGTTCCACCAGCTCGGCACGCCCGAGAGCACCGACCGCTACGAGCTGGGCAAGGACTTCCCGCAGATCGCCGAGGTCCAGGTCGACACCGACGCCCGCGGCACCGTCCTGGTCTCGGTGCAGAAGGGCGACGGCGGCATCTTCCAGCACCACGTGAAGGAGCCGAAGCGCGGCAAGGGCTGGCGCCAGATCAGCGACTGGGACGACGGGATCACCTACGCGCGCCTGGGCACTGCCGGCGAGCTGTGGCTGGTGTCGACCAAGGGTGCTCCGCGCGGCCAGCTCCTGCGCCTGGCGCCGGGTGCGTCGCTGAAGGCGGCCAAGGTCGTGGTGCCCGAAAGCGCCGACACCATCGTGGGCTCGTTCGCCGACAACGCCGGACCGGTCGTCACCAAGGATCGGCTCTTCCTTCGCTACCAGCTCGGCGGCCCCGACACGATCCGCACGTTCACGCTGGCCGGCAAGCCGGCGAAGAGCCCGGCGCTGCCGCCGGTGTCGTCGAGCTGGCTGGTCGAGCGCCCGCTCGGCGGCGACCTGCTGGTGTGGACCGAGTCGTTCGTCCAGCCCGGCGCGTGGTACCGGCTGGCCTCGGCGACCGGCACGCTCACCGCGATCGACGCGGTGTCGCCGAAGCCGGCCGTGTCGCTCGCGGGCTGGGAGGTCCGTCGCGAGCTGGCGACCTCGAAGGATGGCACCAGGATCCCCGTCAACATCGTGTGGAAGACCGGCGCACCGCGCGACGGCACGGTGCCGTGTCTGGTCACCGGCTACGGTGGCTACGGCGTCAGCCTCGAGCCCAGCTTCGCCGGCAGCGCCCATCCCCTGCTCTCGCGCGGCGTGTGCTTCGTGGTGGTGAACCTGCGTGGCGGCGGCGAGTTCGGCGAGGCCTGGCACCAGGCCGGGATGCTCACCAGGAAGCAGAACGTGGTCGACGACTTCGCGGCGGCGCTCGACTTCCTCGCCGCCGAGAAGTACACGTCGCCCCAGCGCACCGTCATCCAGGGCGGCTCCAACGGCGGCCTGCTCATGGGCGCGCTCCTCACCCAGCACCCCGACAAGGTGAAGGCGGTGGTGTCGCAGGTCGGCATCTACGACATGCTGCGCGTCGAGCTCTCGCCCAACGGCCTCTACAACACCACCGAGTTCGGCACCGTGACCGACCAGGGCCAGTTCCGCGCCCTCCACGCCTACTCGCCGTATCACCACATCGTCGCCGGCACGAAGTTCCCCGCCGTGCTCATGACCACCGGCGCCAACGATCCGCGCGTCTCTCCCTGGCACTCGCGCAAGTTCACCGCCGCCCTGCAAGCGGCCCAGGGCGGCGACGCGCCCATCCTGCTCCGCACCAGCTCGACCTCGGGCCACGGTCAGGGCATGGCCATGACCGAGCGCATCGCCACCATCGCCCACGTGCAGGCCTTCGTCCTGTGGCAACTGGGCATCAAGCCGGAGTAGCGCTTCGTGCGGATGAATCAGGAGGCCGAGCCACGAGGGACGCTCGCTCTTGGCGGCAGCGTCGTGGGGCCCGATGGCCTGGCCGTAGCCGGAGCCCATGTGCTGATCGACTCCGCTCCTGCCAGGACCGCGACGACCGATGAACGCGGGAGCTTTTCCTTCGACGGTCTCATTCCGCGCTCGTACGTCGTCCGTGCACGCTCGCAGGACTCATGTGGAATCGCAGGCGTGCGGCTCACCCGAGAAGGGCAACTCGTCATCGTCCACCTCCAGCCTGGCGTCACGGTCACGGTCGGCGTCGTCGACTCGTTTCTGGCGACGCCTGTCGCCAATGCCCAGGTCGACGCCGGCGAGCTCTCCGCGACGACCTCGGAACAAGGTGGAGCGGTCCTGCGGCCACTCAGCCCAGGCTGGGCCGACATCAGGATCTCGGCCGAGGGATACGCTTCGCTTTCCATTTCCACGCTCATCAGCGACGCACCGCTGAACCATGTCGAAGCTCAACTGGAGCGCGCGCACACCGTTGGTGGCGTCGTCTTGGACGAGCACGGGGCTCCGGTGCCCTGTGCCACCATCTTCGTTCTCGGCGATTTCGCGATCCCTCTCGCTGGCGACAGGCCGGCAGCCGTCACCGATGAGCAGGGACGATTTCGAGCGACGGATGTCGCCGCCGGGGTTCGAAAGATCTTCGCGATCGATGCCCACCACGCCCCGGCAACATCAGGACCGCTGGTCGTCGACCGTGATCGGCTGGACGTCGTCCTGGCCGCCCGGAGAGGTGGCCGGCTCGAGGGCCGCGTCGTCGACCCGAACGGAGCGCCGGCCGCTGATGCGGCTGTCCATGTGGCTGCTCACGACGGATGGTATTCGCGGCAGGTGGTGAGCGGCGCGGACGGCACGTTCACGGTCGAAGGGCTCGGCAGATCGCACTTCCGCGTGCGCGCCGAGTCTGCGCTCGGCGCCAGTGCAACGGAGGTCGTGGATCTCTCCAGCGTGGAGTCGAACTCGATCGAGCTGAGCCTCCTACGAAGCGGCGCGATCGCCGGATCCGTCGTCGACGACCAAGGGAGTCCGTGTGCCGATGAGGCGGTTCACGCCATCTTCTGCGCGAACGACTCGGTGTTCTCATCCGTGACAACCGACGCGGACGGTCGCTTCATGATTGAAGGCGTGCCGGAGGGTGAACATCTCGTGTGGGCTGGTCGATTCAGCGACCAGGACTTCGGGCGCGACGAGGTCACGGCCAGGACTGGTGACAACCGTGTTTTCCTGAAGAAGTCGACCTTCGGCTCGGTCCGTGGCGAGGTTGCACTCGAAGACGCCACCGATCCACCCGAGGAAATGCTCGCGACGATCTTCGGCACGACGGTCGGCGTCCACCGCACCTACCAAGCGACAGGCACGGGCGTGTTCCAGATGGATGGGCTCCCGCCGGATACGTATCAGCTCATGGTGACGGGCTCCGAGTTCATCGACACCCGCCTCGAGATCGAGGTGGTGGCGAACCGGGCCACCGAACTGCGAACGCTCGTCGTGCATCGGGGGCGTTCGGCCTCCGGGCAGGTCGTTGACGCGACGGGCGCGCCCGTATCGGCTGCGCGGCTGCGCGTCGGTGAAGTGCGAAGGCGCGTCGCCACCTTCAGGCTCGATCGGTGGGACATCGTCACCGGTCCGGACGGCCGCTTCTCCATCGCCGGCCTTCGAGCCACATCGGAGTACCTGATCGTCGCCACCCACGACCGCGGATGTTCTCGAGGCGTCGCCATTCCGACGAGCGGCGTGGCGCCTCCGCTGACCTTGGTGCTGTTGCCGTGTGGCTCGCTCGTCGGGATCGTTGTCGACGGCGGAAGGCAGGTGCCGGACGTCTACGTCGTCATCGGTGATCCCGAGACGCAGTTCGCGATCACAGACGAGAACGGAGCCTTCGCGTTCGCGCGTGTACCCACTGGAACCAACGCGATCCGCGTCATGCGTTCCGGCACGCTTGCCCCCGTCTACGAGGGCGAGGTCGAAGTTCGAGCGGGCAGGCCCGCCGAAGTCACGCTCGACATTCAAGTCGCGGAGGCATAGTTGCCGGTCGCGGCAGGCTCGCAGCCCGCGGGCCAGCACTCGAAGGTCGCCGTAGTTGGCGACGTACTCTCCGCATGCTGTCGCCTGCACACGTCGCACCGTGTCCTGGCCCCGCTGACGTGCTCATGGGTTTCGTGGACCCACCGGAGGCGCGGGGACGGTCCACAGGACCGAGAGGTCTCCCCTCGCCCCCGCGCGATTCGATCGCGCGTTCGCTGAAGATCCCCGGGTGGTCGATCCGAGATCCCCGCGCAGGCCACCGGTGTCCCGCGATCACCGGCGCGAGCGCCAGAGCGCGGGGGCGAGGGGGGACCTCGAGGGCCGGACCGGACCGCGCCGGCCCGCGGCCCCGCGAACCTGTCGCGAGTATCACCGGATCGCCGTGGCCGTCTCGGAATCGGAGCGCCCCCGAGAGTATTTGCGATGCTTGCGCTCGACCGCGCTCAGGACGACCGGGGGGCTTGCGCTCGACCGTGCTCAGGACGACCGGGGGCTCAGAAGTCGGCCTGGACGCCGAGACCGCCGCCGAAGCGGCCGGCGCCGTCGCGTGAGCCGTACGAGACCGCGGCCTTGGCCGTGAACACCGGCGTCACCTTGTAGCCGACGTCGTACTTGATGTAGAGGCCGTTGGCGGCGACCTGGGCGTCGGGGAGATCGGTGCGCACGATCGAGGCGCCCATGAGCACCGGCACGGCGGTGTCCCACTGCAGGCGCACGAACGCGGTCGGGCCCAGATCATCGAGCATCTCGGCGCCGAACGAAACGTTGGAACGCCAGGGCTTGCCGAGGAAGACCGCGGCACCGAAGCCGCGCAGGAAGCCCTCGTCGGAGACGCCCAGCGAGAGCCGGCCGTCGACGAACACCGAGGGGTGGGCGCGCAGGCGGACCTCGGCGGTGCCGTAGCGGCCGAGCGCGACCTCCTCGCGGCCGCCGATGCCGTTGGAGTCGGGGGTGCGACCCCAGATCGAGCCGAAGCCGAAGCCGACCGAGTGCAGCGTGCGCGACACCCGGTGGGTCCAGCGCAACTCGGCGCGCAGGAAGGCGTCGGTGTTGCCATAGCGGTTGCCGAAGTCGTGGCCGTCGACGTCGAACGACACCGACTCGCGGCGGTCACCCAGGCGGGCGTCGTCGAGCTGCTCGAGGCGATCCATGAGGGTGGGCTCGATGCGGATCGGCTGCGGCTCGCGCGCCGACGCGAAGTGCGCGACCTCGCCGTCGTTGCCGGCACCGACGATGTAGTACTCGGCGCCCGGCGGCACGATGGCATCGGCGGGGATGGTGGCGAACCAGCCGCCGGCCGACGACTGCTCGAAGGCGGCGTCGCGCCACTGCCCGCCGCCACTGCGATAGCGGGCGAGCAGCGTGGGCTCGGCCCAGGCGCCGTCGATCACGGCGACGATCGCCACCGACTCGCCGGGCGTGGCCTCGGCGACCGGGACGTGGAGCACGGTGGCGCGGACCGGACCTTCGACCTCGACCGGCGGCGGCGGCGGCGGTGGCGACGGCTTGACCGCCCCGCCGGCTCCCGGGCCGGACGCGCCCGGCGCAGAGCCACTGTACGGATCGACGATCTGAGCCGCCGCCGGCGTCGCGATGGCGAGCACCAGGAGCGAGGTCAACGAGGTCAGCGTGGTGAGCGTGGTGGTGCGCATGAGGATCCTCACCAGTCGAAGTTGAGGCCGAGGCCGCCGGAGATGCCGGCGTGGTCGATGTCGCGGGCCTGGTACGACAGCCGCAGTGACGGATAGACCCACGCCATGCCGCGCCAGCCCACGTCGGTGACGAGGCGGACGCCGAAGTCGGTGGTGACCGGAAGGTCGGTGACCTGCACGGCGAGCTTCACCGGCACCTCGGGTTTGGGCGCCCAGTGGTACGCGGCCTCGAACAGCGTGCCGACCTGCTCGGTGATGCCGAGCCCGATCTCGAGGTTGGTGCCGCGCTCGTCGCCGAACCGCACCCGACCGCGGAAGCCGAAGCCGGTGATGAACTCGCAGTTGTCGAGGTCCTGGCTGTCGCGGCAGCGGCCCGGCGAGCCCGCGCTCGCGTCGCGGTTGGTGGTGAGCAGGCCGGCCTGCGGCCGCAGCATGATCGCGATCTGCCGCCGCGGCTGCAGCTCGACCTCGGTGTAGACGTAGGTGTAGTCGACGGCCCGGCACTCGTACGAGCCGTTCTGGTCGCGGCACTGGTTGCTGGTGTCCTCGTCGATGACGTCCTTGGGGCCGCCCTTGCCCGACAGGGTGCCGAAACCGAGGCGCACGGCGTGGACCGGCTTGAGGAAGCGGTAGGTGAAGTCGGCCTCGGCCTGGTAGTACTGGTCGAAGCCCTTCGACAGCGAGCCGTCGAAGTCGACGTAGTCGATCGAGGTGGCGATGGTGGTGCGGTTGGCGGCGGGCGGCGGCTCGACGACGTCGCGATCGACGGTGATCGACTGCGGTGCCTCGCGCGAGCCGAGGCCACCGGCGTTCTCGCCGATCTCGACGAACCAATCGACCCGCTCGCCGCGCACCAGCTCGGCCGGGATGGTGGCGCGAAGGTAGGCGTCGCCGTCGGGGGCGAGCGGCACGCGGCGGAAGTCGCCGTCGGGGCCGCGCACGTACAGCCAGATAGCCCCGGGCCGCGACTCGCGTACCGCGAAGGTCATCACCACCGGCTGGCCGTGGGCCACCCGCGACGGCGCCCCGACCCAGAGCGGGCCCTCGCTGGGATCGCGGCGCAGCTCGGCCAGCGCCTGGGCCAGGGCCCGGCGGCGATCGAGCACCGGCGTCGGTGTCGAGGCGGCGGCGGCGGCGCGCTCGAGGGTCTCGGCCTGCGCCGACAGGCTGGCGATCTCGGTGCGGATCGACGCGGTGTACGGCGACTGCGGCCGGGCCAGGAGGAAGCTGCGCCACGACGCGGCGCGATCGCCCGGCGACTTGCCGAGACTGGCCTCCCACACCACGCGCACTGCCAGGGCTTCCTCGACGGCGCGGGCGGCGGCGGCGCGATCGGCGCCGGGGCCGGTGATGACCGGCTCGGGCGCGCGGCGGACGGCCTTGCTCTCGGCCACCCGCATCGCCCACGGATCAACAAAGCGGCGCATCGTCGACGCGATGCGGATCTCGTCGCCGATCTTGACCCGGCCCGCCAGATCGCCGGACGGCTCGGCCTGGCACACGTGCTGGCCGGCCTTGACCACGGTCAGCGTGCCGAGCGCGAACTTGTCGCGCAGCACGGCCTTGCTCACCGGATCGGTGGCGATCACCTCGCGCACCAGCTCGAGCTCGGAGCCGGCGCCGACGCCGTCGTCGCTGCCGAGGTCGATGTAGACCAGGTTCTTGTCGATCGAGAGGACCACCGGTTCGGCCGCGGCCAGCGACGCGCTGGCCAGAATCGCGACCAGGATCCCCAGGGAGAGGACGATCTTCGAGGCTGATGTCGATCTTGTGCTCATGGCGACCTCAGAAGTCGAAGCTGGCCGACAGGCCGGCGGTGGGACCACCGACGCGCTGATCGCGCGAGGCGTAGCCGACCCGCACACCGGCGCGCAGGCCGTTGGGGAAGGGGTGGAAGACGTCGTAGAGGAGGCGGACGCCGGTCGCCCGCGTCGACGCCGGGAAGTCGGTGACCTCGACGGTGGCGGCCATGGGGAGCTCGGGCACGGTGTCCCAGCCCAGGCGGAAGAAGCCGGCGCCGCCGACGTCGGAGATGTACTCGAAGCCGAGCGCGATGTGGTTGCGATCGATCGAGCCGGTGCGCAGCTCGGCGCGCGCGCCGGGCGCGGCGCTGACCTGGTTGGCGACCACGATGCCGCGCAGATCGAGGCGGACGCCCTCGGCGAGGCCGAAGCCGAGCTCGAACCAGCCGCCGACCTTGAAGCCGGCGTAGGTGCGGCAGGCCGCGGTCTCGGGCTGGGTCTGGCACGCCACCGGCGGGGTGCGGAACGACTGCGGCACGTAGCCCTCGAGGCGGGTGTAGCCGAAGCGGATCTCCTCGAGCGGGTAGGTGAGGAGGCGATAGCTGAAGTCGGCGTCGACCCGGTAGTAGTGATCGGAGATGTCGTTTTCACCCGACGGTCGGGTGCCGTAGCTGACGTACTCGCCAGCGACGTGGGTGCGCGAACGCTTGAGCCCGGCGCGGGCCAGATCGCGGCCGCGGCGCAGCTCCTTGGCGTCGGCGAAGACGCCGATCTGGTGAGGCGCGTCCGCCGACGCGAACTCGGCGGTGTCGGGGGTGGTGGAGCCGTCGTCGGCCGACGCGATGAAGTACTCGACGCCGGGCGGCGCGATCTCGAGCGCGGGCACGGTGGCGACCCACTCGGTGTCGGCGCGCGCGAACTCGACCTGCGACCAGGTGGTGGCGCCGACCGGCCGGTAGCGGAGGAACAGCGTGCGCTCGCTGGCGCGCGTGACCTGAGCGGTGATGCGCAGCGCCTCGTTGGCATTGGCGTCGGCCGGCGGCAGGTGACGCACGCCCTCGGCGCGTGCGGGTGACGGCGCCGCGGCCAGGGCGGTCAGAGCGGCGACGGTGAATGATGCGATGGCGGTGGTGCGCATGGGGTTCCTTGCGGGGCTCACCAGTCGAAGACCAGGCCGAGACCGCCACCGAGGCCGTAGTGCACGGCGGTGCGTCCCTGCCAGGAGAGGCGGAGGGTCGGCTGGACCCAGGACAGCGCGCGCCAGCCGATGTCGGCGGCGAGCCGCACGCCGAGATCGCCGTTGCCGGGCTGGTCGGTGACGCCGACCGAGATACCGACCGGCAGCCGCTGGTCGGGACGGGTCTCGAGCCGCAGATCGGAGTAGAAGCCGAGCTGCTCGATCCCGGTGACGCCGAGCGAGAGGTTGGCGGCGTCGGGATCGCCCAGGCGCAGGCGGCCGGCGAGGCCCAGCGCGAGCCCCTGGTCGCCGACGCCGGCGTAGAGGCGGCCGGCGGCACCGACCGGTGGGCCCTTCTTGACCGGCGCCCGCAGCTCCACCTCGGCGTAGCCGTACTGGAAGCCGAGCACCGGGGCCGGAGCGGCCTCGGTCCACGCCTGGTTGGCGAAGCCGCCCTTGCCGCCGTAGGTGCCGAAACCGGCGCGCACGCCGTAGAGCGCACCTTGGAGCCGGTAGAGCACATCGATCTCGCCCAGGTAGAAGGCGTCGCTGCGATCGCCCATGCGATCGTCGAGGTTGCCGAAGTCGAGGTAGCTCGCCATCAGCGACAGCCGGGTGCGGTTGCGCGTGCCGGCGAACTTCTCCAGCACCACCGGCGGCGGCTCGACGTCGACGGTAGCCGGCGACGACGGGCTGGCAAAGGCGGCGCCCGATTCGCCGCGCGGCATCGCCGCCTCGACGAAGTACTCGACGCCAGGCGCGGCCACGGCCTCGGCCGGGATGGCGCCCCGCAGGTAGATGTCGCCTTCGCGGCGGAGCAGCACGCGATCGTAGGTGACCGCGCCGGAGGTGCGGTAATGCAAGGACGCGCTCAGGAGCATGCGCGGATCATCGACGACGAAGACCAGCGGCAGATCGCGGCCGGCCTCGCTGCTCCGGGGGCCGTTGTGGGCGAGCTGGACGGCGGCGATGCCGGGCGTCGGCCGCCGTGGCAGCGCGGCCTCGCGCTGGGCACGCAGGGTCTCGAGATCGGCGCGGATGGCGGCGGCGTGCGGCGACCGCGGATTGGCCGACAGCCAGCCCTCCCAGGCGCCGATGCGGCGATCGAGGCTCTGACCGCTGAGCGTTCGCCACACCGCCAGCACCGCGGCCGTGTCGGCGTCGACCTGGGGCACGGGCCCGGTGTCGGTCGAGGGCGGCGATGGCGGCGGCGGCGGCGGCGCCACCACCTCGTCGCGCTCGACGTAGATCTCGGCGATGTCGCCGACCGCGACCTGGGCGCGCAGCTCGGGCTCGAGCACGGCCATGGCCAGCTTCTCGCCGGCGCTGGTGACCGTGGCCGAGCCGAGCGGCAGCCAGTCCTTGACCGGCGCGCGCGTCACCGGATGGCGCAGCGTCACGGGCCGCTTGAGGCGCAGCTCGGCGCCGTCGACGACGCCCTTGCCACCACCGAGGTTGATGTAGATCTCGCGGCTGTCGACCTTGACCACGACGCCGACGGCGATCTGATCGGCCGAGGCCGCGCTGGGCACGGCCAGCGCGAAGGCGAGGGCGGCCGAGGCCAGACCAAGCCGTTTGGACACGAGCGAGCTCATCGCGGCACCTCTTTCCAGAAATCGGACCAGTCGCCGTCACCACCGCCACCGCTGCCGTCGTCGCCGGTGGCGTCACCGTCGTCGCCGCTCGTCGCCGGCGGCGTCACCACAGCCGGCGGCCGCACCGGCGGCGTCACCACCACCGGAGGTCGTGCCGGCGGCGTGACCGGCGGGAGGCCGGCGTCGCCGAGTGCGTCCACGTCCTCGTCGACGATCGGGATGCCGCCGATCGAGGTGGCATCGCCGCCGCCGCCATAGCGGCGGGCGATCTCCTCGCGCTCTGCCTGCTCGTAGATAGCGGCGTACTCCTCGTTGGCGGCGCGGCACTTGTTGGCCGAGCTGTTGCCCGAGGCCGCCGAGAGGCCGTAGCCCAACGCCATCAAGCCGGTGGCGGCGGCGACCCCACCCTCACCGTCGGCGGCGAAGGCCAGGGTCGCGACCCCAAGCGCGGCGGTCATGATGCCGTCGATGGCGACGCCGCCCTTGCCGTCGTTGCAGATCGGCGGACGGTCGCGAGGACGATCGGGATCGGGTGCCTTGGCGGCGATCGCGGCGCAGCCCGCAGCCGATGCCGCGAGGGCCAGCGCGGTTGCGATGGCGAGGGAACGCATGAACTCTCCTTGTCGACGCCTGCTGGAGCAAGGGCCAGACCACGCCCCGGCACACTGTATCCCGGCGACAACACATGGCGCACCTGACAGGACAGTCACGATCGCGTGCGCGGAACTGTCGAAGCTTCGCCACCTGATCCGGGATCTGCCCGCAGGGCGCGCTGGAAATGCGCGCTGTGGCGGGCGAGCTCCTCGACGTAGACACGGACGTCGTCGCGGGCCTGGGCGCCGAGGCGGTGGAAAGGCACCACGTCACGATCTGGCACAAAGCGGAACGTGAAGTTCACTCGCCGGGTGTGGAAACCCTCGATGGCCGGGGGCAGCTCGATGCCGGCGCGATCGTCGACGCGCTGCACGCGGTGGAGCAGATCGTCCTTCCAGTAGGGACCGCCGAAGGCCTGGAGCGAGCCGTCGTCGAGCCACTGGGTGCGCACCGGCGCACGCCCGGGCTCGCGCCCGCGGGCCACGAACTGGAAGAGCGCGCGCTCGCCGATCGAGAGCGAGGCCACGGGCCCCGGCTCGAAGTCGCGGTGCTCGCCGACCCGCGCCACGTCGACCCAGCGATCGCCCGCCTCGCGCCGGTTGCCATAGAAGTTGACCAGGCAGGTATTGAGGCGCCAGCCGGGCGGGACGTCGGCCGCCGCGAACGACCGGCGGATTCGCGTCTCCACGTCGGCGATCATCGTCGCGAGCACGGGCGGGAAGACCTCTGCGGCGACGCAGCGATCGCGCACGCCGCGCGGCGGCTCGTAGTAGCCGAGGCAGGCGAACTGCCAGTTGCCGAGCCAGTAGACGGGGCGCAGGAGCGGGCGCTGGGCCTTGCCGGCCGGGGGCGGCCGTCGAGTCGAGTACCGCTGCTCCCACAGCGGGTGCAGGGTGCGCAGCCAGTCGAGGACGGCGCGGCGCGAGGCGTCGTCCAGGTAGTCTGGCAAATAGAGGTACCCGCCCTGGGGCACCCGTGCCGGTCGCGGGCGTCGCACGCGCGCATTCTGCCAAGTCCTGACGCGGATGTCAGAAGCTCGACGGTGACGCAGGCTCGAAACGCTTGGAAGCGCGCGGATCTTCGGGGCGCGGACGCCGGCATGGGCGCTGCAATTCACCCGGCCATGCGCAAGAGCCTCCTCCTCGGTGTCACCCTCCTCATCGGCCTGATCCTCCTTGGCCGGCCCCGCGAGGCTCGCGCCTGCGGCGGCCCATCCGACGACGTCGTGGTGGCGGCCCTGGTGGTGGCTGGCACCTACGCCGGGTCGACGATCTACTTCGGGCTCCACGACCTGACCGTGGACGAGCCGAGCGTGGGCTACGGCGTGGCCGAGGCGGTGGTGAACACGCCGCTCGCGCTCTTGTGGGGCGCGGCGTTCCTCGGCGAGCTCGAGGATCACGGCGAGTACGACAACAACGACGGCGTGGTCTGGCTCGGAGCGTTCACCGCGCTCCACACCACCCTGGCGGTGCACGGAATGTACACGGCCGGCAAGCGCCGCCCGCCCAAGCGCCAGAAGGACATCGCTCCGCCGCGTGCGCCGAACTTCGGCCCGCCCGGCACCGTTCAGATCGGCCGCGTGCGCGGCAGCGTGCTGGCCGGGCCGGTGAGCGACGGCCGCTCGGTGGCGCCGGGGCTGGGCTTCGCCGGCAGCTTCTGACAGAGGCGAGGTTCCCGTCCCCTCTGGCCGGGGCACAGGTCCCCGGCCATTCACCTGCCGCGCGTTCGTGCCTCGCGATAGGCTCGCGGCGTGGACCGAGCCCTCGTCGATCTGGCCGCCGCGGTGGTGCGCCGCCATCCGGGTCTGTCGCGGCGCGACGTGCTCGAGCTGGCGGCGTTCACGGCGACCCTGGTCGCGTGCCGCGACAAGCGCCGCGATGGCGGTGAAGGCAGCGCGAGCAGCGGCGGGACGACGGGCCCGCCGCGCGGCGGGCTCGATCCGACGGCGTACCACACGCTCGAGGCGGTGACCGCGCGCATCCTGCCGGCCACCACCGACTTCGCCGGTGCCCGCGACGCCCGCGTGATCACCTACGTCGATCGCCAGCTCGCCGTGGCGCCGCTGGCGCGGGTGACGCCGGCGCTCATGGCCCTGGCCCGGGCCCTCGACGCCCAGGCTCGCACCCGCGGGGCCCAAGCCTTTGCCGAGCTGCCGGTGGTCGAGCAGGACGACGTCCTCGGGCAGCTCTCGCGCGGGACCTTGCCCGACCTGGCCCTGCCCCAGCGCGAGCTGTTCCGCGTGATGCACGGCCTCACGCTCGAGGGCTTCCTCGCCGATCCGGTGCACGGCGGCAACCACGAACAGCGCGGGTGGAAGGCGATCGGCTTTCCCGAGCCGTCGCTGCGCACGCCGGGCGCGGGCCACGACGGCCACGGACCCCATGGCGGCCACGGCGGCCATGGCGGGTGACCCGGCCGAGGGCGCGTTCGACGCCGTCGTCATCGGCTCGGGCGCCGGTGGCGGCGCCGCGGCGTTCGCGCTGACCCGCGACGGGCTGCGCACGTGTGTGCTCGAGAAGGGCCCGCACCACCAGGACGGCGACTTCTTCCACGACGAGCTGGCGATCGCGCGGCGGTCGTTCTTCGTGCCCGATCCGTTCGAGGAGCCCAACCTGGTCGCCAGGGACGGCGCCGCCGCCGGGCCCACCTCCGACGGCTGGATCTCGTGCTGCGTCGGCGGCGGCACGGTCCACATGATGGGCTGGATGTTCCGCATGCTCGCCAAGGAAATGGCGCTGGGCACGCGGGCGGGCGCGCGCGCCGGCGGCGAGCTCATCGACTGGCCGGTCGAATACGACGAGCTGGCCCGGGCCTACGACGAGATCGAGGACCTGGTCGGCGTGAGCGGCGATGCGGCGACCCTGCCGGTCGCGCAGCGCGCGCTGCCGCTCTTGCCGATCGCGCAGCACCCGGCGGCGGGCGTGATCGCAGAAGCGTGCACGCGCCTGGGCCGCGCCTCGTTCCAGCCGCCGCGGGCGATCCTGTCGGCGGCGTTTCGCGGGCGCGCGGCGTGCCACTACTGCGGTTTTTGCGCCGGTTACGGCTGCGAGACCGGCTCCAAGTCGTCGACGATGGCGTCGCTGCTGCGGGCGGCGGCCGCGACCGGCAAGCTGACGTTACGCCCGCGCGCGCTGGTGGTCCGCATCGAGACCGACGCCAGCGGCCGCGCCACGGGCGTGGTCTGGCGCGACGAGCGCGGCGTCGAGCGACGCACCACCGGCCGCGCCATCGTGCTTGCGGCCGGCGCCATCCAGAGCGCGCGCCTGCTGATGCTGTCGGGGCTCGCCGCGGACTCCGGTCATGTCGGCCGCCACCTCATCCTGGGCGCGCAGTCGACGTCGACTGGCGTCTTCGCCCTGCCTCACCCGGCGTTCGGCGAGCGTGGCGGCCGCCGCGACTTTCCCTTCGGCGAGCGCACCGTCCGCAACGGCGACGGCACGACGATCTTCTTTCTGCCGACGACGAGCCCGATCTTCACCGCCGAGCAGGCGGCGAAGCAGGGCGACGATCCGCCGCTGTGGGGCGCGGCCCTGGTCGCGCGCCTGAAAGAGGTCTTCCTCGAGACCCGCCAGATCGAGTGCGAGACCTTCGCCGACTTCCTGCCCCACGCCGGCTGCAAGGTCGAGCTCGACGGCGCCACCCGCGATCGTCACGGCCTGGCGGTGGCGCGCGTCACCGCCGCCCAGCACCCCGACACCCGGGCGGCGTCGGATCGGCTGGCGGCGGGCGGCGACGAGGTGCTGGCCTCGGCCGGCGCCAACCGCGTCGAGCCGGGCGTGCGCGGCGGCTACTACTGGTTCCTGCAGGCCGGCACCGCGCGCATGGCAACCAGCGCCGACGGCGGCGTGTGCGGCGCCGACGGCCAGGTGTTCGGCCACCCCGGCCTCTACATCGCCGACGGCGCGGCGCTGCCGTCGGCGGGCGCGGCGCCCTTCACGCTGACCATCATGGCCAACGCGCTCCGCATCGCCGGGCGGATCGCCCTTACTTGATGCCGAACCAGTAGCCGGCGAACGCAGCGCCGCCGAGCACGATCACGACGATCAGCAGGCGATCCCAGCGCATCTTCTTCGGTGGAGCAGTGGCCATCGAACCCTCCTGTTCCCTGTCGTATCACGCCCGGTCGGTCAATTGGCAGCGGCGGCGTCGTCGTCGCTGGGCGGCGGATTGCCTTCGTAGGCGAGGGTGATCTCGCCGTCCTTGACGTCGATCTTGGCCAGGCCGCCGTGGACCAGCGCGCCGAACAGGATCTCGTTGGCGAGCGGCTTCTTGAGCGCGTCGGAGACCACGCGGCCCATCGGGCGCGCGCCCATGGCCCGGTCGTAGCCCTTCTCGGCGAACCAGTCGAGCGCGGCTGGCGAGATCTCGAGCTGCACCTTCTTGTCGGCGAGCTGGCCGTCGAGCTCGTCGATGAACTTCTGGGCCACGCGCTTGATGACGTCCATGGGCAGGCCGGCGAAGAACACGGTGGCGTCGAGGCGGTTGCGGAACTCGTGCGTGAACATGCGCTCGAGCGCGTTCTTGCCCGCGCTGGAGGTACCGCCCTCGCCGCCGCCTCAGCCGACCTAGCTCGTGGCCATCTCGCGGCTGCCGGCGTTGGTGGTCATGATGCTGAGGTCATGGCAGCCGATTGCCGCGAGCAGGTCGTCTGCTTTTTCAAAGTTGAACTCGCTGGCCAGTTCATCCAGCGATACCCCCCCCAAAACCCCAAAACCCCAGTTTGCGACATCATTAATTATTTAAACAAATTCATGTCAAGGTTGGGGATGCTAAACTCATCTGAGATTCTTCAGCATAAAGGTTCAATCCTTCGGACACAAGATCGAACTGGTTTGCACTTGCTTCAC
>SXJR01000566.1 GCA_005779305.1 Myxococcales bacterium
CGAGCACGTGGTGGCGAGCGGTAAGCTCGAGGAGCGGTCGCAGCCGTCGAGCACGAACAACTTCCAGGCCCGCTACGCGATCCGCCACGAGTGGACCGGGGCGATCACGTGCAAGGATCCGAAGCGCGGCATCTGGGGCGGCCCGCCCAGCGGCGGCGCGCGCGCCGACGTCAAGCCGGCCCTGGACCTGGCCTTCGCGCCCCGCGGCAAGGCTCAGCTCCCGAGCCTGGTTCGCCAGGATATCCCCGAGATCGACGTCAAGGCCGGGGGCGGCACAGGCCCCAGCACCGCTCCGCCGGCGAACGACAAGACCGAGCCGGCGACTGGCACGTCTGACAAGAAGACCGACACCAAGAAGAAGACCGGCTGCGGCTGTGCCACGGGCACCGGCGAGGGACTCGCTGGCTCGCTGGCGCTGGCCGCTGCGATCGCGTTGACGCTCCGCCGCCGCAACCGCAGGAAGGACTGACCATGCACGTCTCTCGAACTCACCCCGGTGGTCTCGGCCGGCTTGCGTTCGGCGCCGCCGTCGCGGGCGCCGTCCTCACCGCTGCGCCCTCGGCGGCCGACGCCTTTTGCGGCTTCTACATCAACGGCGCTGGCAGCGAGATGTTCAACGACGCCACCCAGGTCGTGCTGATGCGCAAGGGCACGCGCACGGTGCTGTCGATGCAGAACAACTACAAGGGCCCGCCCGACGCGTTCGCGATGGTCATCCCGGTGCCGACGGTGCTGCAGGAGGCCGACGTCAAGACGCTGCCCAAGGACGTGTTCACCCGCGTCGACGTCATGGGGGCGCCGCGCCTGGTCGAGTACTGGGAGCAGGACCCCTGCTACGTCGAGCGCTACGACCGGCGGCCGTCGCCCAAGATGGCCGGTGGCGGCGCCCGGATGAAGTCCGACGACTCGGCCGCGCCCGACGACGATCTGGGCGTCACCATCGAGGCCGCGTTCACGGTCGGCGAGTACCAGATCGCGATCCTGTCGGCCAAGGACGCGACCGGGCTCGACACCTGGCTGCGCCGTGAGAAGTACCAGATCCCGGCTGGCGCCGAGCCGTTCCTGCGCCCGTACGTGGAGGGCGGCATGAAGTTCTTCGTGGCCAAGGTCGATCCAACCAAGGTCAGCTTCGGCGCCGACGGCCGCGCCGCGCTGTCGCCGCTGCGCTTCCATTACGACAGCGAGGAGTTCAACCTGCCGATCCGGCTCGGCCTGGCCAACTCGAGCGGCACTCAAGATCTGATCGTCAGCATCCTGTCGCCGGGCCAGCGCTACGAGGTGAGCAACTACGCCAACGTCACCATCCCCACCAACCTCGACGTGCGCGACTCGGTGCGCACCAGTTTCGGGTCGTTCTACGCGGCGCTGTTCGACCGCACGCTCGAGAAGAACCCCGGCGCGGTGGTGACCGAGTACGCGTGGGCGGCGTCGACCTGCGATCCCTGTCCGGGGCCCACCCTCGGCATGAACGACTTCACGCTCCTGGGCGCCGACGTCCTCGACACGCCGATGGGCGCGGTCACCGGCGGCGGTGGTGGCGTCATCGCCACCGACAAGCCTGGCCCCGGCGCGCGCCGGCCCATGCCCAGGCGGGTGAGCAACAACTTCGTCCTCACCCGCCTGCACGCCCGCTACGGCAAGACCATCACCGAGGACCTGATCTTCAAGGCGGCCGCTCCCATAGTCGGTGGCCGCGAGTTCCGTGGCGGCGGCGGCAAGCTCGAGGAGCGGGCCACGCCGTCGAGCATCAACAACTTCCAGGCCCGCTACGCGATCCGCCACTGGTGGACCGGCCCGATCAAGTGCAAGAGCCCGCGTCGCGGCATCTGGGGCGGCCCCCCCGGCCGCGGCCGGCCCGACATCAAGCCGGCCCTCGACCTGGCCTTCGCGCCGCGCAACAAGGCCGCCCTGCCCAGGCTCCTGGTCTCCAACGTCCCCGAGATCGGCGTGCGGGCCTACAAGCCGCGCCGCAAGCCGCGACCGGTGACCCCGCCGCGCCCACCGGTCGAGGCGCCCGATCCGAAGGTCAAGGGCTCGCCGATGGCGCCGATCGGCCAGGGCTGCGCCTGTTCGACCCCTGCCGGATCGCGTGGCGATGCGACGCTGCTCGCGCTGGCTGTGGTCACGATCGCGCTCGTGCGTCGTCGCCGTCGGGCATAGTTGGCTCGTGATCCGAGGACGTTCGTTCATCGCAATCGCGCTCGCGTGCGCCGCCGTCGCCGTGAGCTGCCGGACCCGCGACCGCTCCGGCGCCGCCGGCGGCGGCAGCGCGCTGGGCAACGACACGGTGACGCCGGCCCGGCCGCTGGTGGCCAGCCTGCCCAGCGCGCCCGGGCGCTTCGCGCCGTCGCTGGCGGCGATCGCCGGTGATGGCACCATCGTCGGCGACACGCTCGCCGACATCGACACCTGCGCGACCTGTCATCCGGCGGTGGCCCGACAGTGGCAGTCGGGGATCCACTCGTTCGCGTCGTTCGGCAACCCGATCTACCGCACCAACGTGGAGCTGGCCCGCCGCGTGCTCGGCAACGAGAACAGCCAGCATTGTGGTGGCTGCCACGACGCGCCGCTCGAGGTCGACGGCGCCATGAAGGCGGAGATCGCCGCCGACGACCTGCGCGCTCACACCGGCGTCTCCTGCCGGGTCTGCCACGCCGTGCGCACCACCACCACCGACGGCAATGGCAGCTACGTGCTCTCGGCCGGCGATCTGCCCACCCCCAACGTCGACGATCCGGCGTCGGTCGAGGTCCACCGCCAGGCGGTGACGGTCAAGCCGCTCGGCGACGAGCTGTGCGTGGCCTGCCACCGCGGCTTCCTGTCGCCCGACCTCGACGTGCCGGTCCACCTGGCCGGGATCGACGAGCCCACGTTCTGGCGCAGCTCGGCGTACACCGGCAACGGCACCAGCCGCGTCGACAAGGTCGACAAGCAGGGCTGCATCGACTGCCACATGCCGGAGGTCGAGGCGCCCGACGAGGAGTACAGCCAGGACCGGGTCGTCCGCGGCCACTACTTCGCCGGCGGCCACTCGTGGATGGCGGCGATGCGC
The DNA here is from genome assembly GCA_005779305.1 of Myxococcales bacterium. Lineage (GTDB taxonomy): Bacteria > Myxococcota_A > Polyangia > Haliangiales > Haliangiaceae > UBA2376. The sequence continues at coordinate 3,053 of SXJR01000566.1, forward strand.
GACGATCCCGAACAGCTCGCGCGCATCCGCAAGATGCTGGTCGGCGCCGCCTCGATCGACGTCGCCGGCGTGATCGTGCCGCGTGACGCCGGCGGCAACGGTCCATCGACGCTCGGCGGCCAGTGGCACCTGCCCGCCGACGGGGCGCCGGTGGCGCCCGGGCACGAGGTCTTCCTCGACGTGACCGTGCGCAACAAGCTGGTCGGCCACCGCTTCCCCGGCGGCGTCGCCGACATGCAGGACACCTGGATCGAGCTCGAGGCCCGCGACGCGCGCGGCAAGCTCCTCGCCGGCTCCGGCCTGACCCACGAACGGGACGCCAAGGACCAGGACGCCCACGTGCTGCGCGCCTATCCCGTCGACGATCACGGCACCATCATGGAGGAGCACGAGCTGCCCAGCTTCCGCGCGGTGGTGGCCAACCACACCATCGCGGCCCGCGACGCGCAGACCATCCGCTACGCCCTCGCCATCCCGACCGGCGCGGTCATGCCACTCGAGGTGCGCGCCCGCCTGCGCCACCGCTCCCGCAACCTGATCGTGCAGCAGGCGGTTTGCAAGGAGGCGCGGTCGCCCCGCGGCGCGGCGTTCCTCAAGCAGGCGCGCGACCAGCGCGACATGCGCGTCGACCCGTGCGCGCCCCAGCCGATCACCGAGATCGCGCGCACCACCACCTGGATGGGCGCCGGCTGGGAAGCCGCCGCCGCCAAGGCCGGCCCCGCGGCCCGCGCCGCCGGCGGTGCGCCAGCCGCGGCCTGGGAGCGCTCGTACGAGCAGGGCATGGGGCTGATCGGCGTCATCACCGAGCGCCTCGACGAGCCGCGCCAGGTGCTCGAGCACGCCCTGGCCCAGCTCCCCGAGACGGCCGAGACCACGCGGGCCCGTGCCATGGTGCTCACCCAGCTGGGCTCGGTCGCAGGCCGCCAGGGGCGCACTGACGAGGCCCTCGCCTTGCTCGAGCGCGCCCGAGCACTTCTGCCGGCGCCGCAGCCGCCGGCCATCGACGCCATCGCCGCCGACGCCCTCGCACGGGTGTGGCGCTGGGAGGAGGCCGCGGCCTACGCTCAGGCCGCCACCGAGAAGGCTCCGCGCAACGCCGCGGCGTGGGTCATGCTCGCCCGCGCTCGCGGCAGCAAACACGACGACGCCGGGGCCCTCGAGGCCGCGCGCCAGGGACTGGCCTGGTCGCCACGCGATCCCGATCTCCTGCGCAGCCAGGCCACCGCGCTCGCCGGGCTCGGCGGCGGCGAGCACGCCCTCGCCCGGGCCGCGCTGGCTGCGTTCGATCGCTTCCGCGCCCCCGACGAGGCCGCCGCGCTGCGCATCGCGTGCGCCCGCGGCAGCGCTCGCTGTCAGCGCGAGCGCGAGCTCGGGCACGTGCACGACATGCAGCCGGCGCGTTGAACCGCAGACCGCAGACCGTCCAGGTCCAGGTCCACGTCGACGTCCACGCTCACGAGGTCGATCACGACCACGCCCACGATCACGACGACGTCCACGATCGTGGTCGTGATCGTTGACGTTGACGTTGTCGTGGTCGTCATCGTGGTCGTCATCGTGGACCTGGACCTGGACGATCTCGGGCGGTTCCGTCCCGGCTTATCGACCCGACGCTGATCCGGCGACAGCCGTCGCGCTACCATGCGCGCCGTGCCGCGAGTCACCACGACGCGCCTGTGGGGAGCGGTCGTCTCCATCGCGATGCTGGCGGCGGTCGCGTATCCGCTGCGGCGAGATCCGATCCGCGGCGACAGCTTTCCGCTGTCGACGTATCCGATGTTCGCGTTCAAGCGGCCGGGGGCGCGGGTGGCGATCGATTACGTGATCGTGACCGGGCCCGGGGAGGCGCGTCGGCACGTGCCGCCCGAGCTGGTCGCCAACGCCGAGGTCATGCAGGCGCTGATGACCGTGCGCCGCGCGGTGCAGTCCGGGCACGCCGCGACGCTGTGCGCCGAGGTCGCGGGGCGGACGTCGCGCGACCGCCGCTTCGACGGGTTCGACACCGTCGCGGTCGTCTTCGGGGACCACAAAGGGGTCGACTACCTGGTGCGCGGCGTGCGCGGGCCCGAGCGCACCCACGCCCGCTGTCCCATCCCGCGAGCGCCGCGATGAGCATGACCACCTCGCGCCGCCCCGATCGCGTGCTGGCCCGCTGGTGGTTCGCCCCGGCTCCGGCCGAGCGCCTGGCCGCGCTGCGTCTCCTGGTCGGCGCCTTCGCCCTGTTCTACGTGGTGTCGCGCCTGCCCATGTTTCTCGGCTACGCGCGCTTCGCCGCCCGCGACTTCGCGCCGCTGGGTGTGACCGGTGTGCTCGATCGTCCGCTGCCGCCGGACGTGCACGTGGCGATCACCATCGCCACGGTCGTGCTCGGCGTGCTCTTCGTCGCCGGCGCCGGCTATCGCGTGGTCGCGCCGCTGTTCGCGGCGGCGCTCTTGTGGCTCGTGACCTACCGCAACTCGTGGAGCATGCCGTTCCACACCGAGAACCTGCTGGTGCTGCACGTGATCGTCCTGGCGCTGGTTCCCGCCGCCCGCGCCTGGTCGTGGGATGCGCGCCGCGGCCCCGCGACTCCGGCCGACGAGGCCTATGGCTGGCCGCTCAAGCTCATGGCGGCGATCACCTGCCTGACCTACGTGCTCGCCGGCGTGGCCAAGCTCCGCCTCGGCGGCTGGGCCTGGGCCGAGGGCGAGTTCCTGCGCGATCAGGTCGCCGTCGACAACCTGCGCAAGGTGCTGCTCGGCTCGTCGCCGAGCCCGCTGGCCACGCCGCTGCTCGAGCACCCGGCGCTGTTCGAGGTCATGGCCATCGCCACCCTCGTCGTCGAGCTGGGCGCGCCGCTGGCGCTTCTACATCGCCGCATCGCCGCGGGCTGGGCGGTGGCGGCGTGGGGCTTCCACGTCGGCGTGGCCGCGCTCATGTACATCATCTTCCCGTACCCGCTGGTCGGCATCGCCTACGCGCCGCTGTTCGCGTGCGAGCGGCCGATGCGGTGGGTCATTCAGAAGCTGCCGCGCACGCCCAGCGCGGGCACGAACGGCAGCTCCTCGAAGGCCTGACGCTGGGTGAAATCGTAGTTGTACGTGTAGCCGAGCACGCGGGCGTGGGCGTAGACGTTGGTGATGTCGAGGTAGGCCGACAGCTCCCACGAGCGGAACTTCCACTTCCGGTCGACGCGCACGTCCATCGAGTGGGCGTCCTCGATGCGCTCGGAGTTGATGGCGCCATACATGGGGATGAAGGCGTTGAGGTCGGTCAAGTAGACCGAGCCCACCACCGGCGTGATCGGCTGCCCGGTCGAGTACTGCCAGCGGCCGCCCAGCTCCCACTTGCCGAGACGCCAGCTGCCCACCGCGATCAGGTTGTGGGTCTGGTCGAAGTCGAAGAGGCGCCGCGGCAACATCGGCCCGTCGACCCGATCGGAGCGCGCGAACGAGTACGAGAGCCAGCCGAAGAAGCGATCGCTCTTGGCCTTGAGCAGGTACTCGGCGCCGTAGGAACGACCGGTGCCCCGGTTGACGTAGGCCTCGAACGGATCGACATCGGCCAGGAGCGGATCCCGGACCAGGAGCTGGCTGCGCGACGTGTAGAAGACGCTGCCGCTGGCGGTCAGCACGTCGTTCAGGCGCACCTCGGCGCCGCCGACGTACTGGTTGGCTCGCTCGGGCAAGACGTTGGTGGGGACGGCCTCGGCGAACTCGAAGTTGCGGCTGTACATGCCGACGGCGGCGCGCAGGGTGACGTCGTCGCCCACGCCCTGAGTGAGCTGCAGGCGAGGGGTGAGCGTGGTCTCGGAGATGTGATCGTAGTAGTCGAAGCGCAGGCCGGCGGTCACGGTCGTCGACGAGGTGGGCTTGCCGTCGGCGGCGAGGTAGGCGCCGGCCACGCTGTTGCCGATGTCGAGGTTGTATTCGACCAGGGGCAGGCTCGACAGGTTGGTCGGCGGCGGCTGGCCTTCCTGGGGCGGGGCCGGGAAGCGGACCGAGACGTCGCGCGGGTTGTAGCGAGCCTCGGCGCCGCCGCGCAGCTCCAGGCGGTCGTGGGCCTCGATCGAGACATCGTCGCGGAGCTCGAGGGTCGACTGCGAGACGCGGATGTAGCGCTCCTCGCCGACCTCGAAGCGGAAGGCGCCGGTGCCGAACGACGACACCAGACGGTTGGTCAGCCGGCCGCGGGCGTGGCTCCACTGACCGATGGCGCGCATGAACTTGGTCTCGTTGTCCCAGCTGCCGGTGAACTCGGGGTTGTTGGGATCGATGTCGTCGTTGATCAGCGACAGTAGGTCGAAGCTGGTGAAGGCGAGCAACGAGACCTTGTCGGTCTCGCGCGGTCGCCAGTCGAGGCGGAGCTGGGCGTCGTAGTACTGGGGCGCGGTGGTGAAGTTGACGGTGTCGGGCACCACCAGCGGCAGGATGAAGTCGATCAGCGAGCGGCGCGCCGCGGCGGTGAGGGTCAGGTCCTTCCGCTTCGTGAGCGGTGCCTGGATGAAGCCGGCGACGTTGATGAACGAGACCTCGGCGAAGCCAGCGGTCTCGGGCGCGGCCTCGGCGCGGGTCACCACGTTGATCACGCCACCGGTGGCGCGGCCCTCTTCGACGCCGAAGCCGCCGGGCATGAACTCGATGTTCTGGATGAACTCCGAGGGCAGGACGCTCTGCAGCCCGAAGAAGTGATAGAGCACCGGCACCTCGACGCCGTCGATGGTGATCTTCGAGTCCTCGGGGGCGGCGCCGCGGATGACGACCAGCCCCGGGCCCGAGCCCGCCCCGACGGCGTTGGCCACGCCGGGCAGCGAGCGCACCGCGGTGAGCGCGTCGCCGCGGGTGCCAGGGATGCGGGTGATCACCTCGCGCGACAGGTCCTGGCGGCCGGGCGTGGGTGGCACCGGCGCGTCGGCCTCGACCTCGATGGTCTCGAAGGCGGCCCCGGGCTGGAACAGCAGGACCACGTGGTCGCTGAGGCCGCCTTCGGCGACCACGACCTCCTCGCTGGTCGGGTCGTACCCGGGGGCGGCCGCCGAAAGCTCGACGGTGCCGGGCGGCACGTCGATGGTGAAGGCGCCGGCCTTGTCGGTCTTCACCGAGGTCCCATCGGGCGCGGTGACGGTGGCGCCCCGGATGGGCGCGAGGCTGATGCCGTCGAGGACATTGCCCTTGACCGGATCGGCGGCGGCGCCCGCGATCACGAACAACGGCCACAGGATCGAGACCGCAGCGACCCGCGCGACTGCTCGCATGTGGGCCCAAGTCTTCACCAACGTTCAGTTGTCGCCAAGGCGGCTTCGCCGACATCCGACCGCCGGCCTCTGGCTCGAAGCGGCCGGCCTGACGCAACCTCGAGCCCGCGCTGAGGGCGCCAGCCTGCATCCGACATGTAGGATGAGACCCGGATCTCACTGGGACCATTCGCGTATTGCGCGGGCCCGGCTCTCGCCTCACCATTGGATCCGTGGAAGGGGCCACGGTCGGCAGCTATGTCATCACGCGCCTGCTCGGTAAGGGCGGCATGGGAGCCGTCTACCTGGCAGAGCACGCGTTGCTCAAGCGTCCGGCCGCGCTGAAGGTGCTCCTGCCTGCGCTTTCGGCCGACGAGGAGCTGGTCGATCGCTTCTTCAACGAGGCGCGCGCGACCACGTCGATCCCCGATCCCGGCATCGTCCAGATCTTCGACTTCGGCTACCACACCGACGGTAGCGCCTACATCGTGATGGAGTACCTCGAGGGCGAGACCCTCGACGTGCGGGTCGAGGGCGACGGACCGATGCCGCCCGTCCAGGCCCTGCGCATCACCCGCCAGGTCGCGACCTCGCTCGAGGCCGCGCACAGCCGCGGCGTGATCCACCGCGACCTCAAGCTCGAGAACATCTTCCTGGTCGCCGACGCGGCGGTGGCCGGCGGCGAGCGGGCCAAGATCCTTGACTTCGGCATCGCCAAGCTGACCCGCACCGACGGCAGTCGCTCGCGCACGCGCACCGGCGCGATCATGGGCACGCCGCTCTACATGTCGCCCGAGCAGTGCAAGGGCGCCCACGACGTCGACGGGCGCTCCGACGTGTACTCGCTCGGCTGCGTCCTGTTCTGCATGCTGACCGGCAGGCCGCCGTTCGACTACGAGTCGGCCGGCGAGATCATCGCCGCCCACCTCAAGGAAGATCCGCCGTCGGCGACCAGCGTCCGGCCCGAGATTTCCGACGACTGGCGCGGCGAGCTCGAGGCGATCCTGGCGCGCTGTCTGGCCAAGGATCCAAACGCGCGGTTCCAGTCGATGGCCGAGGTCGCGGCGGCGATCACCGAGGCGCTTGGCGACGGGGTCAGCGACCCGCGCACCACCGCGCCGCGCCTGCGGCGCGCGGCCACGCCAGATCCGGTAGCGGCGCAGTCTGGGACCCCGGTGCCAGGGCCGGCGATGAGCTCGCTGGCCCGGCCGACCACGCTGTCGAGCGCGACCGGGGCGACCCAGCCGCCGAACGCGTCGGCGCGGTTCGCGGGGCCGCCCAAGCGCACGTGGACGGTGCCGGTGATCTCGCTCAGCGTGATCGTGGCGGGGGTGGCGGTGGCCGTGGTGGTGATGGCGGGGCAAGGGACGCCGGCGAAGACGCAGGCGCCGGCGGCGACGCCGGCGACGGTGCAGCCACAACCGCAACCTCAGCCGCAGACACGGCCGGAAGCTCAGCCGCAGACGCCTCCGGCGCTTCAGCCGCAGACGCCGCCGCCGCCCGTGCCGCGGACGGCGACGGTGGTGGAGCCGCCGGTGACGCCGGTGGTGACGCCGCCAGTCGAGACGCCGGTGCGGCCCGGCAAGAAGAAGCCTTCGATCAAGCCTACGCCTACGAAGGGGACCCATGAGACCAAGCCATCGAAGCAGGGAGAGGGCAACGCGGGGGATGTCGATCGCGGCGACTAGCGCCGCCTTCGTGATCGCCACGCTGGTCGGCCTGAGCTCGGCGCGTGCCCAGAACGCCGAGGCCGAGCTCCTGTTCCGCGACGGCGACCGGCTGATGGCCGCGGGCGACTTCGCCAAGGCCTGCGACGCGTTCGAAGGTAGTAACCGCATCGAGGCGCGCGCCGGCACGCTCATCAGGCTCGGCGACTGCCGCGAGAAGAACAACCAGCTGGCCTCGGCGTGGTCGGCGTACTCCGACGCGCTGTCGCGGGTCAAGGATCCCAAGAAGCGCGAGATCGCGCAGGCCAAGGTCTCGGCGCTCGAGCCGCGCCTCTCGTACCTCACGATCAGCGTCGCCGACGAAAGCCGGGTCGCGGGCCTGACCATCACCCGCAACGGCACCACCGTCGACGCGCTGCTGTGGAACCGCGGCGCGCCCGTGGACGGCGGCGAATATGTCATCGCCGGGCGAGCGCCCGGCCACGAGGAGTGGTCGACGAAGGTCACGGTCAAGCCCGAGGCCGACAAGGTCTCGGTCGAGGTGCCGAAGTTCAAGGAGCTGGCCACGCTCGCGCCGCCGCCCGGCGGCGGCGGCCCGATCCTCGACGACAACGACGACGGGCCCACCGGCCCCCGCGACGACCAGCCCCTGCTCACGACCCGGCGCAAGATCGCGCTCGGCGTCGGCGTCGCCGGCGTGGTCGTGCTGGTCGGCTCGGCGCTGACAGGGTCCGCAGCCAAGAGCCTCGAGGGCGAGGCCCACGACGTCTGTGCCGACCGCATCTGCGTCGACTACGCCGAGGCCAACGGCCTGCTCGAGGACGCGCGCGGCAAGGCCCGTACCGCGAACCTCGGCTACGGTCTCGCCGCCGCCGCCGGCATCGGCGCGGGGATCCTGTGGGTCACCGGCGGCCCCAAGGCCGGCGATGGCATCGCCCTCAGCCCGACCCTGGCGCCCGGCGCCGCCGGTGCGTTCGTGTCGGGGAGGTTCTGACCATGCTCGCCTCCAGGTCCACGGTCGCCAACGTGGGGCTCGCGCTCCTCCTCGCCGCCGGGCTGGCCGCCTGCAAGATCGACTCGACCGTCTACGTGCCGCCCGGCGGCGACGACGACGGCGATGGCGGCACCGCCGACGCTCAGATCGACGCGCCGGCCGGCATCTACGTCGTGGTCACGCCCAGCACCACCACGGTCGCCGAGGGCGGCCAGGTCACGGTGCGGGTCAGGCTCTCGGAGGCGCCGACGGTCGACCGCACCATCCTGGTCGTGCCGCTGGGCAACCTGCTCACGCCGACGCCGGCGATGCTGACCTTCACGCCCGAGAACTGGATGAACGAGCGCACGGTGATCCTGGCCGCGGGCCAGGACGACGACGCCGTCGACTCGCCGGTGACGGTCAACTTCGACGGTCAGGGCAACGTCTCCGACGGCACCGCGATGGTGATGATCACCGACGACGACCAGCAGATCTTGATCGTCACCCCGCCCTCGTCGATCGGCGTCACCGAGACCGGCACCGGCAACGTCATGGTCCAGCTCTCGGCCCAGCCGACGTCGAGCGTCGTGGTCTCGGTGGCCAGCATGAGCTCGGCGGTGGCCACGGTCTCGCCGCCGCAGCTCACCTTCACCAACGCCAACTGGGACACGTCGCAGAGCGTCACCGTGACCGGCACCGACGACGTCAACACCAGCGACGACTCGACGCTGCTGGTCCTGGATCCGGCGACCGAGGGGATCCCGACCCACTCGATGGCGATCAACGTCACCGACAACGACGTGGTCGCGATCGACGCCACCCCGAGCAACCTCGGCACGATCAACGAGGGCGACACGATGACGGGCCTCACGTTCAATGTCCAGCTGACCCAGATGCCGGGTGGCAACGTCACGGTCGGCGTGACCAGCCCGTCGACCGCGATCGGGTTGTCTACGGCATCGCTGACGTTCACCCCCGCCACCTACAACATCAACCAGCAGGTCACGGTAACAGCGCCCGAGGACAACAACGTCGTCGACGAGGCGGTGAGTATCCGGCTGGCCGCGGCCGGCCTGTCCGACCGCTTCGTGCAGGTGACTGTCGACGACAACGATACCCAGGTCGTGCAGGTGACGCCGGTGTCGGTGCCCAACCTGACCGAGGGTGCGTCGACCAACGTGAGCGTTCGCCTCGCCTACCAGCCGGCTGGTGCTGTCATCGTGGACGTCGCCAGCGCCGATCCCATGGTCGCCGCCGTCAACACCAACCAGCTCAGCTTCGGCCCCTCCGACTACGATCAGCCCCAGACCGTGCGCATCACCGGGGTCGACGACATCGATCTGGCCAACGAGCAGACCACCGTGTCGTTCAACGCCGCGGCCCAGGGCCTCACGACCAACCGCACCATCAACGTGCTCGACGACGACACCCAGGTCCTCGACGTGTCGCCCACGGTGATCGCGGTCAACGAGGGTGGTCAGAACACGTTCGGCGTCCGCCTCCTGTTCTTGCCGTCGGGAAACGTCACGGTCAACGTCGCGGTCGCGGCACCCAACGCGCTCGACATCTCGGCCTCGCCGGCGGTGCTCACCTTCACGCCTGGCGATTACGATGTGGCCCAGCCGGTGACGGTCACCGGCCTGCAAGACAGCGACGTGACCAACGAGCAGGCCACGGTCAACGTGACCTCGAGCGGGGTGCCGTCGCGGAGCGTGACGGTCAATCTCACCGACGACGACTCGCTGGACATCGTGGTGACGCCGGCCAGCGTCACGGTCGCCGAGGGCGACGTCGTCGGCCAGAGCATCATGGTCAGCCTGGGCGCGATGCCGGCCGGCAACGTCCAGGTCAACCTGAGCACGGCGCCATCGGGCGTGGCGTCCCTGAGCCTGTCCCAGCTCACCTTCACGACGGTCAACTACGCGACGCCGCAGGCGGTGCGGGTGACCGGTGATCAGGACCCCGACGGGCTCGACGAGAACACCACGATCCGCTTGATGGCCAGCGGCCTGGCCGAGAAGACCGTCCCGGTCACGGTCACCGATGACGACGTGGTCACGCCAGTGCTGTCACCCAACCCCCACACCATCGAGGAGGGCAAGCAGGACAACACCGCCACCGTCACCCTCGACCGCGATCCGGGCCGCGCGGTCACCGTGGAGGTTCCGTCGTTCGGGTTCACCGACTTCGAGGTCCAGCCCGCCATCTACAACTTCGACTCGACCAACTGGAACATCGGCCAGAGCGTGAGCCTCCTCGCCTACGAGGACGACGAGGACGACGACGAGCAGGAGATGTTGACCTTCGTGATCGCCGGCGAGGGGCAAACCACGCTCACCGTCAACATCACCGACCCCACGATCATCGTCGGCTTCCGGCCGCCTCACAACGGCTTGCCTGCGGCCATCAACCAGCTGGAGGCCTGGAAGGATGGCCAGATGCCGATCTGCTGGACGCTGGAGAAGGTGCTGGTCGACGTCGCCACCGCGCCGAGCTCGATGTCGAAGATCGCCGTGGGGCTCTATTCCGACATCGGCACCCAGCCGGGCGGCAAGGTGTGGGAGAGCTTCCAGCTCACCGTCGGCTCGGGCCCAGGGCTGCGGACGATCTCGGTGGGGCCGGCGCCCATCTACATGTTCACCGCCGGCTCGGCGTGGCTGGCGCTGGAGGCGACCACCGGCGTGACGATCAAGACCAGTCAGACGCCGAACGTCAGCCACTGCTCGCGGGTGCACGCCTTCGGCGACTTCATGCCCAACCCGTTCAACGCCGGGGGCACCGGAGGCATGGACATCTCCGACGGCGGGCTCGGGACCGGCGACGCCGGCACGGTCAACGTCATGTGCGATACCCGTGCCCCCATCGGGCTATGGCTGGTCGGGACCGCGAACGAGACCTGCTCCAACCCGATGTAGCGGGGCCGCTCAGCGCTTCTCGAACGGCTGATCGATGCCGCGCGCCTGCAGCCACGACGGGCCACCGCGCAACCAGGCGTCGACCGCGCGCGCGGTCTCGCGGCCCTCGGCGATGGCCCAGACGATCAGGCTCTGGCCGCGGCGTGCGTCGCCGCAAGCGAAGACGCCGGGCACGCTGGTCGCCCACCCCGGCTCGGTGGCGGCGACGTTGCCGCGCCGGTCGAGCGCGACGCCGAGTTGCTGGGCGAGGGTGGAGGTGTCGGGCCCGGTGAAGCCCATGGCCAGGACGAGCTGGTCGCAGGGCAGCCGGATCTCCTCGCCGGTACCGATGCGCTCGGCCACCACGGCGGAGAGCTTGCCGCCGTCGCCCTCGAGGCGCACGGTGCGCAGCGCGAAGTCGCGCTCGCCGCCCTCCTCCTGCGATGACGAGGTGCGGAAGATCAGCGGCCAGGCCGGCCACGGATTCTCGGCGGTGCGGGCCTCGGGCGGCACCGGCATGATCTCGACCTGGTGGACCTCGGCCGCCCCCTGGCGCAGCGCCGTACCCAGGCAGTCCGACCCGGTGTCGCCGCCGCCGAGGATGATGACCTTCTTGCCCTTCACGTCCCAGCGCGCCGCCGGCAGGTCGCCAGCGACCACGCGGTTCTGCTCCTCGAGGTAGTCCATGGCCATGACCACGCCGTCGAGGTCGCGGCCCGGCACCTGGAGGTCGCGACCGACGCGGGCGCCGATCGCGATGATCACCGCGTCGTGCTCGGCCTTGAGCTGGTCCCAGGTCGGTTCGACGCCGACCTTGACGCCGCAGCGGACCACCACGCCCTCGGCGGCGAGCTGGGCCAGACGGCGATCGATCACCGACTTCTCCAGCTTGAAGTCGGGGATGCCATTGCGGAGGAGGCCACCCGGGCGATCGTCGGCCTCGTAGACGACGACGGGGTGGCCGGCGCGGGCGAGCTGCTGGGCCGCGGCCAGACCGGCCGGGCCCGAGCCGACCACCGCCACCCGCGTGCCGTTCTTGACGCGCGCGGGCTCGGCCGTGACCCAGCCCTCGTGCCAGGCGTGCTCGGCGATGTCCTTCTCGATGTGCTCGATGGTGACGGCCTTGTCGACGCCTTCGAGCGCGAGCACGCACGACGCCTCGCATGGCGCCGGGCACAGGCGGCCGGTGAACTCGGGGACGTTGTTGGTGGCCGACAGCCGCTTCCACGCGTCCTGCCAGCGGCCGCGGAACACGCGATCGTTGAAGTCGGGGATGGGGTTGCCGAGTGGACAGCCCTGCATGCAGAACGGCACGCCGCAGTCCATGCAGCGGCCGGCTTGCTGCTTGGCGGTGGTGTCGTCGGCGAGCCGGGACGGCGGTAGACCGACCTCGCGCCAGTCGCGCAGGCGCTCGGCGACGGGCCGGCGCGGTTCGACCAGGCGCTGCCACTCGATGAAGCCGGTGGGCTTGCCCATGACTAGCGACCTCCTCCCGCGCCGGCCGCGCCGGCCGCGCCGGCGGGCCGAGCTCCATCGACGCCGCCCGGGATCACTGACAGGCGTCGCGGGCGCGCCTCGGCCCGCCGGGCCTGAAGCACGCGCCGGTAGTCGACCGGCATGACCTTGACGAAGCGGGGCACCATCAGCTCCCAGTTGTCGAGGATGCGGCGGCCGACTGCGCTGGCGGTCAGGCGCACGTGATCCTCGATCAGTCCGTAGACCAGGAACAGATCGCTCTCGTCGACCATCGACTCGAGCTCGACCATCTCCTTGTTGACGCGATCGCGGAAGGTCTTGTCCTTGTCGAAGACGAAGGCGGTGCCGCCGCTCATGCCGGCCGCGAAGTTGCGGCCGGTCGGGCCCAGCACGACCACCGCGCCGCCGGTCATGTTCGGCAAGTACGCGGGC
>SXJR01000567.1 GCA_005779305.1 Myxococcales bacterium
CCGTCGTGCTCGCCGACCACGGGCGGCTGGTCGCGGGGATGGGGCGCGAGCGCGTCGTCCCAGCGATCCCAGTCTGCGGGCAGGGTGCCGGCGCCAGCGCCGGTGCTATCGGGGGCGACGATCACCCGTGCGTGAACGCTGGTGGTCGCGGCGCGCTGGGCCGCGGCAAAGGTCTCGGCGTGGGAGGCGCCGACGATGGCCACCCGCGGCTCGGCGTTGTCGAGGATGTAGGCCACCTCGGCCGGCTTGGAGCGGTAGCCGACCTGGACCGCGGTGGCGCCGACCCGGGCCAGCGCTTGCTGGGTCAGCACGTACTCGGCGTTGTTGCCGAGCATGCACGCGACCGGGGCGCCAGTGCCGCCGCGCACGACGAGCGCATGGGCTAGCCGATTGATCTCGCGATCCATCTCGCGCCAGGTCCAGCGCCGGTCCCCGTCGACCAGCGCCTCCTTGTTCGGGTTCATGCGGGCGTGCAACATCACCGCGAGGTGGGGTCCGACGCGGGTGTTGCGCACGGCCCGGGCGAAGGGCGCGACGCCGCCCAGCCGCAGTGAGCGGGCGATGCCGGTGCTGCGAAGCACCCGAGCGGCGAAGGCCACGCCCTCGGCGCGGGTGCGTAGATCATCGAGGATCGACACGAGCGCACGATAACACCGGCGGGTCCCAGCGAGGTCAGCGGCAGCCGAGCATGGCGCGCCGGACCTCGTCGGACTGGATGCGATCGGTCGGGTTACGCTCGAGGTACAGGCGCCTCGCCCGGCAGGCACCGGCGGTGTTGGCCCTGAAGTGCTCGGCCTCGCCGAGCAGCCAGTAGGCCTGGGTCAGCCACGGTACGGTCACCCCGCGGTCGCGTTCCTCGTCGAGCGCGAGCTTGGTGGCGCGGGTGAGCGCGCCCGCCGCGGCAGAGGCATTGTCTTGCTCGAAGTAGATGTCTCCCAGACGGTAGAACGCGTCGGCGCGCTCCTTGAGCTTCACCGCCTTGTTCAGCCACTCGATGGCCTTGCCACGCTCGCCCAGCTCGGCGAACGACATGCCGATGCCGTACGGGATATCGGGATTGGCGGGCGCGAGCGCGAGCGCCTCCTGGAACGCGCCCAGCGCCTTGGAGTGCTCGTTGCGCGCCATGTGCAGGCGGCCGCGTCCGAGCCGCGGGTTGAGCATCCGTGGATCCCGATCGCTGGCCAGGATGTAGGCGCGCAGGGCCTCGTCGCGCCGGGCGGTGTCGCCGGTCTTGGTCGCCGCTTCCTCGCAGGCGCGCCCCAGGCCGTCGAGGTACTGGGGATCGGCCTCGGTGTCCACCGCCTGCTGGTACAGGCGGCGGGCGTCGTCGGCGTGGCCGTCGGCGAGCAAACCCTCGGCGCGCAAGAACAACCCGGCCGCGTTGCCCGCCTCGATGCCGAGGATGGCCTCGCCCTGCTTGCGGCCGGCATCGTTGTCCCCGCTGCGCGCGAAGAAACGTCCGGCGCGGACGCGCACGTCGAGCGTCACCGTCGGCACGTCGACCAGCCGCTTGTAGAGCGCCGACGCCTCGGCGTCTCGGCCGGCGGCCTCGAAACCGCGGGCCAGCTCGACGCCGAGATCGATGCGGGTGGGGTCGAGCTCGAAGGCCTTGACCAGCGTGGCCAGCGCCTGGTCGTGTTTGTTCTGGCGGCGCAGCGCCTCGGCGAGCTGGAAGTTGGCCTCGACGTCGGAGGGGCGGCGGGCCACCGCCTTGCGCAGCCAGCGTTCGCTCTCGGCCGGCGAGCCGGCGGCGAGGTAGGCGACGCCGAGGGTCACGGCGAGCTGCGGGTCGCCCTCGGCGGCCGCCGACAGCTTGCCGAGGCGCTCGGTGGCGCGGCCCTCGAACCCGGTCGCCTTGGCGATGTCGTTGGCGTCGCGTGCGGCCTTGGCCATGCGGCCGAGCAGCATCGCCTGGGCGATCGCCGGCTCGACCTCGTCCTCGCCCAGCACCTTGCCGGCCTCCTCGTACGAGGTCAGGGCGGCGTCGGCCTTGTTGTCCGCGTCGAGGCGCATGCCGTCGAGCAGGTGCAGGCGTCCAAGCGCGCCACCGGCCAGCGGCGGGGTTCGGGTGCGCAGCGAGGCCAGGCGCTGCCCGGCCTCGGTCAGGCGGCTGCGCTTGATGTCGAGCTCGGCGGCGACCAGGTTGGCAGCGACGTCGCCTGGCGCGAGCGACAGCGCCTTGTCGATCAGCGTCGCCGCGTCTTCGAGCCTGCTCTCGCGCAGCTCGAGCGCCGCCGACGACACCAGCGTGTCGGTGGCCGTCGGCATGATCGCGAGCGCCTTGCGGTAGCGTTCGCGGGCCTGATCGATGCGTCCCGAGCGGCGGGCCGTGTCGCCGGAAAGGGTCCACGCCCGCGCGACCGCGCGCAGATCGGCGTTCTCGATGCCCTTGCGCTGAAGGATCGCGCCCAGCGTCGCGTCCTGCTTCATGAACTCGTTGGAGGGCATGGCCTCGGCCTCGCCGACCAGCGCGCCGACGTGATCCTTGTCGACGGCGATCACCTCGAGGAACGAGGCCCGGGCCGCGGCGCGTTCGCCCTTGCCGAGCTGGGCGCGGGCCAGCCCGTACTTGGCGGGCACGACGCGCTTGGGCGTGGCGGCGACCGAGGCCTGGAACGAGGCGATGGCCTCGTCCCAGCGCTCGCCGGCGAGCTGGGCCCAGCCCAGGAACAGGATCGCGTCGCCGTCCTTGCGCGCCGCCAGCGGCTGCAGCCGGGCGATGGCCGCGTCGGCATCTCCGCCGACGATCAGATCGAGCGCGATGGCGCGATCGACGGCGGGCGTGCGGCCGGCGCCGGCCGGCACCGCGGCCAGCAGGTTCTGGGCCTCGGCCAGACGGGCCTCGCGCTGGGTGCCCTCGTCGATGTAGGCGGCCAGCAGCGCCTGCGCCGCGAGGCCGAGCGCCTCGGCGTTGCGCTTGTCGAGCGCGATCACCTGGCGGGCGGCGTTGGCCGCGCGCTGCCAGCTGTTCTTGTTGCCGTCGGCCATCGCTCGTCGCGCCACGTCGAGCGAGGCGCGGATGTCGGCCGCGCGCTGCTGCTGGGCCTGGTACCGCTGGAAGTAGAAGTAGCCGCCGGCGCCGAGGGCCAGCACCAGCACGATCGCGCCGAGCAGGATGCGCTGCAGCTTCGGAGAGATCCTGGGTCCGCGCTCGACCTTCTTGTCCTCGCGCGCCACCTTCACCGCCCCGGGCACCGGCGTGTCGCGGCGCGACGGCACGGCCAGGTCGATGTCGCCGTGCCCGCCGCCGCCACCGCCGGCGCGCGTGGTCTCGGGTCCGGCGCCGGACGACGGCTTGAAGGAGACCACGCCGCCACGGTTCGCCGCGGCCGCGGCCCCGGCCCCGGCCGTGGCTGTGGGCAAGGGCAGATCGAGGCCGGCGAGCCCGTCGCCGTCGCCACCGAGCTCGAGGGGCGGTGGGGTGGTCCCCGGCGCGCCGCGCGGCGGCGCGTTGGTCGCGCTCGCTTGCCGTGCCGAGGCCACGTTCGGCTCGAGCTCGAGGCCGCCCATGCTCGGCGGCGCCAGATCCAGGCCGTCGAGATCGAGAGTCGGCGTGCGCGCGACCGGCGACGACAGCGGCGGGATCCCTGACGGTCCAGCCGGCGCGTTGGCGTGTCGGGGTGCGGGCAGATCGTCGAAGTAGCCCTTGGGGGCGACGCCGTCGGCGGCGGGCCCCTGGCCTTGTCCGGGGCCCTTCGACTGCGGCAGATCCGCGAAGTAGCCCTTGGGCGCCACGTCCTGTGCCGAGGTCGAGGCCGTGGCCGACTTCGGCTGAGGGAGATCCGCGAAGTAGCCCTTGGGAGCCGGCAGATCGGCGCGCGAGGTCGGGCCGACCGGCGCGAGGAGGTCGGAGACGTCGGCGGGCCCCGATGGCCGCTTGGGCACGGGCAGGTCGGAGACGTCGGCGGGCCCTGAAGGTCGCTTGGGCGCGGGCAGATCGCCGATCGCCGGGCCCTTGGGCGCAGGCAGATCATCGAAGAGCGCGGGCGGCGCCGGCGCCTTGCCCTTGGCCGGCGGCGTGATCGGCGGCGTGGCGGCGCGTTTTGGGGCCGGCAGGTCGGGGAGATCGAGGGGCTGGCCCGGGCCGCTGGAGTGCTTGGGTGTCGGCAGGTCGGTGACGTCGGCGGGCCCCGAGGGCCGCTTGGGCATGGGCAGATCGGTGATGCCGGGGCCCCGGACCATGGGCAGATCGATCGGTTCGATCGCCGGCGGGCCGAAGGACGCCGGCGGGCCCGAGGGACCGCCGAGGCCCGCGCGGGTCGCCTTCGGGCCGACCGGCGCGAGCAAGTCGATGCTGTCGAGGGTGAGCGGATCGGACTGGCCGCGGGGTGGGCCCTTGGGCGCGGGCAGATCGAGGCCGAGATCCGACGTGCTGAGCGACGGCATGGGCAGGTCGATGCCGTCGCTGTGGCGATCACGCGCCGCCGCGCCCGGCGCCGGTACGCGCTTGGGCGCCGGAAGATCGGCGAGATCGATCACGTCGCCCGCACCACCCGCCATCGCCGGACTACCACCGCTACCGGGGACCACCACGCGCGCCTTGCACTTCGCGCACGTCAGGGTCTTTCCGGCCGGCGGGATCTCCGCGGGCGCGAAGCGGTACACGGCGCCGCAGACGGCGCAGGCCACCTCCTTCATGTCCGCCGATGATAGCGCGGTGCGCGGCGCGTTGCGCGGCCTACGCGAGGTTCATGGGTCGGTGTCGGGTAACGGCGGTGCACCGCGCCCACCGCCGCGACGGAGCGGGCGGCCGGGCGGCGGCGCCTCGCGCTGGCGCAGCCCCTTCATGATGCGCCGGTCGATCTCGGGCAACACATCGAGGAGGCGGGCCGACTGGCTCGGCGTGAGCAGCTTGCGCAGGTCCGCGAACCGCTTGCGTTCGGTATCCCAGCGCGCGTCCTGGTTGGTGACCAATCGATCGATCGCCTGCTGCATGCGCCGGTCATCGCCGGCGTCGAGGGCCGCGCGTAGCTCGCCGCGCAGCGCGTTGCGCTCTTGCAGGAGCTTGGCCATCTCGTCGTCGAAGCGGTTGAGGATGGGCGCCAGTTTGCCGGCCGTGGCCTCGTCGAGCTGGAGCTCCTCGGTCAGCACCAGCGCGCGCATGATGCGGATGCGCTGCTTCACCTTCTCGCGTTTGTCCTTGGGCGGGACCTGGGCGACGCGCTCGCCGGGCGCGGCGTGGGCCCGCTCCGGGGCGCCGGTCCCGAAGGCGATCGCGAGCGCGACGACGCACCCGAACCCGAGGCGCAGCACGGACATCCTCGACATCGTGGTCATCACCCGGCCTCCAGGAGTTCGACGGCGCGCTCGAGATCGTCATCGGAGAGGTCGTCGATCCATGCGCCGTCGGGCAGTAGCCGATCCTCGAGCGCGTCGGCCTGCTCGCCGAGCGCACCGTCGAGGGCGGCGGCCTCGTCGATCAGCTCGTCGTCGAGCGTGATGCCACCGAGGTCGTCGGGCACGGCCAGCGCGGCCATCGCCTCGGCGTCCGAGTCGTCGAGGCCGTCGAGCAGGTCGTCGACGCCGCGGTCGAGCGCCGGGTGTGCCTCGTGGGTTTCCGCGATGGGGTCGGGCGCGACGGCGGCGTCGGTGGCCTGAGCCGGGGGAGCCGTGGACGGGTCGCGGGCGGTCTCGGGCGCGGCCCGTCGCGACGCCGGCCACACCAGCAACGCCGCCACCGCCGCCGCGGCCAGCACCACGCCACCGAAGGCGAGCGCGCGCCGGCGACGCTGCCGGCGGACCTCGCCGTCGATCGCCTGGCCGATGCCGGCCGAAAGCGCGCCCCAGTCGGGCTCGCCCGCCGCGGCGGGTCCGGCCTCGCGCAGCTCGGCGATCAGCCGCGCGTCGGCGTCGTCGAGGGCGAGCTCGGGATGGTCGTCGTCGTGGTCGCCGGTCATGACCCCAGCACCTCGCGCAGCCGCTTGACCGCGTAGTGGAAGCTCACCTTGGCTGCATTCTCGGTGCAGTCGGCGAGCGCCGCCACCTCGCGGAACGACAGATCGTCGAACACGCGCAGCTCCAGCACCTGGCGTTGCTTGGGCGGCAGCTCGGCCACCGCCGCCCGCAGCGAGCGGGCGCGCTCGGCGGAGAGCATGACGCCGGGCGCGACCGCTTCGACGGTGAGCTCGTCGCCGGCCGTGTCGCTGGGCACCTCGCGGCCGCGGTCGCGCAGGTGGTTGAGCGCGACGTTGATGCCGATGCGGTACAGCCAGCTGCGCACGCTGGCCTCGCCGCGAAAGCGCTCGAGGGCCCGGAACGCGCGCACGAAGGCCTGCTGGGTGACATCGGCCGCGTCGGCGTCATTCCGGACGTAACGCCGGACCAGCCGCCACAACCCACGCTGGTGGCGCCGCACCAGGTCGTCGAAGGCGCCGCGCTCGCCGCGCCGGGCCCGCGCCACCAGGGCGCTGTCGACGTCGGTGGCCGGGTCGTCCTCGCTCACGAGGGTCCACGGCAGAGGCAGGACGCTGTCCACCCTGATCCGACCCGCGGCTTGCGTGAACGGTTAGGGGGAAGTAGGCTGCATCTCCAACTAGCCTCGATCGCTGGAGTTTCTTCGATGCTCAACCCGGAACGCATGGACGACGTCGCCCGCCGCGGCGACCACGTCAAGCCCGCCGTCGACGCCTGGCGCGCCGTCGACGAACGACGGCGGCGCCTCCAGGGCGAGCTCGACGACCTGCGCAGATCCCGCAACGCGGCCAATGATCGCATGGCCAAGCTCGACAAGAAATCGAGTGAGTTCACCGTCGCGCGCGACGAGCTGAAGGCGCTGTCTACCCGCATCAAGGAAGGCGAGGTCGAACAGACCCGCCTCGAGACCGAGTCCCAGGACCTCCTGCTGGTCCTGCCCAACGCGCCGCACGCGTCGGTGCCCGGCGGGGCGTCGGGCGACGACAACCGGGTCGAGCGCACCTGGGGAACGAAGCCGGCGCTCGCCTTTGCGCCCAAGGACCACCACGACCTCGGCGTCGGGCTCGGGATCCTCGACTTCGAAGCCGGTGTGGCGCTCTCGGGCGCGCGCTTCACCGTCCTGCGCGGCTGGGGAGCCCGGCTGACTCGCGCGCTCATCAACTACATGATCGATCTCCACACCGGCGCCGGCTACGACGAGGTGTGGCCGCCGGCGATGGTGCGGCGTTCGGCGCTGCGCGGCACCGGCCAGCTCCCCAAGTTCGAGGTCGATCTGTTCCGGCTCGCGCCCCACGCCGGCCAGAGCGAGGACCACCAGCCCGACAACGATCTGTTCCTGTCGCCGACGGCGGAGGTCCAGGTCACCAACCTGCACGCCGATCAGATCTTCGAGCCGGGCACGCTGCCGCGCTGGTACTGCGCCTACGCGCCCTGCTTCCGCGCCGAGGCCGGCTCGGCCGGCAAGGACACCCGCGGCCTCATCCGCCAGCATCAGTTCGACAAGGTGGAGCTGGTGAAGTTCGTCGCGCCCGAAACCAGCTACGACGAGCTCGAGACCCTGCGCGACGCGGCCGAGCGCGTGCTCCAGGGACTCGACCTCCACTACCGGGTGGTCACGCTGTGCACCGGCGACATGAGCGCGACCTCGGCCAAGACCTACGACCTCGAGGTCTGGTTGCCGGCGCAGGACGCGTTCCGCGAGATCTCGTCGTGCTCCAACTTCGAGGACTACCAGGCCCGGCGCGCCAAGATCCGGTACCGCCCGGCGGCCGGCGACAAGCCGCGCCCGGTCCACACCCTGAACGGGTCTGGCCTGGCGGTCGGCCGCACCCTGGTGGCGATCCTGGAGCAGTACCAGCAGGCCGATGGATCGGTCGTCATTCCCCCGGCATTGCGACCCTATGTCGGCGGCGCGGAACGGATTTCTCCTCCGCAAAATCCGGCGGGATGATCCTTTACAAGAGGGGGGCCATCCATATACTGCGCGCTACCTCTGGGTTCCGGAGGAGTGGCCGAGCGGTCGAAGGCAGCGGTCTTGAAAACCGCCGAGCGCAAGCTCCGGGGGTTCGAATCCCTCCTCCTCCGCCAGGCTGACAACCGAATAGCTCGATCGTCGTCTTGCCATAGGCCGACTGGAGAGATGGCCGAGTGGCTGAAGGCACCGGTTTGCTAAACCGGCGTATGGGGGATTCCCTGTACCGAGGGTTCGAATCCCTCTCTCTCCGCTAGAATGGCAACGCAGTAGCTAGGTTTGGATCCGTAGCTCAATGGATAGAGCACCGGTCTACGGAACCGGGGGTTAGAGGTTCGACCCCTCTCGGATCCGCCGCATGTATGAACAGATGATGGCCCTCGCGCTCGAGGAAGCGCGGCACGCCGGTGCAGCCGGTGATGTGCCCGTGGGTGCGCTCGTCGTGGGTGATGAAGGCGTCATCCTGGGTCGCGGCCGCAACCGCCGCGAACAGAAGGGCGACCCGACCGCTCACGCCGAGGTCGAAGCGTTGCGCGATGCGGCCGCGCATCTCGGTCACTGGCGTGTGGACGCGATCCTGGTGGTGACCCAGGAGCCGTGTCCGATGTGTGCCGGCGCCATCGTCAACGCGCGTGTACGGCGGCTGGTGTTCGGGTGTTCGAACCCGAAGGCCGGCGCGGTGCAGACGCTCTACCAGATCTGCACCGACGCGCGGCTCAACCATCGCGTCGAGGTCTTCGGTGGCGTCCTCGCCGACGAATGCGCGGCGGAGCTGAAGCGCTTCTTCGAGAAGCTGCGCAGCGAAGGCCAGAAGTAGTTCCTGGAGGGGTGTCCGAGTGGTCGAAGGTGCCTGTTTCGAAAGCAGGTAGGCGAAAGCCTCGGGAGTTCGAATCTCCCCCCCTCCTCCCAGTTCTGTAAACGAAGCCTCTGAGAGGCCTCATGGAGTGGCCTTTTCCGGTCACGAGTTTCAGGAGAGGTGACCGAGTGGCCGAAGGTGCACGATTGGAAATCGTGTGCATCCAAAAGGTGCCGAGGGTTCGAATCCCTCCCTCTCCGCCCCGACCCTCGGCCAGACGAGAGACGATCGAGCTAGACCATTTTATGGTCCCGGGTGACGCAATGTCTGTGAACCCCGCCCAGCCCAGAAGGTAGCAACGGTAGCGGAAGGAGCGGGTGCCTGGGGCCACCTTTTTTTTCGGCGACCGCGCTATACCTTGCTCGGTCTTCACGGCCGGCGCATGAGTTACCTCGTCCTCGCACGCAAGTACCGCCCGTCGACGTTCTCCGAGGTCGTCGGACAGGAGCACGTGACGCGGACGCTGGCCAACGCGTTCTCCACCGAGCGCGTCCACCACGCGTTCCTGTTCTGCGGGCCCCGCGGCGTGGGCAAGACCACGCTCGCCCGCATCCTCGGCAAGGCCCTCAACTGCGAAAAGGGGCCGACCGCCGAGCCGTGTGGCGTGTGTAGCGCGTGCCGGTCGATCACCGCGGGCAACGCCGTCGACTACTACGAGATGGACGGCGCCTCCAACCGCGGCATCGACGCGATCCGCGATCTGACCGAGGCCGTGCGCTACCAGCCGGCGGTGCTGCGCAAGAAGGTCTACGTCATCGACGAGGTCCACATGCTGACGACGGAGGCCTTCAACGCGTTGCTCAAGACGCTGGAG
>SXJR01000568.1 GCA_005779305.1 Myxococcales bacterium
GGCGCCGGGCAGGAACGACAGCCAGATGCCCTTCAAGATCTCCCGCTTGGGCGGGACGATCTTGCGCAGATCCTTCATCACGTAGACGTACTGTTGCGACATGCGCGCGCAGCTTACTCCTGCCGCCGTCAGGAGACCACCCGCCCGAGACACGCTGCTATAGTCCGCGCGTGTCTCAGAACCATCAGCGCGGCGTGAGCCGGCGGAGTCTGCTCATCGGCGGTGGCGCGGCGGTGGCGGCGGCTAGCGCCGCCTCGTTCGTCATGCGCAAGAAGATCAAGAACTTCATCGACAAGCGGACGATCGTGGCGTCGTTCTCGGCGACGCCTCCGCTGGTGCCGCACGATCCGGCCAAGGAGAAGACCTCCCTGTACGTCGGGCGCGATGGCGGTCCAGCGGCCAACGTCGACAGCGCGGTGAGCAAGCTCGGCGGCATGAGCAAGATCGTCGGCGTCGACGACGTCGTGGTCATCAAGGTGTCGGCCCAGTGGTGGAACCAGGGCATGACCAACGTGGCCGCGGTCAAGCGCGCCATCGAGCACGTGCTCGAGATCCCCGGGTTCAAGGGCGAGGTGGTGGTGTTCGAGAACACCCACTTCCGCGTGCCCGACAAGAAGCCCGACGATCCCGCGCGCGGCCTCACCCGGGCGTGGAGCCGCCCCAGCGATCGCAACGTCGACGTACCGGGCTGGAACAAGCTCGGCGATCTCGTCCCCCACTTCGCCGGCCTGGGCGCGCCGGTCAGCTTCTACGGCCTCGTCGACGGCGGCGGCAGCGACCTCGCCGATGACCCCTGGTACGACCCCGAGCACGCCCACGGCGTGTACGGCGGTGACGATCGCGGCCCCATCGCCGGCGGCGACGCGCGTGACGGCTACCACTGGGACTTCGACAAGGTTTTCCGCCTGCGCCGCAGCCGCGTCGCCCACGCCCAGACGCCGCTGACCTGGCCGCGCTTCACCAGCCCGAAGACCGGCGCGGTGATCGACTTCCGCGACGGCGTCATGCGCCGCGAAAAGGGCGCGCTGGCCAAGGACGGCCGCACCCTGCGCTTCATCAACATGACCACGAGCAACGAGCACGGCTCGACCGGCTTCACCGGCGCCTGCAAGTCGCCGATGGGCATCGTCGACATGAGCGCGGGCGCGCTCGGCAACCATCCCCGCGTCGCCGGCTACCAGTCGGTGCACTACTTCGGCCGCACCGGGCGGCCGGCCGCCGAGAAGGATCCGACCTGGCGCATGGCCGGCCCGCTCGCCTACTGGAACAACCAGGTCCGCCGGGCCGACCTCTACCTCACCGTCGCCGAGTGGGTCGCGGTCACGCCGACGACCGGCTACAACGGCGAGGACGACATGCGCCACCACGCGGCGTGTGCGGTCAAGACCGGCCACGTCGTCGCCGGCACTGATCCGGTCGCGATCGACGCCTGGTGCGTGAAGCACCTGGTCGCGCCGGTGGCCGGCAAGTACAAGGACATGCTCGCGCTCGACAACCCCGACGCCAAGGTCTCGCGCTTCCTGCGCTACTTCCGGCAGGTCGCCGGCTGGGGCACGCTCGACGAGTCGCTGGTCACGGTGGTCTGACGGGGGCGGTGTCCCCTCAGTGCGCGCGCAACCAGGTCTCGGCGGCCTTGTGCGCAGCCTTGTTGCCGGGCCCGAGCTTGGCGAGCGCGCCAGCGGCGTCCTCGACCATCGCGCGCGCGGCGGCACGATCCTCGCCTGACTCCCAGAGCGCGCGGCCCAGGGCCAGTCGCGCGAGCGGCAAGCTGGTCGCGTCCGACGGCGCCTTCTCGGAGATCGCCACCGCCTGGCGCAGCGTGGTCACCGCTTCGGCGGTCCGGCCCAGCGCGAGCTGACTCTGGCCCATGCTGGTGAGGGTCACTCCCAGGTCGGGATGGGCGGGCCCGAGCTCGCGCTCGAAGATGGCTCGCGCCAGTGCCAGGCGCTCGAGCGCGGCGGGGTGGCGGCCTTCCTGCCGCTCCAGATCGCCGAGCGCGTGCAGCACGATGGCGGTGGTCGTCGAGGCTGGGCCATGGCCACGCTCGGCCAGGGCGAGCGCGCGTTCGAGGTGGCGGCGGGCGTCGCGGGGATGCCCGCGCAGCGCTTCGAGGCTGCCGAGGTTGAGGAGGGTGTCGCCGAGCTCGGGGTTCTCCTTGCCGTACGCCTGCTCCTCGATGGCCAGCACGCGATCGTAGCGGGCGCGGGCGGCGTCGAGCTGGCCGATGTCCTGCTCGAGCAGCGCGATCGACTCGAGCACCACCGCGGTCTCGACGTGATCGGGACCGAGCGCACGTTCGATCATGGCCAGTCCGCGATCGAACAAGACGCGGGCCTCATCGAAGCGGCCCATCACCTGGAGGGTGACGCCCTGGCTCGCCACGGCGCTGGCGACATCGGGGTGATCGGGCCCGAGCGCGGCCCGGTAGACCTCCTCGGCCTTCTGGAAGTGGCCGAGCGCGGTGCCAGGGTCGCCGAGATCGCGGGTGAGGACGCCCAGGTTGTAGACGACCGTGGCCACATGGGGATGGGCGGCGCCCAGCGAGCGCTCGAACACCACGGCCGCCTGCTCGTAGTAGGGGCGGGCGGCGGCGTGGCGATCCTGGTGTGAGAGCAAGGCGCCCATGTCGTTGAGCACACCGCCGACAGCCGGGTGATCCTCGCCGAGCGCAGCGCGGAAGATGGCCAGCGCCCGCTCGTAGTGAGCCTGCGCCGCCGAGAAGTCGCCGAGGCGCGCGCTGACGATGGCCAGCCCCTGCAGCGACGCCGCCACCGACGCCGAGTCCTTGCCGAGCGCGTGCTCGAAGCCCGCCACCGCGGCCTCGGCGTGACGCCGCGAACTGGCGAAGTCGCCCTTCTTGAGCAAGACGCGGCCGAGCGTGCGGTCGAGCTCGGCGGCCAGGGTGGCGTCGCCCGTGACCTTGACCGCCAGCTCGGCGCTCTGCTGCATGGCCAGCGCGTCGTCAGAGCGAACCTGCGAGAAGCCGACCACCTCGACCAGCTCGACCCACGCCCGCGCGATGGTCGTGTGATCGCGGGCGCCTGCGGCGGCGTCGAGGGTCTCGCGTAGGACCGGCTCGGCCTCCTGCGGCTTGCCGGACTTGTCGAGGGCGCGGCCCTGGGCGAGGAGCGCGCGGGCCAGCGTGGGCGGGTGAGCGATGGCGCGCGCTTCGGTCACCACCGCGGCGATCGACTCGACCGCCTTGCCCCACTGGCCGGTGCGGCTGAGTGCCTCCACCTCGTCGAGTCGGCGGCCGACCGCCAGCACGCGCTCGCGCTGGGACGGATCGTCGGGGAGCGGCACCAGCGCGTCGAGCGCGGCCACGTCGGCGCACGCTGCCATCGGCGTCAGCGCGCTGGCCGCGCCCACGGCGCGATTGAGCACCTCGGGGTCGCTGCCTTTCGCCAGCACCGCGGTGAGCGCTGCCAGCTCGTCCTTGCGGCGGGCCAGGCACTGGGTGCGCAGGTCGAGCAAGTGCTCCGACTGGGTGCCGCGCACCCGCGTGGCCACGCAGGCCTCACGCCGCATCTCCAGCCACTCGCCGGCCTGGGCGTCGAGCAGCGCCGCCACGCGCGACCACGTCGCCGGCGCGTGGGCGCGACGGGTCTCGACAAGGGCGCGCTCGACGGCTCGGCGGACGTCGGCATCCCAGGCGCCGGCGAGCTCGTCGGGCGAGACCTGACACGGCGACGGTGGCGCCGTGCCGGTCGACCGCGACATCCCGAAGGCGGCCAGCGCCGCCAGCGCGACGAAGCCGCCGCCGATGGCGGCGATGGTGCCCAGCCGGCGCCGACGCACCGCCGGATCGTTCGAGAGTGCGGCGAGCAGCTCGTCCATCGACGAGTAGCGATCCTGGGGCGCGGTGGCGAGGCCACGCAGGACCACCTTGCGCAACCATGCAGGCACGGGGCTGTCGTCGGGCGGCGCGACGATGCGACCTTCGGTGACCGCGGTGCGCAGCGTGTTGTAGCTGTCGCCGCGAAACGGGCGCTTGCCGAACAACGCCTCGAACAGCGACACGCAGAAGCCGAACTGATCGGCGCGCGCGTCGACCGACCGGTGCAGGTGCTGCTCCGGCGCCATGTACGCCGGCGTGCCAAGCATCGTGCCGGTGTGCGTGAGCGAGAACGCGAGCGGGCCGGCCCCCGGCAGCGGCGTGCGAGCAGGCAGCGGCGTCGGCATCGGCGTCGGCGAGCGCACCGCTGGCGTCGAGCCCGACGCCCCGGCACCTGGCTCACCAGCGGCGCTGACCAGTCCGAAGTCGGTCACCACCACCCGTCCGTCGCGCCGGACCAGGATGTTGTCAGGCTTCACGTCGCGGTGGACGAAGCCTGCGGCGTGGGCTGCGGCCAGACCGGCTGCGGCCTGCTTGAACACCGCGACCACCTCGCGCCACGAGCGCGTCGCCTCGCGCAGCCACGCCGTCGCGGTCGAGCCCTCGACCTTCTCCATGGCCAGGTACACTCGCTCGCCCTCGATGCCGACCTCGTGGACCGTGACCACGTTGGGGTGAGAGAGGCGAGCCAGCGCCTGGGCCTCACGCAGGAGCCGCGCCTGCGCCGACGGGCCCTGGCTGTCGCCGGCGGCGTCGGCGCGCATGACCTTGAGCGCGATCGTGCGATCGAGATCGACGTCGTGCGCCGCCAGCACCACGCTCATCCCGCCGCGGCCGAGGACGTCGAGGACCTCGAAGTGTGCGAAGCGCTCGCCGCGCGCCGGCAACCGGCCCGAGCTGGCGGGCTCGGGATCACCCGAGTCGAGCGTCGGATCCTGGCCCGACGCATGCGTGTCCTCGAGACCGGCGCGCACATTGAACGTGTCGGCCCCGACGGCGAGGGTGTCCTCCTCGCCGCGCCGCTTTCCCCGGTCTCGATCCGACGAGCTCACGCGGTTCGCTCAGTCTACGCTGAGCCTCACCGTGGACGGGTGAGTTACTTCTTCTTGGGAGCAGGCTTCTTGGCGGCTGGCTTGGCGGCGGGCTTGGCCGCGGCCTTGGCCACCGCCGCCGGCCTGGCGACCACCGGCTTCGCCGTCGGCTTGGCGGCCACCGCCCCCGCCGCCGGCTTGGCCACCGCCGCCGGCTTCACGGCCGGCACGGGCTTGGCCGCCGCCGGCTTGGCCGCGGGCTTGGCCACCGCCGGCTTGGCCGCGGGCTTGGCCACCACCGCCGGCTTCTCGACCGGCATGGCTGCCTTCGGAGCAACGGCTCTGGTCGGTGCCGGCTTCAGCGCAGGCACCGCTCTGGCGGCCACAGCAGGCTTGGCCGCACGCGCTGGCTTGTCGTCATCGTCGTCATCGTCGTCATCGTCGTCATCGTCGTCATCGTCGTCGTCGTCATCGTCGTCATCGTCATCGTCGTCATCGTCATCGTCGTCATCGTCGTCATCGTCGGCGTCGACGACGTCGTCGTCGTCATCGTCGTCCTCGTCGACGTCGTCGACGTCGTCGACGTCCTCGTCCTCGTCCTCGTCCTCATCCTCGTCGTCATCGTCGTCCGCGCGCGCCCAGAGCGGCGGCTCGTCGCTCAGCACCGGGTCATCGTCGTCGCCGTCGTCGGGATTCTTCGCCGGCGGCTCCTCTTCCTCGTCCTCATCGTCCGCAGCCGGCTTCGCACGCCAGCCGTCGGCCGCCTCGTCCTCTTCCTCTTCCTCCTCCGCATCATCATCGTCGCCCTTGCCGAACAACGCGCCGTCATCACCCTCGTCGCCGCCATCGGCCCACATGGGGACCAGCGGGACGCCGGCGATATCGATTCGCACCAGCTCGGTGGTGGGCTCTGCGGTCGGCAGGATGCTCATGGTCATCTCCACCCGGAATTCTAAGCACGCAAAAAGAGCCGCCTTCAAGGGCCGATGTCAGCGTTCGATGATCGTGCGAATCACAGGGGGTTGGGCCACATCCAGTGGTGCCCGCAACAACTGTTGCCAGACCAGGTGCGTCGAAAGGACTCCCACCACTGCCATGTTGTCGGTGTTGGAGAACTGCGGCGAGGCCGCCTTGGCCTGGCACTTGGCCCAGAGCTGCGTCACCGCCCCAGGCTCGAACACCCCGGCGACCTGGGCGGTCTCGGCGCTCATGGCCTCGTCGATCCATTCCGGGACGCCCTCGCCGACGAAAGCGAGCGCGTCGGGCGCCCGATACGGCTGCTTGGGCCGGGCCAGGATCTCCGGCGGCAGCAGGTCCCGCCCCAGACGCTTGAGCACGTGCTTCTCGTCGAGGCCGCGCAGCTTGTACGAGTCGGGTAGTCGCCCGGCCAGAGCCATGACCTCGCGATCGAGGAACGGGAAGCGGCCCTCGATCGAGTTCCCCATCAGCATCCGGTCGCCCTGCGCCGAGAGCAGGTAGCCGCCCAGCAGCGTACGCACCTCGATGTACTGGTCCTGGGCCAGGTGGCTCCAGCGCGCAAAATCAGCAGGCAGGTCGGCCAGGAGCCCGGCGGCGCTGCCCTCGCCGGCGGCGCGGACGTCGGCGCGCAGGAGTCGCTTGACCGCCGCCGTGGTCCGCCAGCGGGTGTCGTGGCCGAACCCAGGCTCGCGCCAGCGGTCGAGCCCTTGCCCGAAGAAGGCCTGGGCCATGGCGCGCTGCGCCACCGGCGAGCGGGCCAGGTACGGGTAGAGCTTGTCGAGCAGCCTGGGGCGCGCCTTCGACTGCGGCGCCCGCGCCCAGAAGCGACGAACCGCGGCCTCGCGGAAGATGTCGTAGCCGGCGAACATCTCGTCGGCGCCCTCACCGGTCAGGACCACCTTGATGCCGTGCTCGCGTACCAGCCTGGACAGCAAGTACATGGGCGCCGGCGCGGTGCGCAGGATCGGCCGCTCGGCGTGCCAGATCACCGTCGGAAACACCCGCGCGATGTCGGCGCGCGACACCACCACCTCATGGTGAGTCGTGCCGAGATGGCGCGACATAACTCGCTGGAACTCGCCCTCGTCGTACTCGGCGTCCTCGAATCGCAGCGAGAAGGTGTGGAACCCGGCGCCCTTGGCGGCCAGGCCCATGGTGGCGATGAGCGAGCTGTCGAGTCCGCCCGACAGGTAGCTGCCGACATCGACGTCGGCGCGTAGCATGCGCAGGCGCGTGGCCTGCTCGAGCGCGGCGCGCACCGCCTCGCCGGCCTCGGCCAGCGAGCCACCAAAATCGCCGTCGTACCGCGGCGTCCACCACGCCCGATCGCGCGCCGCGGTGCCGACGCGAGCGCTGTCGCCGTCGAGCTCGTAGACCCGCACGTGGCCGGGTTCGAGCTCGCGCACACCCTCGAACACGGTCCTCGGCGCGATCACGGTCCAGAACGAGAACGACTGATCGAGCCCGACCGGGTCGAAGGCCCGGGGCAGCGACGGCTCGCCGGCGAAGATGACCTTGACCTCGCTGCCGAAGACCACGCGGCCACCGTGCTCGGCGTAGTAGAGCGGCCGTACGCCGACCCGGTCGCGGGCCAGGACCAGGCGGCGGGCCCTGGCGTCCCACAGCGCAAACGCCCACTGGCCGTTGAAGCGGTCGAGCGCGTCCTCGCCCCACTCCTCCCAGGCGTGGAGGATGACCTCGGTGTCGCTCTTGGTCCGGAAGCGGTGTCCAGCGGCGACCAGCTCCTCGCGCAGCTCGACAGAGTTGACGATCTCGCCGTTGAAGACGCTCCACAGGGTCTCGTCCTCGCTGGTCATGGGCTGTTGCCCCGAGGCCAGATCGATGATCGACAGGCGGGCGTGAGCCAGGCCGGCGTGACGGTCGTGGTAGCGCCCGAACTCGTCGGGGCCCCGGTGCGTCATCGCCCCCATCATGCGGCCGAGGGCGTCGATCGCGGGCGGATTGCCGCCGCGGAGGTCGACGATGCCGGCGATGCCGCACATGAGACCGGGCACTATAGCGTCTGAAGCGGCCTCGGCGCGCCAGCGCGCAGCTTGATCTGGGGACGCCGGTCGAGTAACCCTCCGCCCCATGCCTGCTCCCGACGTCGCCGATGCCCAGCTCGAGGTGACCAAGTTCATCGTCGACAACTTCCTGTTCGGAAACGCAGCCGAGGCGCCCGCCCCGGCGACGTCATTCATGGAGACCGGGCTCATCGATTCGACGGGTGTGCTCGAGCTGGTCTCCTTCGTCGAGGAGAAGTACGGCTTCAAGGTCGCAGACGACGAACTGGTTCCGGAGAACCTCGACTCGGTCGCCAACCTGGCTGCCTTCGTGGTGAAGAAAGCAGGTAAGTGATGGCCGCGTTCTCGAAGGATGTCCTCGTCATCGATCTCGAGGCAGAAGCGCAGCGCATCGCCGGCGAGATTCGCCGCATCGTCGCCCACGAGTGCAAGCGGCGGGGCCTGGTGGTCGCGCTCTCGGGCGGCATCGACAGCTCGTGTGTCGCCGGCCTCGCCGTCAAGGCGCTCGGCCCCAGCAAGGTCTTCGGCGTGCACATGCCCGAGCGCGACTCGTCGGGTGAGACCCTGCGGCTGTCGCAGTCGGTGTCGACCACGCTCGGCTTCGAGTCGACCGTCGAGATCCTGACCCCGATCCTCGAGGGCTTCGGCTGCTACCAGCGGCGCGACGAGGCCATCCGGATGGTGTTCCCGGCTTTCGGCCCGGGCTGGAAGTCGAAGATCGTGCTGCCCGGCCTCGAGGGCGGCGCGGTCAACGTGTACTCGCTGGTGGTGCAGACCCCCGAGGGCACCATCCACAAGGAGCGGCTGCCGCTCAAGGCCTACCTGCAGATCGTCGCCGCCACTAACTTCAAGCAGCGGACCCGCAAGACCCTCGAGTACTTTCACGCCGATCGCCTGAACTACGCCGTGACCGGCACACCGAACCGGCTCGAGTCCGACCAGGGCTTCTTCGTGAAGGGCGGCGACGGGCTCGCCGACGTGAAGCCGATCGCACACCTGTACAAGACCCAGGTCTACGCGATGGCCAAGCACCTCGGCATCCCCGCCGACATCTGCGGCCGCGCACCGACGACCGACACCTACTCGCTGGCCCAGGGCCAGGACGAATTCTACTTCTCGCTGCCGTACGCGCAGATGGATCTGGCGCTGTGGGCGCGGAACCACGGCGTCTCGCCGGTCGAGGCCGCGCCCGTCATCGGCATCACCGCCGATCAGGTCGAGCGCGTGTACAAGGACATCGATCAGAAACGCGTGACCACCCGCTACCTGGGCCTCAAGGCCCAGCTCTGCGGCGCGGTGCCCGAGATCACCGGCTGACGGGCGATCGCGGTCGCCATCTGACATCATGACGGCCATGCGGTCTGCCGCGCTGGTCGCCTGTCTCCTCCTCGCCTGCGGCGGCACGACGGTGCCATCGCCCTCACAACCGGCGGCCGCGACACCAGCCGCAGCGCCCGAGCCCGAACCGGCGCGGGATCCGCTTCGAGACGCCCTGCGCGATCGCGAACCTGATCCCGAGCCGCCGGCGCCGGCGCCGTCGCAGCTCGACCAGGTCGCCGCCTCGCTGCAGCTCGCCCAGGTCGCCGGGCTCGAGGCCGCGCTGCTCCCCCGCCCCAACGACAGTCACCAGGTGCTGGTGACGCTGCGCTTCCGCCACGGCGACGCCGCGTCGTTGACGGGCAAGCAAGCGGTCGGCGATCTGGTCGGCGAGGTCGCGCAGCGCGGCACCACGAAACGCGACCACGTCGAGATCGCCGGCGACTTCGGACGCCTCGCCGCCGACGTCGACATCTCCAGCAACGCCGGCACCATCACGGTCCGCATCGAGACCATCCGCGATTCCTTGCCGGAGGTGCTCGAGGTCGTGGCCGAGCTGCTCGCGCA
The DNA here is from genome assembly GCA_005779305.1 of Myxococcales bacterium. Classification (GTDB taxonomy): domain Bacteria; phylum Myxococcota_A; class Polyangia; order Haliangiales; family Haliangiaceae; genus UBA2376. The sequence goes on from SXJR01000568.1 coordinate 9,753, forward strand.
CCCCGGGTTCCGCGCCGCCGATCTCGACGCCGTTCGCCGCGAGCGGCTGGCCGCCCTCGATGAGGCTGACCAGGACCCGCCAGCCCGAGCGTTCAAGCTCCTGACCTCGATCACGGCGCCGTGGCCCAAGGGGGATGTGCGCGGCACGGCGTCGAACGCCGAGCTGAAGAAGGCCATGCGCGCGGCGAAGGTCGGCGATCTCAAGGCCTACCACCGCGCGTTCTGGGGCACCGGCCACGGCGAGCTGGTCGCGGTCGGCGACTTCGACCCGGCCGAGCTGACCGCGTCGCTCGAGCGCCACTTCGGCGCGTGGCGGACCAAGGCCGCCTACGTCCGCGCGCCCGATCAGAGCTTCGGCCTTGGCGCCAGCGAGCATGTTGTCGACATGCCCGGCAAGGACCTCGCCGTCGTCCTCGCCGCCCACGATCTCGCTCTCGACGCGAATCACGCCGATGCCCCGGCGCTCCTGGTCGCCACACGCTTGGTCGGCGGCAACGCTGGCCGGCTGGCTCACATCGTCAGGCAGGAGCATGCGATCGCCGTGTTCGGCTCGCTCACCGCCGGTGACCAGGACGCAGCCGGAGCCGCCGTCTTCGGGGCGATCGCCGCACCTGAACACCTGGGCCAGATCCGGACCGCCCTCTTCGAGGAGCTCCAGCGACTCGTCGACCGCGGCGTGACCGGCGGCGAGGTCGCGGCCGCGCAGTCGTCGTGGCTGGCCGAGGAGGAGCGCGCGCTGACCACCTTCCGTGGACTGGTGTCCGCGCTCCTCGTCGATCGCCGCCTCGGCCGCGATCCGGCGTGGCACCGCGCCGAGCGGGCGCGCATCGCGGCGGTCACTGCCGAGGACGTCAACCGGGCCCTGCGAGCCTGGCTCGACGCGCGGCGATTGACCGTGATCTTGGCCGGCGATCTGACCAAGGCCGGCCTCCGCTCGCGGTAGCCTTGCCGGGCGCGATGGGCACCAAGAAGCTGTCGGTGATGGACGCGATGTTCCTCGCGGCGGAGAACCGCGAGTCGATGATGCACGTCGGCGGCATGTTGACGTTCACGCTGCCGGCCGACGCGCCGCCCAACTTCCTGCGTCAAGTCGCGGACGAGCTGCGCGGCGACGTGCCGGTGTACTCGCCGTGGAACCTGCGTCTGCGCACGCCCGATTTCCTTTCCAACCCGCTCCAGGCCTGGGTCGAGGACGAGGTCGATCTCGAGTACCACGTGCGGCGTTCGGCCCTGCCCTCGCCCGGCGACGAGCGCGA
>SXJR01000569.1 GCA_005779305.1 Myxococcales bacterium
AGTTGCAGGGCCTTCCACACCGCGTCGTCCTGCAGCCGGGTGGCATACCCGGCTCTCGGGGACCGCTGACCGAGCATGAGGGCGGCGACGACGACGGCCAGCACACCGGAGGCATGCGCCTCCTCGGCCAGTCGGTCAAGGGCGCGGTCGAGGTCGGCTTCGCCCGCGCCTTCTCCCGCATCCTCGACGGCCAGCTCACCACGGCCGCCGCCGGCTGGGTGTTGCTCCAGTACGGCTCGGGGCCCATCTACGGATTCGCCGTCATGCTGCTCGTGGGCATCGCCACCACCATCTTCACCAGCGTGTGGATCACTCGCTACTTCTTCGACCTGTACGTCAGCAAGAAGAAGGGCGAGCTGGCCACGATCTCGATCTGAGGACGACCGACCATGGCGGCCCAAGAGCACAAGTTTCGCTACATCCTGAAGCCCGGGAACGACTTCAGCTTCGTGTCGAAGTTCCGGACCTGGGGCATCGTCTCGTTCTTCCTGTGCGTGGCCAGCATCGGCATGCTGTTCGTGAACAAGGAAGTCCGCGGCGCCCACCTCAACTGGACCATCGACTTCAAGGGCGGCACCGAGGTCATCTACGCGTTCAAGGACAAGAACGCGCCCGCCGACCAGACCCGCTACGTCGGCGCTGACGCCGGCAAGGTGCGCGCCGCGCTCGAGAAGGCCGGCGCCGCCGGCTTCGATGTCGCCGAGCGGTCGTGGAAGGAAGACGTCAAGGGTCAGGGCGAGATCACGGTGCGCGGCATCCTGGTCCGCACCCCGCGCTTCGGCGCCGCGACGCCCCAGCAGCAGCAGCAAGCGTCCGACGCCTTCGCCGAGAAGTTCAAGGACCGCGAGCTCGATCGCCTGCAGTGGTCGGGTGACCGCCTGTTCGTGCGCTCCCGGAAGGAGATCAAGGAGGCCGAGGCGGCCGAGGTCTGGACCAAGGCCGGCCTCGAGGCCAAGCCGTGGGGCGAGGCCGCGATGCTCTACGCCCACCCCGACGAGGGCACCGGCGAGTACAAGATGACCTTCGCCATGCACGGCCTCGATCGGCAGTACGAGCGCACGCTCGAGACCGACCTCGCCGGCATCGATGCCGTGGTCGTGCAGACCTCGCAGGTCAGCGCCAAGGCCGGCAACGAGCTGCGCAACGACGGCATCAAGTCGCTGTTCTACGCGATGCTGCTCATCGTCATCTACCTGGCGGTGCGCTTCGACATCCGCTACGCGCCCGGCGCCATCGTCGCCACCTTCCACGACGCGATCATGGTGATCGGCGTGTTCGCGGTGACCTGGACCGACGTGTCGCTGACCTCGGTGGCCGCGCTCCTCACGGTGATCGGCTTCTCGGTCAACGACACGGTCGTCATCTTCGACCGCATCCGCGAGAACTCCGAGAAGCTCAAGGACAAGAAGCTCGAGCGCATCGTCGACATCTCGCTCAACGAGGTGCTGGTGCGGTCGATCCTCACGTCGACGACGCTGTTCGCGGTGACGCTCATGATGAACGTCTTCGGCGAGGGCCTGGTGCGGAACTTCGCGTTCGCGATGAACGCCGGCATCATCGTCGGCGCGTACTCGTCGCTCTACCTGGCGCCGCCGGTGTTCTTGTGGGTCGCCAACCGCTACTACTCGGGCCCGGCGCCGGCACGGGCGCGTCAGGCCGCGGCGCTCGCTTCCGAGCCCTGAGCCGTCAGACCCGGAGCGTACGGTGCGGACGTGGATCGTTCGGACCTCCGGGTGCGCCCGCTCGACGACGCGCTCGTGTCGCGGCTTGCGCGCGAGCTACACCTGCTCCCCACCACGGCTCGCTGCCTGGTCGGGCGCGGGATCGGTGAGCTCGAGGCTGCCAGGGCCTTCCTGGCGCCCCGTCTGGGTGGCCTGCGCCGGCCCGAGGGCGTGGCCGGTCTGGCCGGCTTCGGCGCCGCCGCCGACCGGGTGACGCGCGCCGTCCTCCGTGGCGAGCGCATCGCGGTGTTCGGCGACTACGACGTCGATGGCGTCACCACCTGCGCGCTGCTCACCAGCTTCCTGCGCGGCTGCGGTGCGGCGGTGACCCCGCGGGTGGCGCGCCGCGACGAGGGCTACGGCTTCTGCGCCGAGGCGGCCGCCGACGTGATGGTCGTCAAGCCCGGCCTGGTCATCACCGGCGATTGCGGCACCAGCGACGCGGCGGTGATCGCCTCGGTCCGGGCTCAGGGCGTCGACGTGATCGTCGTCGATCACCACACCGTGCCGGCGGCCGGCGAGGTCCATCCGGCGCTGGCGCTGGTGAATCCGTTCCGGACCGACTCGGCGTTTCCGTTCCGGGGCATGGCCTCGGTGGGGATCTCGTTCTACCTGGCGGCCGCGGTGCGCACCCGGCTCAAGGAGCAGGGCTGGTTCGACGGGCGACCCGAGGTCGATCCTCGGGATCTGCTCGATCTGGTCGCGCTCGGGACCATCGCCGATCTGGTGCCGCTCTCGGGCGAGAACCGCATCCTCACCGCGGCCGGGCTCAAGCTGGTCGTCGAGCGCAAGCGGCCGGGCCTGGCCGCGCTCCTCGCCGTATCGGGCATGGACGTCGGCGGCGATCGACCCATCGACGAGAAGACGGTGTCCTGGAAGCTGGCCCCGCGGCTCAACGCGCCCGGCCGCCTCGGCGACGCTGCGCCCGCGCTCGAGCTTCTCCTGGCCTCCGCCGACGAGGCCGGGGCCCGGGCTCAGGCGCTCGAGGGGGCCAACCAGCGTCGGCGCGAGCTCCAGGACCAGATGGTCGAGGAGGCGTTCGCGCTGGCGGAGGTCTCGGCCGGCGGGAGCGAGCCAGGTCCGGCGATCGTGGTGGCCAGCGAACGCTTCGCGCCCGGCGTGGTCGGGATCGTCGCCGCCAAGCTGGTCGATCGCTACCAGCGGCCGGCCTTCGTGATCGCGGTCGACGCGGCCACCGGGATCGCGCGCGGCTCGGCGCGGAGCGCGGGCGGCGTCGATCTCTACCGCGCCCTCGGTCAGTGCGCGCCGATGCTGGAGCGCTGGGGCGGTCACGCCGCCGCCGCCGGCCTCACCATGCGCGCCGCCGACGCCGGCGCCATGACCTCCGCCGTCGATCGCCTGCGCGAGGCGCTGGGCGCGGCGGTGCTGGCCGAGGGTTCGGGCAAGGTGCACGGACTCGGGGCCGAGGCCGATGACACCATCGAGCTCGGCCTGGTCGACGATCGTCTCGCCGACGAGCTGGGCGCGCTGGCGCCGTTCGGCCAGGACAACCCGGCGCCGCTGCTGGTCGCGCGCGGCCTCCAGGTCCGAGCCAGCAAGAAGGTCGGTGACGGCTCGCACCTCAAGCTCGAGCTTGCCTGCCCGCGCACCCGCATCACCCGCGGCGCCATCGCCTTCGGTCAGGGCGCCCAGGATCCGGGCCCGGGCACCACCGTCGACGTCGCCTTCACCCCGGCGCGGTCGACGTGGATGGGCAAGTCGCGGGTCGAGCTCGAGGTCAAGCGGATCGTGGCGCCCGCTGACCAGACGCGGTAGAGAACCGGGGTGTCTGGTGCCGGCCGCGATCCCGATGTGCCGAAGCTGCCCCGCGGCAAGGGCATGTCGTTCTCGCTCGGGCAGATCGTCCGCATCGTGGCGGTGGCGACCGCGCTGATCGCGCTCATCGTGCTGCAGAGGCCGTGCGCGACCTCGGTCAGCAAGTTCGTGACCAGCTTCGGCGAGCCCGACGCCGCGGTCCGGCCGGACGCCCGGCCGATCGACGCCGGTGGCGTGATGCTGCGCGGGGACATGACCCCAGCGGAGCTCGAGGAAGCGATCAATCGAGAGCGACAACGGTGATCGGCGGCGGCGCGCCCAGCGTGACGGCGTGGGCGCCGCACGGCATGTTGCGCCGGGTCCTGGCCAGGAGCTCGGGGTCGAGGGTGTGGATCACGATGCCATCACCCTCGGCGCGCTCGGCGACCACGGTACCCCAGGGATCGACGACCAGGCTGTGGCCGAAGCTCCGCCGCTTCTCGTTGTGCTGGCCCCACTGGGCCGCGGCCACGACGTAACTCTGATCCTCGACGGCGCGCGCGCGCAGCAGCAGGTGCCAGTGGGCCGCGCCGGTGTGGGCGGTGAACGCCGCCGGCACCAGTAGCACGTCGGCGCCGCCCTCGCGCCACAGCCGCCGGTAGAGCTCGGGGAACCGCACGTCGTAGCAGATCGACACGCCCATCCGCAGGCCGTGGGCGGCGACCACCAGTGCGGCCTCGCCGGCGGCGGTGCCGTCGGACTCGCGCAGGGTGGCGCCGCCGGGAATGTCGACGTCGAAGAGGTGGAGCTTGCGGTAGCGCCCGACCATGCCCTTGCCCGGCGCGACCACCACCGCGGTGTTGTAAGCGCGACGCGTGTCTCCGGGCACGGTCTCGGGCATGCCGCCGCCGATGACCACGGCGCCGGTGTGCTCGGCCAGGTCGAGCAGCGACTCCATGATCGGGCCCGGGCGGGCGGCGTCGATGACCTCGGCGTGGGCCATCTTGTCGCCCTCCTTGGCGCCCAGGAACGCGAAGCACTCGGGCAGGACGATCACCTGCGCGCCGGCGGCGCCGGCCTCCTCGCCCAGGCGCCGGCACGTGGCCAGGTTGCCCCGGAGGTCATCGGTCGAGCACAGCTGCACGGCGGCGATGGTGACGGGCGAGTCCATGGCGGCACTCTACCGCGGGCCGTGCTACTGCGAAGGCGTGGCGCGCTCCGGCTTCGTCCTGCTCCTGGCCGCGCGGTACGTGTTCGCGTCGCGGCGCGGGCCGCGCCGCCTGCGCGCGCCCATGCTGGCGGTGGTCGGCATCATGCTGGGCAGCGCCGCCCTGACCGTGGTGCTGGCGGTGACCAGCGGCTTCCAGCACGAGTTCGAGGACAAGGTGCTGGGCGTGAACGCCCACGTCACGGTGCGCCAGCTCGGCGCCGACTTCGCCGACTACCGCGCCGTCCTCGCCGAGGTCGAGACCCATCCCGACGTGGTCGCGGCCGAGCCCTACGTCTGGGCCGAGACCCTGGCCACCGACGGGCACGGCCACATCGCCGGCGTCGGCGTGAAAGGCGTCGATCCGGCCCGGGTGCGCGACATCCTCGATCTCGACGAGCACCTGATCGCCGGCACGCTCGACACCCTGGGCGACAGCGGCCCCGGGCTCGGCGGTCACCCCGCCATCGTCATCGGCGCGGTGCTGGCTCGCAAGCTGCGCGTCGGCGTCGGCGACGACCTGTCGCTGGTCCGCCACGTCGTCGATGGGAACGGGGTGCCCCGGGTGGAGACCGTCGAGGTCCGCGTCACCGGCATCTTCCGCGTCGGCTTCGACGAATACGACCGCCGGGTCGGATACACCAGCCTGGCCCACGCCCAGGCGCTGCTCGGCCGCGGTGACCGCGTCCACGGCGTCGAGCTCCGGCTGCGCGATCAGAACCGGGCGGCGGCGGTGGCGGCGGCGCTCGATCGCCGCATGGGGGCACGGTTCATGGCCGAGAGCTGGGGCCAGCTCAACAAGAACCTGTTCGATCTGCTGCGGCTGCAGAAGACCGCGCTGGTGATCGTGCTCCTGCTCATCATCGCGGTCGCGTGCGTGAACCTGGTCTCGGTGCTGACCATGATGGTCGCCGATCGGGTGCGCGAGATCGCCATCCTCGGCGCCATGGGCGCCCGGGCACCGGCGCTGGGCAGCGTCTTCATGGTCGTGGGTGGTGTCATCGGCGGCCTCGGCACCGCCCTCGGCATCGGACTGGGCTTGACCGTGTGCGTGGTGTTGCAGCGGTACGGCTTCGCGCTCGACTCGCGGGTCTACACCATCGACCATCTGCCCCTGCTGGTGCAGACCGGCGAGGTCGTCGCGGTCGCGGCTTCGAGTCTGGTGCTGTGCCTGCTGGTGACGATGCCGCCGGCCTTGCGGGCCGCTCGCATGCGGCCGGCGCGGGCGCTCGCAGAGGGCTAGAGCGCATCCCACAGCTCATCGCCGCCTGCGACCGTCGCGGCGCGGATGCGCTCCAGTCACTCGGGCGGGATGGCGTCGAGTTCGGCCCAGCGGGCGTAGAGGCGCTCGACCTCGAGGCGGGCGGCGTCGAGGGCGGCGACCAGGGTCGGGATCTCGGCGGCGCGGTCCTTGAAGACGGCAGGGTCGGAGAGGGTGGCCTCGAGCTCGGTGACGCGGGTCTCGGCAGCGGTGATGGAGTGCTCGATGCTGGAGAGCTCGTGCTTCTCCTTGAAGGACAGCTTGCGGGGGCGAATCCGCGCTTCGACGCGGGCCTCCGTCCCTCGCTCAGCACGGCCGGGCTGCGCGGTCCGTGCGTTCTGCGTGACCTGTTCGAGCGCGTCCTGGCGGCGGGCTTCGTAGGCGGAGTAGTCGCCCTCGTGAAAGGTGACCTTGCCATCGCCCTCGAAGGCCAGGATGCCGGTGGCGACGCGATCGAGGAACCAGCGCTCGTGGGAGACGACCAGGACGCAGCCCGGGAAGGCGCCGAGGGCGGCCTCGAGCGAGCCGAGGGTGAGCAGGTCGAGATCGTTGGTGGGCTCGTCGAGAACGAGCAGGTTGCCGCCGCGGCGGAGGAGGCGCGCGAGCTGAACCCGGTTGCGCTCGCCGCCCGACAGCTTGCCGATCGGCGTGTCGGCAGTGGCGTCGGCGAACTGCATCATGCGCAGGAACGAGCGCACGTGCATGGGGCCGTCCTCGAGCATCACGTGATCGTGGCCCTCGGCGACCTCCTCGAGCACGGTGGCGTCCTCGCGCAGGTCGCTGCGACCCTGCTCGAGGTACGACGGCTTCGTGTTCAAGCCCAGCACCACCTCGCCGGCGTCGGGCTCGGCCTCGCCGAGGATGGTTCGGATGAGCGTGGTCTTGCCGGCGCCGTTCTTGCCGACGATCCCGATGCGATCACCGGCCTTGAGGGTCAGGGTCAGGTCCTTGAACAGGACCTTGCCGCCGATGGTCCGGCTCACGCGCTTGAGATCGAGGATGGTGCGGCCCAGCCGGCCGCCTGTGGGCAGGCGCAGCGCCATCGCGCCCGGCAGGTGATCGAGCAGCCCGGGCTTCGCGGCCACCGCCGCCTCGAAGCGCTCGACCCGGGCCCGGGCCTTGGTGGTGCGCGCCGGCGGCCGCCGCCGGATCCACTCGATCTCGCGGCGCACGAACATCGCGCGCTCGTGCTCGCTCCGGGCCTCGTTCGACAGCCGCTCGGCCTGGCGGACCAGGAACGACGAGTAGTCGCCGTCGTGGCCATAGAGCGAGCCCCGATCCATCTCGACGATGCGCGTGGCCACGCGGTCGAGGAAATAGCGATCGTGGGTGACCAGCAAGAGCGCGCCGGGCCAGCCCTCGAGCCGGTCCTCGAGCCAGGCCACGGTATCGGCATCGAGGTGGTTGGTCGGTTCGTCGAGGGCCAACACGTCGGCCTTGCCGAGCAGGGCCCGGGCCAGCGCCACGCGCCGCCGCTGCCCGATCGACAGCGTGCCCAGCGTGGCCTCGAGCGGGGGCAGATCGAGCGCCGCCGCCAGCGTGTGGACCTCGTGGTCGGGCACCTCGCCGCCGCGCGCGCACAGCTCTCCCACGGTCCGATCCGGCTCCAGCCGCGGCTCCTGGGCCACGTACTCGAGGGTCAGATCGCGCCGCCACGTGATGGTCCCCCCGTCGGGCTCGAGCTGGCGCCGCTCGTCCTCGTCGAGCCCGACCCCGCGCCGCGCCGCCACCGCCATCTTGAGCAGCGTCGACTTGCCCGACCCATTCCGCCCGATCACGCCGATGCGATCGCCCTCGTGCACCGACAGCGACACGCCGTCGAGCACGCGACGCGTCCCGAAGCTCTTCTCGAGCCCGAGCACGGTGAGGATGGTCGACACGGCCCCGCACTATGCGGCACGCCCCCGTCGTTGTCACACCAGTGGCCGCTCAGCCGGAGCCGGGCACGCGCGTACGCGCCATCGCCACGCGCCGGATCGCCCGCAGCCTCCGCAGCTGAACTGTCACGGTCGCTCGCGAGATCCCAGGCCTCGAGCGCCAGGTCGTCGTCCAGGAGCGCGATCGCCTGCTCGGGCGTGAGCAGCGCGAGGCCCGGGATCCGCGCCCGAGATCCGCGGCCCGAGATCCGCCGCCCGCCCCCCGCTGCTCGCCGCCCGCCCGCCGCGGCCTCTGCTGCCCTGCGACGACAACCGCCGGCTTCGGGTTGCGGTACCAGGTCTACAGGCGACGCGAACCGGCGAGAACTTTCGAGCGGTTCGGCGGTGGAACGCGGTTCGCAGAGGGCGCGCGCATGCGTATCGCGCTGCTGCTGCTGGTCTTCAGTCTGGGCGCGTGTGGCGCGCACGTGGCCGAGGGCGGGGACGACGTCCCCGACAACCACGACGGCGACGGCGGCCTGCCGGTCGACGACGGGGATGGCGGGGCGGCGGTCGGGTGCCCGGACGTCGATCTGCTGTTCGTGATCGACGACTCGGGCTCGATGGCGGATCAGCAGGAGAGCCTGATCGCCAGCTTCCCGGGGTTCGTGGCCGGCATCCGGGACCGGCTGCGCTCGGCGCAGAGCGTCCACATCGGCGTGGTGACGACCGAGGACTACCAGCCCAACCCGGCGGCTTGCCGGACGATCGGTAGTCTGATCACGCAGACCGGCGGACCCGCGTCGAGCGGGCAGGTGTGTGGGCCGTTCGCGGGGCAGACGTGGATGGACGGCGACGCCTTCGATCTCGACAGCAAGTTCGCGTGTGCTGGCAAGGTCGGGGCCGGCGGCGACAGCGACGAGCGGGTGGCGCGCGCGGTGATGAACGCGCTCGAACCGGCGCGCAACGCGCCCGGCGCGTGCAACGCCGGGTTCTCGCGGCCCGACTCGTTGCTGGTGATCGTGATCATCACCGACGAGGACGACGTGGCCGACGGCTGCGACGGCAGCGGCACCTGCATGACCTACGGCTCGGGCGGTACGTCGGCCGAGTGGTACGCCACGGTGGTCGCGCACCGCGGCGGCCACGCTCAGAACATCGTGGTGCTCTCTCTGATCGGCCGTGCCCTTTCCAATCCCTGCGGCGCGATCCCCGCGTCGCGCCTGCTCGGCTTCACCAACCGCTTCGCCAATCGCGTGATCGGCGATGTCTGCGCCGGCAGCTACGCGCCCTTCTTCCTCGAAGCGCTGCCGGTGATCGACAACGCCTGCCGGAACTACGAGCCGATCCTGTGAAGACATCCTCCGTTCTTGCCTGCGCGTTCCTGATCGGCTGTGGTGGATCGCCGTCGGATTCGCCGGTGTCTCTCGACGGCGCACTGGCGCCGGTCGTCGACGCCGCGAGCTCGAACCCCGACGCTGCGCCGGCGACCGACGCCATGCCGATCTCGCTCGCCGGCGTCAGCTGCACCACGCCGCCGCCGCCGGGCGCGCCGCAGCCGCCGCCCTTGCCGGCGTACTCGGGCGGTAGCTGTCCGACGCTGGTCGCCGGCGACAACGCGATCATGTCGAGCGGCGCGGCCCGGCGCTTCACGCTGGTGGTGCCGGCGGGGTTCGATCCCGAGACCGAGCGGCTGCCGATCTTCTTCATGTGGCACCACATCGGCGGCGACGCGAGCTCGATGGTCTCCAACGGCATGGCCCAGGAGGCCGCCGACGACATGCGGGTGCTGGTCGCCATCCCCGAGAAGAAGGGCGACGTCACGCTGCCCATCGCCAACGTCGACCTGGCCTGGCCGTACATGGACTTCTCGACCCCGGCCAGGGTCGAGCAGGAGGCCGTGCTGTTCGATGACATCCTCGCGTGCCTCGCGGCGCAGTACCCGGTCAACGAGCAGTGCGTCTCGACGGTCGGCGTCTCGGCCGGCGCGCTGTGGACCTCGCAGCTCATCCAGCGCCGGTCCGAGCGTCTGGCCAGCGCGCTGATCATCTCGGGCGGCATCGGTCCCACCGGTGGCTTCGGCGGCTTCGCCGACCTGCGTGGGTGGGGCGGCAACCCGCGCGCCATCCCCGTGCTCTACGGCTGGGGCGGCTCGTCGGACACCTGCGGCGGCATCAACTTCGCGCGCGCGTCCGACAACCTGGGCGGCAAGCTCGCGACCGGCGGCAACTTCGTCATCGAGTGCGTGCACAACTGCGGGCACGCCGCGCCGCCGGTCGACCCCGCCGTCGGCCTGCCCATCCTCTATCGCTTTGCGCTCGAGCACCCCTACTGGCTGCCGGCCGGCCGCTCGCCGTGGGGCGAGACCGGCCTGCCGGAGGGATCCCCGGACTGGTGTTCCATCGGGGTCGAGAACGCAACCCCGCGAACCGGCGAGTGCCCCAGCCAGCAGACCTGTCCGTTCTAGCTTGCGGGGCGCGGACGGGGGTGGTACCCATCCGTCGCTATCGTCTCTGTCACGGAGAAGGTGGGCCTGCGGCCCGCCTCTTTTTTTGTCCCGGTTTCGTCTCGAGAACCTCAACCGTTGCTCCAAACCCATCCTGCCATGTCCGTCCGAGCCGCAAACGATGCCGCAAGTATCCGCAAGCGCGTCTGGGCGCTGGTGGAACCGGTCTGCGCGCAGAACGGGTACGAGCTCGCCGACGTGCGCTTCGTGATGGAGCCGGGTGGCTGGGTCCTGCGGGTGATGATCGACGTGCTGGCCTCGGAGCCGGGCGTCGAGGCCGAGGACGTCGATCTCGACGACTGCGAGAACATCTCGCGCGAGCTGTCGGCCTTGCTCGATGTCGAGGACCCGATCGCCCAGGCCTACGCGCTCGAGGTCAGCTCGCCCGGGATCGACCGGCCGCTGGTGACGGTGAGCCACTTCAAGCGCTTCGAAGGCGCCGAGATCAAGGTCACCTTGTTCCACGGCGTCCCCAACCCGCAGGGTGGAGAACGTAAGAATTTCCGCGGGATCCTCGCCGGCGTCGAAGGCGACGGTGGCAACGCCCAGGTCAAGGTGATCGTGGACGGTCAGCCTTGGATGTTGCCGATCAGCGACGTCGATGTCGCCAAGATCGTGCCCGACTGGGATGCGGTCATGAAAGGCGGGCGCGGTCAGGTGCGCCCGAAGAACTGAGAAGGAACAGGATCATGGAAGCCAACCTCAGCATGGTGATCGACCAGGTCGGTCGCGACAAGAACATCGACCGGACGGTGCTTCTCCAGGCGCTCGAGCAGGCCATCTTGACCGCGGCCAAGCGCGCCTTCGGCATGAACCGCGAGATGGAAGCCAAGTACAACGCCGAGACCGGGGGCGTGGACCTCTTCCTCATCATCAACGTGGTCGAGGACGACGCCATCGAGGGTCGCGAGATCACGGTCGAGGACGCCCACAAGTACGGTCTCGAGGCCGAGCTCGGCGACGAACTCCTCTTCCAGATCTTCTACCGGCCCGAGGAGGCCGAGCGCGCCGCCGAGCAGGACGCCAAGTTCGGCGACGTCATCGATCTCAAGCAAGCCCACAAGAAGTTCGGACGCATCGCCGCCCAGACCGCCAAGCAGGTCATCAGCCAGCGCGTGCGCGAGGCCGAGCGCGACAACGTCTACAACGAGTACAAGGACCGCAAGGGCGAGATCGTCACCGGCATCGTCCGTCGCTTCGAGCGCGGCAACCTGGTGGTCGAGATCGGCAAGACCGAGGCGCTCCTGCCCATGCGCGAGCAGGTGCCCCGCGAGTCGTTCCGCGTCGGCGACAACATGAAGTCGCTGCTCCTCGACATCGACCGCATGGCCCGCGGCCCCCAGCTCATCCTCTCCCGCGCCCACAAGGGCTTCCTGGAGAAGCTGTTCGAGCAGGAGGTCCCGGAGATCTTCGAGAAGATCGTCCGCATCGAGTCGAGCGCCCGCGAGCCGGGCGCCCGCTCGAAGATCGCGGTGTCGTCGCGCTATCGTGACTTCGACCCGGTGGGCGCCTGCTTCGGAATGATGGGCTCGCGCGTCCAGGCCGTGGTCCAGGAGCTGCGCGGCGAGAAGATCGACATCGTCCCCTACGACGACGACCCCGCGCGCTTCGTGTGCAACGCGATCGCGCCGGCCGAGGTCTCGCGCGTCATCATCGACGCCGAGGGTCACCGCATGGAGCTGGTGGTCCCCGACGAGAAGCTCTCGCTCGCCATCGGCAAGAAGGGCCAGAACGTGCGTCTGGCCAGCCAGCTGACCGGCTGGCGAATCGACATCCACTCCGAGTCGAAGATCTACGAGCTCGAGCGTCGCGCGAAGGAGCAGATCTCGTCGATCTCGGGCGTCTCCATCGACCTGGGTGAGACCCTGTTCAAGCTGGGCTGGCGCTCGGTGACCGAGCTGTCACGCGCCGCCGCCGAGGAGCTGGCGAGCGTGCCCGGCGTTGGCAGCGTCGAGGCAGCGCGCAAGGTCATCGCCGGCGCCAACGAGTTCCTGACCTCGTCGCGGCGTCGGCCCGAGGATCAGCGCCGCGAGACCGAGCGTCGCGCCTCGTTGACCGGCGAGGCCCAGCTGATGGAGGTCGCCGGCGTGAACGAGGAGGTCGTCCAGATCCTCGCCCAGGCCCAGGTCCGCTCGCCCGAGGAGCTGGTCCGGATGCCCCTCGAGGAGCTCGCCTCGATCACCAACATCGACATGAGCGACCTCGCCAAGCTCCGGCAGCGTGTGATCGCATACCTCTCGCAGGTCGACTGATCTCCCAATGACCCAGATTCACATGCCCATCCGTACGTGTGTCGGCTGCCGCGCGACTGCGCCGCAGGCCGAGCTCGTGCGGGTCGTGCTCGTCGGAGGCCGCGCGGTCTCCGACCCGGCGCGGCGCGCTCCCGGAAGGGGCGCCTGGGTACATGCTCGCCCGGGCTGTGTGACCGGGGCGCGGCGTGGTGGCCTGGCCCGTAGCTTCAAGTCTCCTGTCGACCGTGACTTCGAGGGTATCGCGGGGATCGCGATGCCCTCTGGTCAAGGGCGCTAGGACGCAGTAGAAACCCAGCCCGGTATCGGAGTTACATGCGCGTCTACGAGATAGCGAAAGAGGTCGGGATCCCCAACAAGGAGCTCCTGGCCAAGATCCGTGCGCTGGGGCTCGAGGTGAACAACCACATGTCGTCGCTCGACGCGGACGCGGTCCAGCGCATCAAGAAGTCGTTGGAGCGCGAGAAGTCCGTCGCTTCAGCGCCCCAGGAGACCAAGGCGCTCGGAGGCGCAGTGCTTCGCCGCCGCTCGAGCAAGTCCGATGACGGCGACACGCTGGCCCCGGTCGCGGTCGCGCCGGTCGCCGCGCCGGTGGTTCGCCGCCGTCACGTCGAGGAAACGCCGGCACCCGAGCCCGAGCGGATCGAGCGGATCGAGCGGATCGAGCGGGTCGCGCGACCCGAGCCCATCGCCCGTCCCGAGCCGGTCGTGCCGGAGCCGGTCGCCGAGCCGATCGCACGCGTCGAGGAGCCGATCCACGTCGAGGCCGAGGAGCCGCAGCACGCCGCCCCGGTCGTCGCCGAGGTCGAGGACGAACGCTTCGAGGACGAACGCGAGGACAGCGATCACGGCAACGGCGCCGAGACGTACGAGGCCGTCAGCTCGACCGCCGAGGAGTCGCCGCCGATCGCGGTCGCACCGGCCACCGACAGCGTGCCCGAAGTCCGGGACACCCGTCCCAAGAGCCGCGTCTTCGTCGCCGGGCCGCCCAGCCTTCGTGGCTCGGGTGGCAACGAGGCCCATGCCCACGCCGGCGCCCACGCCGGGGCCGGCGCGTCGTCCGCACCGGCCGTGCCGCAGGGACCTCGTCCCACGGTGATCGTGCGCGCGCGCGACACCACCGCCCCGCCGCCGATGCCGGCCCCGGGCCAGGGCCCGGCCACCGTGCAGGAAGTCGCCGACGGCGCCCGCTCGCGGTTCGAGGCCGAGCTCGAGCGCGCCCGCGTTCGCTCCGCGGAGCGCGAGGCGTCGCGGGCCCCGACCCCGCCCACCGAGCCGCCGCCCGTGGCGCCGGTCCACAGCACCCGGTCGGTGGTGATCGAGATGCGGGATCCGGCTCGCCCCGCGGTCGGCACCGTCATCAAGCTGCCGACGCGGATCCAGATCACCGAGCGCGCTCCGATGGGCAACCGCCCGTCGCAGCCGCCGCCCGGCGGCCCGGCCGCCATCCGTGGTCGCTTCGCCGAGCAGCAGAAGAAGGGTGGGCCGCGCACGCGTCCCAACGACTTCGGCAAGAAGAAGCTGCCGCTCACCAAGGGCAAGGGCAAGAGCACGCAGATCACCGAGGCGGCTGCGCACAAGCGCATCATCCGCATCGAGGAGACCGTCGCGCTCTCGGACCTGGCCCGCGGCATGGGCGTGAAGGCCACCGAGGTGCTCAAGAAGCTGTGGTCGATGGGCATGACCGGCGTGAACATCAACGCGTCGATCGACTTCGAGACCGCCCAGATCCTCGCCTCGGAGTTCCAGTACGAGGTCCAGAACGTCGCGTTCAAGGAGGAGTCGATCTTCTCCGAGAAGGAGGACGACGCCGAGAAGATGCTGCACCGCGCCCCGGTGGTGACGGTGATGGGGCACGTC
>SXJR01000570.1 GCA_005779305.1 Myxococcales bacterium
CCGATGCGTACCTGGCTTGTTCTGTCGTCCGCGCTCGTCGCCGTCCTCGTCAGCCGAGCCGGCGCCGACGTCCCTGCGGACTCGATCAAGCTGGTGCTCAAGACGCCCATGACGCTCGACGACGCGGGGTCGACGACGGCGACTCGCTTCGGCGCACCGGGCCCCGACGTGAAGCCGCGCCAGTTCAACAAGGCCCGCTGCAAGTGCGACGAGGCCGGCTTCACCCAGAACGTGATGTTCGAGGCGACCTGGGCCATGGGCACGGCGCCCGCTGACTCGGCGGGCACCCAGATCTTCGCGTGGGCAGGATCGGACTGCGCCAACGCCATGGATCGGACCACGCGCGAGATGCGCTGCACGCGCCTGGACGGAATCCCCGACGCGGTCACGATCGCGCAGACCGAGAACATGTTCGTCGGCGTCGGCGAACTCCTGACCCCGGGCACGAACGCCGACGCCAATCCCTGCTCGGAGGATCTGTCGTCCGTCACCTACGGCCTCTACACCAGCACCGACAGCGAGGCGACCATCACCAAGGTTGTCGAGGAGGCGATCGACGTCGACATGAAGGCCCCGCCGGTCCCCACGACCTTGACCGTCAAGGGCCAGGAGGGCCAGCTCTCGCTCGAGTGGGAGGCGCTGGCCAGCCAGGCCGGCGACATCCAGTACTTCCAGGCCCTGTGCTCGACCGGCGCCGGCGGCTTCGCCCACGACGAGGCGACCCACGAGGCCCAGTACGACACCGAGGACAGCATCTGCGGCGCGGCGCTCTCGACCACGATCGCCGCCGCCGTGATCGCGAACGACGACGTGCAGACCGGCCGACCGATCGCCGCGGCCGATCTCGGCGACCTCGCCTTCCTCGACAGCCTCTACGTGTGCGGTCAGGCCACGGGCGGCACGACCTCGAGCATCACCCTCGAGGGCCTGACCAACGGCGAGGAGTACATCGTGGTCCTGGTCTCGGTCGACAAGGCCGGCAACCCGGCGGCCGTGTTCGTGCCGCGCACCATCTCGCCCCAGCCGGTCACCGATTTCTGGGAGGACCTCAACGGCGAGGATCCGGACATCGAGGGTGGCCTGTGCCTGATCGAGTCGGCGTACGGCGGCGGCCGCGGCGGGCTCATGGGCGCCCTGCGGGCGTGGCGCGACGAGCTGCGCCAGACCGTGGCCGGCCGCTGGCTGGTCGAGCGTTACTACGCGTGGGGCGCGCCCCTGGCCGCCGCGGCGCGCGAGTCGGTGATCGCCCGCGTGGTGCTCGCGGTGGTGATGCTGCCGCTGATCGCGATCGCGCTCTGCTGGCATGCGATCGGCCTGCCGGCGATGCTCGCGATCGCCGCCGCGCTGGTGTGGCTGCGCCGCCGCCGCCTCAAGCTCGCGGTCGGCGCGGCGATCGCGTTCGCCCCGGCGCTGGCCGCAGCCCAGAGCGTCACCCCGTACTGGGACGACGACCTCGCCGCCGAGAGCGCCGAGGTCGGCGGCCCGAAGTGGCACTTCGGCGTCCGCCTCGGGCCGTACCTGCCGTCGATCGACGACGAGCGCTTCGCGTCGCCGGGGCCGTACGAACGCATGTTCGGCAGCGGCAGCTGGATGCCGACCATGGACCTGCACCGCGTGTTCGGCTCGCGGCTCGGGCAGCTCGGCGGCGGTCTGTCGGTGGGCTACTTCGGCAAGACCGCCGACGCCTACATCCCCGACACCATGGACGAACGCGCCGAGGGCAACGAGAACTCGCTCAAGATCGTCCCCTTCGAGCTCACCGCCATCTGGCGCTTCAGCCAGCTCCACGACAACTGGAACATCCCGGTGGTGCCGTACCTGCGCGGCGGCGGCGCGTACTACCTGTGGTGGGTGAGGCGCCCCGACGGTGATCTCGCCAAGGCCTGTCCCGAGAACATGACCAACTGCGATCGCGCCATCGGCAGCTCGCTCGGCCTGGTCGGCGCCGTCGGCATCGCGATCCGCGCCGAGGGTGTCGATCCCGACGCCGCCCGCTCCATGCGCGACAGCGGCCTCGAGCACGCAGGCTTCTACGCCGAGATCGCCACCGGCTGGGTCGACGGCTTCGGCAGCGCCAAGAAGCTCTCGCTCGGCGACACGACATGGTCCGCCGGCATCGACTTCGAGTTCTGAGAGGCTGGGTGCTGCAACGGGGGCGACGGCTGCGGTACCCGCCAGCTTCGTTGCTGGGTCCCCTCCTCGTCCTCACGTACGACGTACGCTGCGGCTCGGCCTCCGCCCCAGCGCCTCGCTGGCGGGTATCCTCGCGCGTCGCGGGAAGACCTCGCGCGTGTGCCGAGAAGAGAACAGTGGGCACGGCACCCGGTCGTCCTGAGCGAGGGCCGAGCGGAGCGAGGCCGGAGTCGAAGGACGCATGTCGGTGAGGCAGATCAGGATCACCGTCGAGTACGACGGCACCGGGCTGGCCGGGTGGCAGCGGCAGGCCAACGCGCCGACGGTGCAGGAGCACCTGGAGGCAGCGCTGTCGAAGCTGCTCGATCATCCGGCGAGCCTCACCGGCGCGTCGCGCACCGACGCGGGCGTGCACGCGCTCGGGCAGGTGGCGTGTTTCTCGACCGAGCGGTCGATCCCGCTCCACGGCGTGCGGCGCGGGCTCAACTCGCTCCTGCCGCCGGCGATCGCCGTGACCGACGCCCGCGAGGTCGACGCCGACTTCCACCCGCGCTTCTCGGCCCAGGGCAAACACTACCGCTACCTGCTGCTGGCGCGGCCCGACCGCTCGGCGCTCCAGGCCACGCGCACCTGGCACCGCCCCCAGCCGCTCGACGTGGCTGCCATGACCGCGGCGGCCGCCGCCTTCCCGGGCGAGCGCGACTTCGCCGCGCTCCGGGCCGCCGGCTGTACCGCCCGCACCACCATGCGGCGGATCGACGAGGTCACGCTGTCCGGGCCCGAGCCCGGCGTCCTCGCGGTCGACGTCCGGGGCAACGCCTTCCTGCGCAACATGGTCAGGATCCTGGTGGGCACGCTGGTCGACGTCGGCGAGGGACGCCTCGATCCCGCGCAGATGCCCGAGATCCTTGCCAGTCTCGACCGAACCCGGGCCGGGCAGACCGCCCCGCCGCAAGGCCTCTACCTGATGGCCGTCCGCTACGCCGCGGACGTGTAAGATGACGCAGCCACTTCGCGTTACAGGATCGGCACTTGGCCTCCGAAGCTGAACCCGTGCCAGGACCCGGCGCCGAGCTCGAACAAGAGCAACGCCTGGTCGAGGAGGCCCAGCGCGGAAACCTCGACGCCATGCGGCCCCTCCTCGAACGCTACGCCCCACCCCTGTACGGCACGGTCATCCTGCCGCGCCTGGGCGACGCCGCGACCGCCGAGGACGTGCTGCGCGACACCCTCGCCACCGCGGTCGAGAAGATCAATCGCTTCACCTGGCAGGGCAAGACCATCTACCCGTGGCTGCGCCAGATCGCGATCAACAAGGTCTACGACGTGCACCGCGCGTCGAAGCGATCGCGGCGGCTGGCCGACGCCCTGGCCCAGGAGCTGCCGTCGGAGACCGATCCCGAGGCCAGCCCCGACGCCATGATGATGGCCGAAGAGGAGCGCACGTCCCATCGCGGCCGCATCGAGCTCGCGCTCGGAGAGCTCCCCGATCGTTATCGCACCGCCATCCAGCTTCGCTTGATCGAGGAGCTGTCGCGCGAGGAATGCGCGCGCCGGCTCGAGGTCACCGTCGGCACGTTCGACGTGCTGCTCCACCGCGCCGTGCGCGCCTTCCGCAAGAAGTTCGGCGACCGCGCCGACGTACCGGACCCCAGGCCATGACTCGCGACGACGACACCCCTTCCCCCATGCCCGCGCCCGACGACGTCGCCGACGCCGCCGAAAAGGCGCGCGCCCGCGCCTTCGGCGATCTGATCGACAAGGTCGTGGCCGGCCGGCCGCCGGCGGCGGTCCCCGCCGACGAACGCGCCCTGCTCGAGGTGGCGACGGTGATCCGCGCCGCCACGCGCCCGGTCGAGCTGGGCGCCGCCCGCACCCGCAGCGTGGTCGAGGCCGCGCTCGCCACCGCGATCGAACGCAAGGGCGGCGGGTCGCGCCTGACCGATCCGTCCCTGCCGGTGGCGGGGGTGGTGCCGCTCGCCCGGGTCCGCGCGCGCCGACTGGCGCCGTGGTTCATCGCCGGCGTGACCAGCGCGGTGGCGGCCGCCGCCGTGCTCGTGCTCGTGCTACGTCCCGCGCCGTCGCGGGACGTCGAGGCAGCGCCCCCACCGGTGGCGACCCACCTGCGCTCGCGGCCTGCCGACGCGCTGATCGGCGTGATCGCGCGCGCCCCGTCGCTCGATGTGGCCGGCGGCGCCACCGTGTCACGCATCGACACGATCTACGCCGATCGGCTCGCCGGCTTCCGCGAGCGGACCCTGTCCGGTGCCACCCGCCGCCGCGGTAGCCCCGGTACCAAGGGAGGTGGCCCATGACCCGCCCCACGCGCCAGATGTCGCGTCTGATCCTCGCCGCGCTCGTCGGTGGCGTGCTGGTCGCGCTCGGCTTCGCCTGCTCGGGCGAAAGCGATCGCCGCGAGGGTTCCGTGACTCGCATCACGGCGCCCGAGGACGCCATCGACGAGTCGCTGATGATCGCGCTGTCGCAGGCAAAGAATTTTCACCACAAGGCCCGGGTCTACATGAGCGATGGCCAGCTTCCGCTCGCCACCACCACCGTGCGCCAGATCCTTGCCATCCCCTTCCCGGCCGGTGCGCCCGAGGCCGAGGACGTCCAGCTCGACGCCCGCGCGATGCTGGCCAAGCTCCTGGTCGCCCAGGGCCAGGTCGATGCGGCCATGAGCATCGTCGATGAAGGTCTGGCGGCCGCCACCCGCGAGTCGTTCTTCGTCGCCAACCTCTACACCGTCAAGGGCGAGGTGCTCCAGGCCCAGGCCGAGCTCCTGGTCTCGACCGGGCAGCCCGCCGACGGGGATCGAGCCCGCGAGGTGCGCAAGCAGGCCATCGTCGCCTTCGACAAGTCGATCGCGATCAACGAGGCCCTGCAGAAGCAGATCCTGGAGGGGAAGTAGTGCGGGCGACGGCCCTGTGCGCCGCGCTCGCGGTCGGTGCGACCGCGGCGTGGATGGTGGCATGCGGCGGCGCGCGCCAGCAGCGACCGTGGGCCGAGCAGCAGGCGCGCCGCAACGAGATCACCGTGCTGTGGGCCCAGATCCGCGACTGGCGGCGCGAGGCCGGCATGGACGTCGAGCCCGAGAAATCGGCGGTGATGGCGATGAGCCGCATGTCGGTCACGACGGCGGCCCGCGCCTGCGTGCTGCCCCGAGCGCCGCGCGGCGCTTGCGGCGACGTCTGCGATCTGGGCGACGCCATCTGCGACAACGCCGAGAACATCTGCGGCATCGCCGAGGAGCTCGACGACGCCTGGGCGCGCGAGAAGTGCGACAGCGCCAAGGCTTCGTGCCGCGAGGCCCAGGAGCGATGCTGCCGCTGCGACAAGCAGCTACCTCCTCAGGAGCCCGCCTCGCCATGATCTCCCCACCCTCGCCTCGCCTCACCGCTCGCGTCGTTCCGTTCGCCCTCGCGCTCGCCGTGGGGCTCGGCTCGGCGCTGCTGGTGGCCTGTGCCGCCAGCGGCCGCCACGCCAAGATGTCACCCGCCACCACCGACGCCGGCGCGCCACCGCTGTCGGGTCGCCCCGACGAGCTGCGCGCGCAGATCGCCGAGCTCGACGCCGCCATCGATCGCGATCTCGGCGCGGCCTCGATCGACAAGCCCGACGAGGCCATGGCCGCGTCGATGGCCGCCACGCCCATGGCCGAGGTCCGCACGACCTGCGAACACGTTCCCAGCCAGCGCTGCGAGGATGTGTGCAAGCTCTCCACCTCGATCTGCGACAACGCCGAGTCGATCTGCGAGCTCGCCGCCCAGCTCCCCGGCGACGCCTGGGCCGAGGAGCGCTGCGGCGCCGCCAAGGCCTCGTGCAAGCGCGCCCAGGATCGCTGCTGCGACGGCGAATGCGCGGCTGACTGATCACCTGGAGGCGGGTTCGCCCTGCGCGCCCGGCGACATCGTCCGCCGGGCGGCGAGCTCGCTCCGGCACTGGGTGATCTTGACGGCGCCGTAGACCGTCGAGGCGCCCTCGAGGACGACGCCGAGGATCGAGAACGTCCGCTGCATGCGAAGGAAGTCGTTGTTGGGGAACTCGCCGCCTTCGGGTTCGTCGAGGCGCTGGTGAGCCACCAGCGCACCGAAGAGGGCGAGGCCGGTCAGGGCGAGGTCGACGGCGGGCGCCACCGGCGCCGTGGTGCAGTCGGGCACGGCGCCGGGCGGCCGATCGCGGGGCGGCCCGCGCACGGTGATGAACGAGCAGCCGCTCGCGGTCGCGAGCGCCGCCGCGACGACGACGACGGACGCGCGCACGATCAGTGCCAGGTCAGCGTGCCGACCACCGCCGGCTCGATGGTGGTGTACGAGTTACCGCCCAGCGACACCGGCGCGTAGACCAGGCGGCCCATCACGCCGTAGCTCCACTGATCGTTGAGCCACATCTCGTAGCCGACGCCGACGTGGGTGACGAGGCCGGTCGGGTCGCTGCCACCGACGTTGCCCTCGAACGAGGTCTCGAGGCCGCCCCAGCCGAGGAAGCCTTGCACGTGCAGGCCGTTCTTCACCGGATCGAGGTAGTAGTCGGCGTAGAGGCCGAGGCCGATGATCATCTGCGAGCTCACGCCCGGCGTGTCGGTCGACGGCGATGGCGAGTAATCGACCAGGATGCCGCCGCCAAAAGCCATGTGCGAGAACAGGGTGCCGCCCATCAGGATCTGGGTCGGAAACGTGAGCCCCGAGAACGGCTGCGCGTCGTTCGACACGCTGTAGTAGCCGAGCCCTTCCGAGATCTGGAGGTGGAACCCGTCGTGGGTGCGCGGCGCGCTGTCGGCGTTGGCGAGCGAGGTGGCGCCGACGAGCAGCGCGAGGGCTAGAGCAGACGTAAGCCAGGCGAATGGACGCATGTGCCTCTCGGGAGAGCCACCACACCGCCACGGCCCCACGGCGTGCGGTCGCGCTCCCACAGCACGGCATCAGCAAGCTGGATGCCACGCGCCATTCCGTGGACTTACCCTGGTTGCCGACATCGCCCCATCAACGGCCGTTCTCGCTCCGTATCCGCCTCCCTGTGGCAGCGGCGGTCCGGGGCAGATGTAGTTCACGGCTCGGGTCGCAGCACCAGCGGGAAGTAGATCACCGTGGTCGACGACCAGCGCATCCGCGGGAAGACCGCGGTGGCGGCGACGCCCTCGACGCAGGCCGACACCGCCGAGAGGCCGCGCGGGCCGGGCATCGGCGACACCTCGTGAGCCAGCAGGCGGCCGTCGTTGCCCACCGTCGCCTTGATCGTGATGGTGCCGCGGGTCGTCGGCTCACGTTCGAGCACCTGACGATAGCAGGCGGTGAACGCGGGCACGCGCTCCACGAACGCGGCCCGGATGGAGGCCTTGTCGAGAGACCCGGCACCTCGGGGCCCGGCCAGGCGGCGCTCGAGATCGGCGATGAGGACGGAGGCACCCTGGGCCGGCGCGCCGCCCGCGGCGGCGATGGCGCGATAGCCGCTGAGCGCTGCCCGGCCGTACCGGTCATCCTGGGAACGCGCGAACAGCCGGTCGTCCCGCGCGGCCAGCTCGGCCAGCGCCTCGCTCGAGGAGCCGGCGGCGACCGCCTCGGCCATGGCGCGCTCGGGATCACCGGCGATGCGGGCCAGCCGGCCCCGTTGCGCGTGCGCCGACGCGGCCAGCGCAGGCGGCGCCATGGCCAGGAGCCGCTCGTTCACCGCGATCGCATCGTCGACGCGGCTGGCGTCGGCGAGCCGATCGGCCAGGGCCGCGTACCAGCGCGCGCGCTCGCGCACGTCGCCAGCGGTCGCCGCCTCGAGCTGGGCGACAGCGCGGTCGACCGCCATGCTGGTGGTGGCCACGCCCAGCGCGTGTTTGATCGCGGGATCCTCGGGCCGCTCGACCGCGGCGCGGATGGTGACCCCGGAGAAGTCATAGGTCATGTCGGCGGGCACGGTCAGCGGGCGCCGCCCGGGCGGCGTCCGGGTAAACGGCACCAGTCGCCCGTTCAGCACGACCCAGTTCACGAACCCCGCCTGCGTCCGCAGCGTCACGTCAGGCGCGCGGGTCTCGAAGCGGAGTCGCCAGCGGTGGACCACGGTGCTCTCGGCCAGCAGCAGGTCTCCGTCGCTGGTGAAGCGGATCATGCGGACGTCGTGGGTCACCGCGGCCCGGCGGACCAGCACGACGCCGCGCTCGACGTCGCGCAGCTCGGTGACGCCGTCGGCGTGGGCGACGGCGAGGAAGTGCCCGCCGGGGTGGAAGGCGAGGCCGACCACCGGCCCGTGATCGGACACGATGGTCACCGTGCCCTCGGCCTCCAACACGCTCCACAGCTCGATGACGCCGTCATCGCCGGCGCTGGCTCCGAGCCTCCCATCGGCCGAGAGCACCAGCTCGTCCACCGGACTGGCGTGGCTCGCGACTCTGGCGAGGAGCTCACCGTCGACGAGCCGCCAGATCCGGACCGCGCCGTCGAAGCCGCCGGTGGCGGCCACGCCGTGCGCGACCGCGAGGTGTTCGATGGAGCCGCTGTGGCCGCGCAGGAGCGCGCGCTCGGTCCCGTCCGGGTTCCAGATGCGCCCGGTTCCGTCGCGCGACGCCGTCACCAGCGACCCGTCGGCGGCGTAGGCCACCGCCGTGATCAGGTTGGTGTGCCCGACCAGGGTGACGCGATCGACACCCGTGGCCGCGTTCCAGACCACCACGCGATCGCCGATGACGCTGGCGACCTCGCCGCCGTCGGGCGAGAACACCGACGAGAACGTCACGCCATCCCGGCGCGCGATCACCGTGCCGCGGGCGGCGTCGAAGATCTCGACCGCGCCGCCGCGCGACCTCACCACGCGGTCGCCGGCCGGCGAGCTGGCCTGTACGCGCACGGCCTCACCACCGAGGAACACGACGTCGTCGCCTCGCCATCCCTCGCCCAGTGAAACCGTCGTGTCGACGGCGATGCCGTCGAGGCGCCACACCCGGACGGTCCCGTCGGCACCACCGGTGGCGGCGACCCGCCCCAGGGCATCCACGGCGAGGCAGCGGATCGCGCCCTCGTGCCCGACCACGCGGCCGAGCAACGCGGCGCGGGCCACGTCCCACACCAGGAGCGCGCCCGAGGCGTCACCCGACAGCAACCTCGCGCCATCGCGCGTGAAGGCGAGGGCCGTGATCGGCGCGGTGTGTCCGCGCAAGCCGTGGGCGCCCGGGCTGGCGCCGCCGTATCGCAACACCAGCTCGGATCCGGTGGCCATGGCCGCCACCAGGCCGCCGCCCGCAAGGTCCCTGCCCAGCGCCGCCACGTCGGGCGCGATCAGGTCGTCGGGCAAGAGCAGGTCGTCGCCGGCGCCCACCAGCCGCACGTGTTTGCCCGCGTGATCGTGCCACGTCACCAGCGCGGTGGAACCGGCGCGGTCGACGGCGACCAGGCTGGTCTCCTCGGGCAGGACCAGGCGGGGCGTGCTGGCGCTACCGCCGTCCCAGCCCCGCACCGTCCCGTCGTCGCCGGTGCTCAGCACCTGTCCGTCGTGCACGGTCACGGTGCGCACCGCGTTGCCGTGATCGAGCAACTCGCCACGAGCGGTGCCGTCCGCGCCCCAGCGCCGCACCGAGTTGTCGGCGCTGGCGCTGGCGATGACGTTGCCGTCGTCGCTCCAGTCGAGGGCGGTGACCTGGGCACGATGCCCGAGCAGCCTTGTCGGCGAGGCATCGGGGTCGAAGCCGCGGATCTCGAGCTGGTCGCCCGCGGCCACCACCACCCGGTCGCCCCGCGGCGACACCGCGACGGCGTCGATGATCGAGGGAAGCGGGAGCCGCGCGAGGAGCGGGTCGACCGAGCCGCCGGCCTCGCCCACCATCAGCCGTGTGCGCGCATCGTCGATGTGGACGTACGCGTCGCTCAGATACGGCAGCGCGCGCATCGGCCGTCCGGCCAGGAGCTCGGCACGGCCCTGCTCGAGCAGCACCGCCGCCCGCTCGCGCTCGGCCACGACCAGCGCCGCCTCGGCGCGACGACGCTCGACGAGGATCTTGCGCACGCTGAAGGTCGCGCCGGCGGCGGCCACCATCACCGCCAGGACCGCCGCGACCACCGCCGCCTTGTGACGCCCGACCCAGCGCCGGACCAGCGCCCACGGCGAGTAGTGAAAGGCGCCGACCAGCTGGCCGGCCTGGAAGCGGCGCAGATCGTCGGAGACGGCGCGGGCGTCGGCGTAGCGATCGGCCTTGTCGCGGGCCATGGCCTTGTCGACGATCGCAGCCAGGTCGGGCGGCACCGCCGGTTGACGTTCGCTGATCGGCGGCGGCGCGCCCTTGGCCAGCCGCGAGAGCAGCTCCGAGGCAGTGCCGCGGCCGTAGGGCGGTTCGCCGTCGAGCAGGTGGTAGATCGACGCGCCCAGCGCGTACACGTCGACGCGCTCGTCGGGAGTCTCGCCCCGCGCCTGCTCGGGCGGCATGTACTGGGGTGTGCCCAGCCCGGCCTGGGTGGCGCCGTCGCCGGCGTCGCGGAACGGACCCAGCGGTGTCGCCCCGGCGTCGCTCAGATCCTTGGCCAGGCCCCAGTCGATCACCACGGTCTCGCCGAACGGACCGAGCACCACGTTCGACGGCTTGAGATCGCGGTGGATGATGCGCTCGCTATGGGCATACGCGATGGCGTCGGCCACGGCCATGACGCTGGGCAGGAGCGCCATGCGCTCGCTCAGCGTCTTCTTCTCGCGGATCGTCTCCGACAGCGACGAGCCGGTGACCAGCTTCATGGTGTAGAAGGGCTCGCCCGACGGCCAGCGCCCCGCCTCGTGCACGTTGACGATGGCCGGGTGCTGGAGGCGCGCCGTGATCAGCGCCTCGGCGGCGAAGCGGGTCTCGAGCCGGTCGGAGAGCAGCTCCTTGATCGCGACCTTGCGGCCGAGCCGGCGATCGCGGGCCGCGACCACGCGGCCCATGCCGCCCTGGCCGATGGTCTCGCCCCAGGCGTACAGGCTGGGATCGACGATGGGCAGGTTGGCCAGGTCGGGGTCGGGCGCGCGCTCGACGGCACGCAGCGGCACCCGCACCACCGACACCCACTCGTCCTCCTCGGCCAGCTCACCCGAGGCGTCGCGGCAGGTGGCGCAGCGGGCCAGGTGCTGGTCGAGCGCGGTCTTCGCGGTCGGCTCGAGGGTGCGTTCGGCGGCGGCCGCCGAGAGCAAGAGCGCGTCGTCACACTCGATCGGGTCGGTCGGGTTGGTCAGATCGGTCATCGGAGTCTCCGTCGGAGCTCGCACCGCGCCAGCGCGCGACCAGCAGCTCCTCGGCGTGCTTGACCGCCAGCTCCACCTCCCGGCGCGACAGCCCCAGGAGATCGGCGATCGAGTCGTGGCGATGCCCGGCGAAGAGGAGCTCGACGACCTCCTGCATGCGCGGACCGCGCTCGGCGGCGCGGCGCACGTGCAAGGGGTCGAGGCGCAGCTTCTCGGCGACGGCGGCGATGGTCTCGGCGTGACCGGCGACGTCCTTGCAGGCCGCCACGGTCGCCGCCAGCGCGGCCAGCACCTCGCGGCGCCGCTCGAGCCCGGAGCTCACGCCGGCGGCCAGGAGCGACGCGGTGTCGCCGCTCGACAGGGTCGCCAGCGACACCCACTGCGGGTTGGAGCCCGAGCCGGTGTCGCCCCGCCGGTACTCGGCGTGACCGCGCAGGTAGTCGATGGCGACGCTGCGCAGCACCCGCCGGATCCACGCCTCGAAGCTGGGACGGCCGTCCATCGCGGCGAAGCGGCGCAGCGCCTCGAAGTCGCGGCGCTCGAGCTTGTCGAACACCGCCACCACGACGTTGCGCAGATCCTCGTCGCGCGAGCGCAGCCGCCCGATCTTCTGGTAGCGCACCAGCACCTGGAGCTTGGGCTCGAGGGCCGCCATGAGCTCGGGCCACGCCGTACGGTCGCCGGCGCCTGCGCGCTCGGCGAGTCCGTGGATGTGCGCCCAGCTCGCCATGGCAGTCCCCGGGAACCGAGTCCCGATCGTGGGGCTATCTTGCACGGTGCATCTCACGTCTCGATCCCTCCAGACGACATTCGCCGCCGGAATCCACGCGGAACCCGCGCGATGTGCGCCTGATCTCGGAAGGCCTTGGATTCCCACTGGCTCTGTTATCGTCCGTGCCGTGATCTGCCGGCCCGGTGCTGCGCTCGCGACGGAAGAGCGCACGTCAGCAGCCATCGCCGGCTGCGACCGTCGCGCTGCGGGCGCCTCGGGTCGTACGTCCGATGCTCGCTCGTTTCGTGGGGCCACCACGCGCCTCCCTGCGCTTCGGGCGTGCGCCCCGATCCGCCTCGCATCGCTCGGTCTCGCTCGACGCTGGCTGCTGACGTACGCTCTGGTCGCCGTCGCCGCCGGAGCGCGCCCGGTCGCCGCCGAGGGCGAGCTGGGGCTGGTGTCACCACGGGCTGTCGGGCACGCCGGTGCGGCCCTGGTCTCCGACGACGGCGTGGGGGCGCTCTTCGCTTGCCCGGCCGCCATCGCGCGGCGCGACGCCCACCGGATCCAGCTCGCCGGCCTGTTCATCGACGACGACGTGTGGCTGGAGGGCGACGACCATCCCCGCATCGCCGATCGCGGCCCCACCGAGCTGGTGCCGCTGGCCGGCGCCATCACCACGCTCGGACCGCTGGTGGTCGGCGCTGCGATCGCGACCACGGCGTCGCTCGATCGCCGCCTGCCCGCGCCCGAGCCCGGCCTGCCCGTGGCCACCGTGATGAGCGACTTCCCGCACCGCTACGCCGCGCTCGAGACCCGCTGGACACGACGCACCGCCGCGATCGGCGCCGCCGCTCGCCCCGCCGAGTGGCTGGCGATCGGGGCCTCGGCGACCTTGGCCCGCGTCGACGCCGCCGAGACCCGCCGCATGTGGGCCGGCTTCGGCGGCCGCGATCTCCCGCTCGGTACGCCGGTGCGCGACGTGATCGTCGGTGTCGACGCCCGCGACGCGCTGGTGCCGGGTGGCGCCCTCGGCGCCCTGGTCGCGCCCGTCGACGTGCCGATCGAGCTGGCGCTGGGCGCGAGCTGGTCCGATGACGTCGACGCCACCGGCGCCGCGACGATCGAGGTCGCCCGCGCGCCGCCGGCGCCGGTCGAAGCGCCCACGGTCGAGGCCGGCGGTGCCCGCGCCCGCGGCCGCTTCACCTCGCCGCTCGTGCTCCACGCCGGCGTGCGCTGGGTCGGCGAGCGCTACGCCGTCGAGGGCGGCGCCACGGCGTGGACGTATCCCGGCGGCACCGGAGACGACTGGGAGATCACGGGCGCCCGGGTCGTCGACGGATCCGGCGCCAGCGCGCCCATCGACGGGATGACGACGCGCATCGGCCGCCGCACCCACGCTGCCGCGCGCGCCAGCGTCGACGTCGAGGTGCTGCCCGGCTTCGTGTGGATGTCGGCTGGCTACGGCTGGCGCGGCGCCGCCCAGTCGGTGCAGGGCACCACCATCGGCGGCGTGGAGCGCGGCGGCCACACCGTGGCGCTCGGCGCCGAGATCTCGGCCGGGGCCGCGGTGATCACGCTGGGCTGGTCGCGTCACCTCGCCCGCGACACCACCGCCGGCGCCCCCGGCCTGCTGTGGGACAACCCGCTTGCCACCGAGGCGTTGCCGGCGAACACCGGCGTGCACGGTCACAGCCGGGACATGGTGGGCATCGGCGTGGAAGTGAGCGCGGAGTAGAACGTCCACGTCCACGTCCACGTCCACTCCACTCCACGTCCACGTCCACTCCACTCCACGTCCACGTCC
>SXJR01000571.1 GCA_005779305.1 Myxococcales bacterium
CCTGCAACTACGACGGCTTCGCCAAGCACCAGACCACGATCGAGGCCGGTGCCGTCATCGGCAGCGACTCGCAGCTGGTGGCGCCGGTGACCGTGGGCCGCGACGCGTACGTCGGGTCGGGGACGACCGTCACCAAGGACGTGCCGCGCGGCGCGCTGGCGCTGTCGCGGGTCAAGCAGGTCAACGTCGAGGGCTGGGCCGATCGCTATCGCGAGGCCCAGGCGCGGCGGAAGAAAGACGGCCACTGAGCGTAGTGCGTCCTTCGACTCGAGCTGCGCGCTCGCTCAGGACGGCCGGTTGGGCTGCCGTCATCCTCGCCGGGTGCAAGTCGGGCCAGCGGACGCCGCCGGGGCGCGACGCGGCGCCGGCCGTGGCCCCGAGCGGCGTCGCCGAGCCGGGCTGGTTGGTCGACCTTGCGCCGGTGGTGCCGCGACCCGAGCTGGTCGCGCATGCGCCGATCGTCGTCGGTGATCGCGTGATCGTCGCCGGCTCTCGCGTCGACTACCGAGGGCTCGACC
This sequence comes from Myxococcales bacterium, assembly GCA_005779305.1. Classification (GTDB taxonomy): domain Bacteria; phylum Myxococcota_A; class Polyangia; order Haliangiales; family Haliangiaceae; genus UBA2376. The sequence continues at coordinate 519 of SXJR01000571.1, forward strand.
TCGCGACTGGCGCCGAGGCCTGGCACCGGCCCGGCGGCGCGTCGCTGGCCGCACCGCTGGCGCTGGCCTTGCGCGACGTGGTGCTGGTCCACGATTGCGACGTCGCCGTCGCTGCGCCCGACGGCCACGGCGTGCTGGCCTGCTTCGATCGCATCGATCCGATCGCCGTGGCGGCCCGCAGCGCCGGTCGCATCGCGGCGCCGATGGGCGAGCTGGGCGACTGCGCGGCGACCGGCGGCGCCTGGATGCTCTCGGGCACCGACGCCGCGTCGCTCATTCTGGCGCGCAATGCCTGTCGCTTCTCGCTCGCGCTCGGCGAGGGCCGGGCTCGCCGCATCGCCGACGCGCCTGCCTCACCGCCGCAGCCCGATGACGTGGTCGCGCACGACGGAGACGCGTCGTGGCGCCAGGTGATCGAGGGCGGCCAGAGCTTCCTCGCGCGCGATCACGGCCCGCGCGTGCCGGGCCTGACCGTGCTGGCCGCCGCGCGTGCGCCGGGCCACGACGCCGGCGCGGTGGTGGTGCGGGCCGACAGCACACTCCGCAGCGACGTGCTCGCCGCCTACGACGGCACCACCGTGGTGTGGACGTGGGCGCTGCCGCCGCCACCCGATCCTGCCGGCCGCGGCGGCCCGGTCGCCGTCACCGCCACCGATCGCGACATCCTCGTGTTCTTCGACGCGGCCCGTGTCGCGCGGTTCACGGCGCCGTGGGCGCCCGCGACAGCTCGCTAGGCTGTCGGATTCCGCCACACGCGCAAATCCTCGAGATCAGTGCGATCGCGGTCGGCACGGAGCCTGCTCTATCCCGGTTCATGCGAACCACCATCGGATCACTCATCGCCGCCGCCGTCCTGGGTACGTCTCTGGTCGGCTGCATCCAGCCCGACAACGGTCCCCACGCCGTCGCGCGGGCGCTACCCCGCGCCGACGACGTGAAGATCACGCTGCCCGAGTCGGCGGCGTCCAGCGCGTTCGCCGTCGGCGACGTCGCCGACTGGTACGTCGCCACCCGCGGGGTAACCGCCACCCTCAACGGCGGCACCGCGTACGTGCTGATCCTGGTGCACACCATCGTGCTGTTCCCGCCCACCAAGGTCGAAGGTGATACCTACACCTGGGGCCCGCACCACGACGCGCTCGATCCCGCCGAGTGGCGCCTCACCGTGACCGAGCTCGCCGACGGCACCTACGACTGGAAGCTCGATGGTCACAGCCTGACCGAGCCGAACATGCCGTTCGAGACCCTGGTCGGCGGCAACGCCAACGGCGACGGCACCGGCGACTTCACCCTCGACTTCGACGCCGCCGAGCGCGTGAACCCGATCGAGAACGACGGCACGGGCGTCATCGCGGTCAACTACGACGTGCCCAGGCGCCAGCTCGACATGACCGTCGATTCGACCGAGGACGTCAACGGCGAGCTCACGCCGGTCCACTTCGACTACGCCTACGCCGAGGGCAGCGACGGCTCGGGCGACATGGTGTTCTCGATGTTCGCCGACAGCGACGATCCCGGCACCGCCAAGGAAGAGGCCACGCTGCGCTCGCGCTGGTTGTCGACCGGCGCCGGCCGCGCCGACATCCGCCTCCGCAACGGCGACCTCGACGTCGAGGTCACCGCATCGGAGTGCTGGAACACGATGTTCCGCCGCACCTACTACGCCGACAGCGCGCAGTGGCTGCCGACCGAAGGCTCCGTCGCGGACTGCGCGTTCGCCCAGAGCGACCTGCCCTGAACCCCGGCCCCCGCTCGGGGCGTTTGGAGACCGCTCCGAGCTAGGCGAGGCCCCTTCCAGGGGCCTCGCTGATTTTTCGGCGACGCCGCTCCCGGCCGGTGGGGCTATCTTCGGCTTTCACACCCCCGGGCTCTGGCTTGACGCCCCGCGGCGGAGCGGGGTACGAAGCTGGCGACGGTTCGTACCCTCACAAGGAAACGCAGATGGCTGATCTTCCCAAGGACGCTACCCAGTTGTTCGACGAGATGGTGCCGAAGGGCCTCTCCGCCCATCCCGACAAGGCGCGCGAGGTCAACGCGATCTACGCGTTCAAGATCAGCGGCGACGGAGGCGGCGAGTGGACCTGCGACCTCACGGCCAACCCGCCGACCTGTGAGCGCGGCGACTCGGGCAAGGCCCAGTGCACGATCGAGATCGCGCACGAGGACTTCAAGACCATGCTGTCGGACCCCAACGCCGGCATGCAGCTCTACTTCCAGGGCAAGCTGCGCGTCTCCGGCGATCCGATGCTGGCGATGAAGCTGCAGCAGTTCTTCGACCTCGCCCGCGCCTGATCTGCGCTGACGGACCGGACAGGTCCCCAGCCCGAGGATTCAGAGGGCGGGTGTCGGCGCGGGCGGGCGCACCACGCGGTGGAGCGTCCAGCCCAGCGCCCCGGCCAGCGCGTACAGCGCTGCGCCGAGGTAGAAGGTCACGCCGAAGCCGAAGCTGATCGCGATCACCGTCGCACCGACGGTGCCGATCACGCTCATCCCGCCGTTGATGCCCCAGGCCCACGGGATGATCTGGGCGTCGCGCTGCGCCACCAGGCGCACGCCGAGCGGCAGCATGAGGCCCATGGCCAGGCCGAAGATCAGGACGATCAGCGCTGACACCGCCATGCGCGCCGGCAGCGCCATGGTGATGAGGTCCCGGACCACGCCGGCCAGGGCCAGCCCGGCGGCGACGGCGAGCACGGCCACGACGGTGCCGCCCAGGGCCGCGCCGTGTCCGGGACGTTCGGCGAAGAAACGCGACAGGCGCGCGCCGGCCGAGGTGCCGAGCAGGATCGCGAACAGCACCACCACCAGCGAGTACGACGGGTGGCCGAGGAAGAGCGACAGCCGCTGCATGAGCGCGATCTCGACCACCATGAAGGCGAAGCCGATCGTCGCGAAGTAGGCCAGCCCGAGCAGCCGCCGCGTCGCCGCGCCGGGCTCGCCGCCGCTCTTCAGATCGCGCCACCGGCGCAGGAACAGGGGCAGGAACACGAACGCCGCCGTCATCACGATCAGCACGCTGCCCAGCGCGGTGAGGAGCCACACCGCCGGGTTGGTGATGCGGTTGCCGCCGGTGCGGAAGCGGAGCAGGTCGCTGCCCTTGGTGAAGTAGAAGAAGAAGGGGCGGTCGTCGGTGGGCGGGGTCAGGTCCTGGCGGTGGCTGCGGGTCAGGTCGCTCCACGCGCCGGCGTCGATCATCGCCACCAGCTCGGGGATGCCGGCCACGGTCGGCGACAGCACCACCTTGTGGCCGAGCGCGGCGCATTGCTGGTCGAGGCGAGCCAGCTCCTCCGGCGTGAACGGCGTCTTCTTGACCATGAGGGTGGCGAAGTTGCCGTGGGTGGCCATGAACAGGTGGCCGCGGGTGGCGCCCGGCTTGACCCCGTTGGCCTCGAGCGCGCCGGCGGCGAGGATGGCCAGGCGCATGGCCTCGGGCCCGGACAGGTACGTCCACCACCGCGTCATGGTGACGATGCCCTCGTCGGTGAGGTGGGCGTAGTAGTCCTGGAAGGCCTCGATGGTGTAGAGGGTGTTCTCGGTCAACGCGAACGCGCCCGACGCGGTGGCCGCCCAGGTGTCGACCATCGACAGCTGGATGACCTGGTACCGGGCGCGGGTGCGGCGCACGAAGCTGCGGCCCTCGTCGACGACGATGGTGATGCGCGGGTCGCGGTAGAGGCCGCCCGAGGCCGCCTCGAACTGGCCGCGCATCACGGTGTCGGCGATGAGCGGGTTGATCTCGACCGCGGTGACGTGTTTCACGCCCGAGGCCAGCGCCCGGGCCACGTCGATGCCGCCGCCAGGCCCGATCACCAGCGCCTCGCCGGGGTGCTCCTGGTGGAGGGTGTAGCCCAGCGCGGTGATGTCGACCATCCACGTGGGCGAGGTCGTGTCGCGCAGGTGCGCGACCGGCGTGCGCGCCGCCGAGTCGATGCGGATGTCGAACTTGTCAGCCCCCATCTTCTCGACGGTGATGTGCGAGAAGGTGTTCCACTCGTCGAAGACCACGCGCTCCGACTTCACCGACTTGGCGCTGGGCGTGTCGAACAGGCCGGTGCCGAGCGCGGCGAGCAGGAGCCCGCCGGTGACGACGACGGAGAGGATGCTGCGCCGGGTGGGCGCGAGCAGGAGCGACGCGGTCGCGCCCAGGAGCGCCACCGCCACCACCAGAGCTGGCCCGCCGAGCAGCCGGATGGCGAGGCCGACCAGGAGCGCGGCCAGCGACGCGCCGGCCAGGTCCCAGGTGTAGACGCGATCGACGTGATCGCGGAAGTGGGTGATGGCCAGCGACACGACCATGCCGGCGAAGAAGAAGGGCAGGATGGTCACGCTGCACAGCATCAGGAGCTGCAGGAAGCTGATATTGGTGAAGCGCGGGGACTCGCCGAGGCCGACGTGGGCCTCGATAGGATTGGCCAGGACGTAGACCAGCACCAGCAGCGTGGCCGCGCCGAAACGCCGCGCCGCGCGGGCCATGTCTTCCGCGGCCGTCTCCGGCGGGTATCGCCCCGAGACGTAGACCCACACGCCGCTGCCGCCCATACCGAGCAGCGCCACGGCGATGGCCAGGAACGTGAAGTGATAGAACATCAGCGCCGAGAAGATGCGCGTGAGCGCGACCTCGAGCAGCAGGTTCGCGGCGCAGACCATCGCCAGAGCGAGCAGCACACGGCGACCGGGCATGCGCCGCGTTCTACCATGCAGCGCGTTCACCCATGCGCCGGGTTTGGCCATGCGTTACGTTCTGCCCGCATGTCGCACCTCGACGGAATTCGCGTCCTGGATCTCTCCCGCCTCTTGCCCGGCCCGTTCCTGACCATGATCCTCGCCGACCTCGGCGCCGACGTGGTCAAGATCGAGGACCCCAAGGTCGGCGACTACATCCGGGCCTTTCCGCCCCAGAAGGCCGGCATGGGCGGCCGCTACCTGGCGGTCAACCGCGGCAAGCGCTCGCTCGCGCTCGATCTCAAGGACGCGCGGGCCAGGGACGCGTTCCTGCGCCTGGCCGCGCAGGCCGACGTGGTGGTCGAGAGCTTCCGGCCCGGCGTCCTGGACCAGCTGGGCGTGGGCTGGTCGACCTTGTCGGCGGCCAACCCGCGCCTGGTGATGTGCTCGATCAGCGGCTACGGCCAGACCGGCCCGTACGTGCACCGCGCCGGCCACGACCTCAACTACATCGGCCTCGCCGGCGTGCTGGCCATGGGCGCCGAGAAACGCGGCGCGCCGCCGGCCATGCCCGGGATCCAGATCGCCGACTTCGCCGGCGGCGGCCTGTGGGGCGCGACCGCGGTGCTGGCCGCGCTGTTCGGCCGCGAGCGTTCGGGCAAGGGCGCACACCTCGACATCTCGATGACCGAGGGCGCGATGGCGCTGCTCGCCGCCGAGCTCGGCAACCTCGACTGCGGCGCGCGTCCGACCCGCGGCAGCGAGGCCCTCAACGGATCCATGGCCTGCTACGGCGTCTACCGCTGCGCCGACGATCGCTTCGTCTCGGTGGGCGCGCTCGAGCCCAAGTTCTGGATCGCCTTCAACCAGGCCATCGGCCGCAAGCCCGACGTCAGCGAGCTGATCGCGCCGCCGCCGCGGCAGGAGCAGATCCGCGAGGAGATCGCCGCCATCCTGGTGACCCGCAGCCGCGACGAGTGGGTGGCCGCGCTGGCCGCGCACGACTGCCTGCTCGAGCCGGTGCTCGAGCTCGACGAGCTGCCGTCGCACCCGCTGCACCAGGCCCGCGAGATGTTCGTGACCGTCGACGGCGGCGCCGCCGGGCCGCTGCGCCACGTGCGGACCCCGCTGGGCCCGCCGGCGCGGCCCACGCCGCCGCCCGCGCTCGGCGCCAACGGCAAGGACGTGCTCGCCGAGTACGGCTTCGCCGCGGACGAGATCACCGCGCTGCTCGGATAGCGTAGAGTCCGCCGCAAGGAACCCACGAGACATGACCACTCACCCACCCACGCGCTCCACGGTTCGTGCTGCTGCGGGGAACTGAGGCTGAACATGATCGATCACGTCAGCATCTACGTCGACGACCTCGACGCCGCCAAGGCGTTCTACGTCGCGGCCACCGCGCCCCTGGGTTACACGGTGCTGCGCGAGTTCGGCGGCATCGCGATCGGCCTCGGCGTCGCGCCCAAGCCCGACCTCTGGATCATCAAGGGTCCGGTCCGGCCCGGCGGCCAGCACGTGGCCCTGCGCGCGCCCGGCCGCGCCGCCATCCGCGCCTTCTACGATGCCGCCCTCGCCGCCGGCGGCAAGGACAACGGCCCGCCCGGCGTGCGCGCCATGTACCACCCGAACTACTTCGGCGCCTTCGTCCTCGACCCCAGCGGCAACAACTTCGAGGCCTGCTGCCACGAGGCGTACATCGAGTAGCGCGACGTGCGCGGCTGGGGCCTCGGACCTCGGGCCTCGGGCCTCGGCCAGAGCGGAACGACGCTCTCGCGGCGTGGGTGTCGCGTGAGCTCGCTGTCGCGGAGCCGACTCGCCCCGGTGCCCCTCGGCGGTGTTCAACGCGCGTGCGTTGGCTTTCAACTCGAACACTCAACAGTCCCTGGATCCGCGCGTGCCTTCCTCTGCGCGCGGGCGTGGAGCGAGAGGCGCTACATTGGCTGGCCCAACGGGTCGAGGGGACCAACGGATTCTCGCTCGCGCCCGATACGCCGCTGGCGAGTCTCCTCGCCGGGGTGAAAGCTCAGCGCGAGCAGGAACACCTCGGTGCGCCCGGCCCGGACTACGTGACGCTCGATGGTCAAGTTCCGCCCGGGCGCGAGGACTCGGCGACCGCGTACCCGATCGTCGACGAGTTCACTGTCACCGTTCCCACGGAAGGCTTTGTCTACGACGTCCTCACGCCCGCCTGAGTGGGCGCGCCGCGGGGGCAAATTTCGTGGCAAC
>SXJR01000572.1 GCA_005779305.1 Myxococcales bacterium
GCGCGGGCGAGCAACTCCTTGGCGGTGCCGCTCTCGCCGAGCAAGAGCACGGTCGCCTCGCTGGGCGCGGCCTGGTGGACGATGTCCATGGTGCGGCGCCACGGCAACGACGTGCCGATGATGGCGCGGCGACGGCGCTCGGCGAGCTGGGCCTTGAGCGCGCGGTTCTCGGTGACCAGCGACTGCTTCTCGAGGGCGTTCTTGACGATGCGGACGACGTGGGCGCGCTTGAGCGGCTTGCTGACGAAGTCGTACGCGCCCTCCTTCATGGCGTCGACCGCGGTCTCGACCGTGCCGTACGCGGTCATGAGCACGACCTCGGTCTCGGGCGCGATGGTCTTGGCGGCCTTGAGCAGATCCATGCCGCTGGTGCCCGGCATCATCAGATCGCAGAGCAGGACGCCGACGCGGTTGCGGCGCAGCAGATCGAGGCCGGTCTGGCCGTCGGTCGCGGTCAGGACCGCGAAGCCCTCGCGGCGGAAGATCTTCTCGAGCGACTCGACGATGCCGGCCTCGTCGTCGACCACCAGCACGGCCCGGGACGGATCCCAGGCGCCCCGCTCGGCCGCGTCGTCACCGGCCGAACCGGCCGAGTCGTCACGGTCGGGCGCGCCGGCCCAGTAGCCGCGCGGCACGCCGCCGGGGTGGCGCATGGCATTCATCGGACGACGCGCGGCAGGCTTGGGAGCTTGGGTGAGCATGGGGGCACCGATACGGCTGATTACAAGCCGGGTGCCAGACCTATTCCTGACTAACCGCCTGTTTTTACTGGATCCGAAGGGTGTCACCCGATCGGATCGGCTGCCACGGTGACACAACCGGTGGCCAGGGTTGCCAGAATGTCACCAGGGTCAGCGGCGGTCGGTGACGCGGCGTCCGGGAGCGACCACGGCGACCTCACCTTTGCGGGGCATGACCACCGTGAACGTGGTGCCGGTACCGATCTGGGTGTCGACCTCGATGGTGCCGCCGTGGCGCTCGACCAGCTCGGGGACGATGGACAGGCCGAGGCCGGTGCCCTCGCCGACGTCCTTGGCGGTGAAGAACGGATCGAAGATGCGGGGCAGGACGTCGGGCGGGATGCCGGGCCCGTTGTCGCTGATGCGCACCTCGACGTGCTCGCCCTGGGCGCGGGTGTCGATCGTGATCTTGGCCTCGTCGCGGCCCGACAGCGCCTGGGCCGCGTTGGTGAGCAGGTTCATGAAGACCTGGTTGATCTGACCGGCGTGGCCGCGGATCTTGCCGACCTCGCCGTAGCGCTTCTCGACCGCGACCCCGCCCTTGAGCACGGCGCGCAAGAGCTCGAGGCTGTCGTCGAGCGAGCGATTGAGATCGAAGTCGACCACCTTCTCGTCGTCGGTGCGCGAGTAGTTGTGGAGCGCGCCGACGATGGCCTTGGTGCGCTGGGCGCCGCGCTGCACCACCTTGACCATGTCGCGAATGTCCTTGGCCGCCTCGCCGCGGCGGGCGGCGTCGGCGTGTTCCATCTCGCCGATCGCCTCGTCGAGCGGACCGACGGTGTTGACGATCGCGTTGACCGGGTTGTTGATCTCGTGGGCGATGCCGGCGACGAGCTGACCGATCGACGCCATCTTCTCGGAGCGCACGAGCTGGGCCTGGGTGCGGGTGAGCTTGTCGAGGGTCTCGGCCAGCTCCTTGTTCTTCTTGGCCAGATCATGGGTGCGCTTCTGCACCGCGCGCTCGAGATCGAGGTTGACCTCTTCGGTCGAACGCAGCTTCTCGCGCAGCGCCCGCCGCATCTCTTCGAGCGCGAAGGTGAGGCGGCCGATCTCGTCGCCGTCGCCGCCCGAGGTGACCGGATCGACAAGCTCGCCGCGCGCCATGGCGTCGGCACGCTGCTCGAGGCGGCGGATCGGCGTCACGAACTGCGCGACCGTCACCACCACGATGCCGCCGCAGGCGCCGAACAGGATGACGAAGAAGAGGAGGAGCTCCTTGAGCGGTCGCACCATCGATTCGCCGCGACCGCGGTAGTTGGGATAGAAGACCGCGACCGCGCCGAGGTCGTACGGTGTGCCGTGCCAGGTGACGCCCAGGCGGCCACTCTCGCCGGCCAGGTACGCCATGCCCATCTCGATGCGTATCCCGCTGGCCCTCCGGATCTGGGCCAGCACGTACCAGGGCAACTCGGGCGCACCCATCGGACCGCCGCCGACCGCGACCACGTCCCTGCTGCTGACGGTGGCCGGCAGCGGCGACGCGTGATCGTCGATGTAGTAGACCACCGTCGAACCCTCGGGATTGCGGGCGCCGATCTCGACCAGCGCGCCGCGCACCAGCGCCGGCGTCGGCGGCTCGGAGTGCGCCGCCGCGGCGGCCTGAACCTCGGAGCGTACCCAGGCCAGCCCGACCGAGGCCTGTCGCGCCACCGCCTCGGTCGACAGGTTCTTGTACTGCACGAAGCCCCACAGGAGCGCCATGCCGCAGGCCAGCACCACCACGCCGCCGAACGACAGCATCAGCTTGGCGCGCAGGCCCAGCGACGGCGCGATCGCGCGCACCGGGATGCGGTAGCGCGCCGACAGATGGGCCAGCAGCGGCCGCAAGGTCTCACGGTGGCCGAGCGTCTCGTAGATGCCGGCGGCGAGCGCGACGGCGACGATGGCCACCGCGCCGACGATGGTGTTGTCGAGCTCGATGGCCAGGTACCACCGCGCGAGCAGCGCCGTGGCCAAGGTGATCATCGCCCACGCCGCCAGCCCGACCAGCGCCAGCCGGTACGGCAGCGACTGGGCCAGCCGGTAGACCTGGGTCGCGTTGCCGGCCTGGGCGGCGTCGCCGCCGTCGCCGGCCGCGGCGTCGAGGTAGCGGCCGAGCGGACGGGTGAGCCGCCGCGCCGCCACCGTCCAGGCGCACCAGCCGAGCGCCGCGAGCGACGGCAAGTAGGTCTCGAGCGCGAGGTACTGCTCGTGCGTGATCGGCACGAAGTAGTAGAGGAAGGCGGCGTGCATGGCGAGCGCGCCGCCCGCGATCACCAGCGACATCAGGAGCAGCCGACGGAAGTGATCGTCGGCGTAGCCGCGTAGCGGCGGATTGACGACGAAAAGCCTGGCGCGGACAGCGTCGAGGATGCGTCCGACCCACAACGCGCGCGCGCCGGCGATGGGCGCGGCGTGCAGGCCGGCGAGCGAGGCCATGGCCAGCGCCTGCCCCGCGTCCCAGTCCTCGTAGCGCACGAACGCGATCCCTGCCGCCGACGCCATCGCGATCCACAGCACGGTGCGACCGATGAACACGCGCAGCGGCGTGCGCAGAGCCGACCGGTAGCCGCGCGACGAGAGATCCTTGCTCACCCGCTCGCCGCGGCGCCGCGCCGCCACCACCGCGCGCACCGGCAGGAGCCAGGCGGTGATGGCCGTGCTCCACGCCAGGATGGCGCCGACCAGCACCGGGACACAGACCCGGGCCAGGGTCCCGGTCGGGATGTCGCCGAGATCGAACAGGCTCCACAGCGGGTACCCGACGAGGACAGCCTCGGCGGCGGCCAGGAGCACGCCGGGCGCGACCAGGTGACGACGGAACGGAACGCCGGAATCGCCGTCGGCGGGGAGCACCCGCACGTCGTCTCGATCGCGGCGCTCGCGGCCTGCCACGTTCGGACTGTACCCCGGCGGGGGCGAGCACCGGTATGATCGTGGCGTGCGCGTCGTGCCGGTGATCGCCCTCGCCATCGCTGCCGCCGGGGCGGGCGTAGGGGCGCCGGGCGTGGTCGCCGCCGACACGCCGGTGCCGATCACGCATCGCGACTGGACGCTCGATCTCTATCGCGGCGCGGCGCTGGGCAGCGTACGCATCGTCGGCATGGGCGGCGTGCAGCTGGCCATCGCCGAGGGCTCGGCCGGCACGCTCGGCAACCCGGCCTCACCGGCGGTGCGCAAGGCGACGTCGACCGGCTGGTGGGACTGGGACTTCCACCTCGACGCCATGGAGGCGGTCTACGCCAGCGACTTCGACAACAACGGCCTGGTCGACGACGGCCGCACATCGAGGACCGGCACCGCCGGGTTGGCCGGCATGTACTACGGCTGGGGCACGGCCCTGGTGGTGTCGACGCAGCGCGAGCGTCTCGCCGACGCGATGGGCGGCGAGCTCAGCGCGATCGCGACGGTCGGGAAGTTCGCCGTCGCCAACACGTTCGGCGACGAGACCTGGACCGTGGGCGCGGCGGTCCGCGTCGGCACGCTGTCGCTGACGCAGTTGCAGCCGCTGTTCTCGATCACCGGCACCGGGCTCGAGGCCGGCGCGCTGTACCGGCCGCACCGCGACGACCTCCGCGTCGGCGCCACCGTGGCCCTGCCGGTCACCGGCCGCACCGTCGACGTGGCCGCGTGCGATCCGCTCGACTGCGAAGGCCACATCCTGCCCGCGCGCGTGGCGGTGCCGTGGGAGCTCGCCGCCGGCGTGGCCTGGCGCTTCGGGCCCACGCGCTGGAACCAGTTCGTGGGCGGCAAGTTCCGCGACGAGCGCTCGCTCCTGGTCGCCGCCGATCTGCGCGTCATCGGCACCGTCGGCGACGGCATGGGCCTCGAGGCCTTCGGCCGCGATCAGTGGCAACGCTCGGGACGTCACGTCTCGATCGGCGCCAACCTGGGCGCCGAGTGGGAGGCCCTGCCCGGTCGCCTCCGCCTGCGCGGCGGCACCTACTGGGAGCCGGGCCGCATCAGCCAGGTCTCCGGTCGCCCGCACCTGACCGCCGGCGTCGAGGTCGGCTTCTTCACCTTCCGGTTCTGGTGGAACAAGAAGTACCGCCTGCGAATCGGCATCACCGGCGACTTCGCGCCACGTTTCGGCAACGCCGGGCTTTCGTTCGGCTTCTGGGGCTGAGCGTGATGTCGGTTTGACGCTCACGGTCGGCGCCGGCGATCTCGACCGTGGAATGCCAAGACTTCCTCTCCTCTCCGCGAGCGCCCTCATCGCGCTCTCCGCGGCCACCGCGGCCCAGGCCCAGCAGTCCGAGAACCCCTTGAACCAGGTTCCACTGCAGGACCCGTCGTACGGCGGCCAGTCGTACGGCGGGTACCAGACCTACCAGTTCCCTGCCTTCGATCGACCGAGCGAGCAGGAAGCGGTCGCGCGGTTCGCGCAGGAATGGGGCCTGAACGCTGGCCTTCTCTCCGACTCGATCCCAGCCAAGGGCACGAACGAAGCCGGCTTCGTCGTGCAGGCCCGCCAGATCCCGGCGGCGCCGCCGACCGACTCGACGCTGCCGCTCTCGACCCACTACCTGTCGCGCATCCGCGCCGACGAGCTCGCGGTCGCGACCGATCCGGGCTCGTTCGTGTACGCGAACTGGGCGGCGCGCATGGCGCCGCGCCACCCGCACGGCGAGGACCACCGCGTTCGCAGCTGCGCCGGCTACGTCTACAAGCGCTGGTACGAGTACAGCCGCTTCGAGGACGCGGCCCGTACCTGCGGTACCGACGCGTCGTGCGTGTTCCAGGTCGGCACGACGTGGTCGTCGCCCGGCATCGCGTCGCGTCCGCAACTGTTCCAGAAGGCGCCCGGCATCCACACCATCCCCGCCTTCCTGACCCCACGCTCGGCCGACCCGGTCGACGGCTTCTCGCCGCTGCCCTTCACCGTCAAGAACGAGTTCTTCGCGGTCACGCCGGCCGACATCCTGCAGGCGTCGACCCAGTACGCCCTCGACCCGGCGTTCGCCGCCGCGGCCGACACGCTCATCCCCGCGGTCGGTGAGCCGCTGCCGTACGACATCTCGAACAAGATCGCGTGGCACGTGGCGCGCGCCGCCGACCCCGACAGCGCCGCGCTCACGGCCGTCGAGCGGAAGGAGATCGAGCGCCGGCTGACCCGGTACAAGCGCCTGGTCGCCGAGTACCGCCGCCTGCGCGCGCTCCTGCCCGAGGACGACGTGCCCACGGTGGCCGCGCCCGACGGCGGCGATGACGAAGGTCTGTCCGACGCCGCCTGGGGCTCGATGGTCGGCTTCCTCGGCGGGACCTCGGCCGACGCCGGACCGCTGCCGATCGGAGTGCCGACCGTAGGAGGCCCGGGCCTCTCGCCCGAGATCGTGGCGACGATCGCCTACCAGGCGGTGGTCGACGAGATGGCGGACGCGCTCATGGCCGAGTGGCAGCACCTCGACGTCAACCGCCGCCTCGGCCCCGACGGTCTCATCATCAACGACCACGGCTGTCTGGTCGGCAACGCCTGCGACTGGCTGCCCGAGATGTTCGCCTTCGACTACCTGGGCCGCTTCCAGAAGGAGCGCGAGGCCGACATGACGCGTTGCCTGCAGGCCACCAGCGGCGTCATCCCTGCCGACGCGCCGTGGGCCGCCGACGTGGTGACGATGGCGTCGCACATCGAGGCCCGCATCGCCGCACTCAAGCTGATGGTCGCCTCGCTGCCGTTCTCTGCCGACCGTGGCGCCGAGCTCGCCACCGGGAGCCGCAACATCCACTGGGGGATCGAGCCGGTGAGCGAGTCGAAGGGCATCTACGGCCTGCTCCACGGCGCGTATTCGCACCACGCCACCGCCGACCTGGCCGTGACCTTCAGCGGCTCGAGGATCTGCGCGCTGTCGGCCAAGGTCGACGCCGGCATCCACGCCGAGTTCACCGCGCCCAGCCCCGACTGGCCCTACCTCCCGGTCACGCACGAGATCATCGACGGTGCGCTCACGGTGCGAGTGGCGCGCGACGACGTGGCCTTCGCGGCCAGGACCCGCCTCGCGATCGACGGCCACGAGCTGTTCAACTTCGGCCCCGAGATCCCCATGGACGGTGAGACGTGGAGCGCGCCGCCGCAGAGCACCCACTTCACCATCTACGAGTACGGGGTCCAGTTCTCGATCCTCGGCGTCCCGGCCTACCTGGCGGTGTCGGTGCAGGGGGACCTTTCCTTCGCGCCGAGCGTGAGCGTGTCGCCCTTCGACGCCAGCTGCTCGCGCGACATGGTCGCGCACCCCGAGATCCTGCCGGCGATCGAGGGCCGGGTCGACAGCAGCGTCGACGTCGACGCCGACGGGCGGCTGGCGATCGGCGTCCCCGGCTTCAGCTTCGGCGTCAACGGCCACGTCGACGTCCTGTCGGCGACCCTGCCGGCCAGCGCCAGGTTCCTGGTCGTCGACGACGGTGGGACGCCATCGCTCCTGCTCGAGACCAAGGCGCGCCTCGACGCCACGCTGCTCGCCGGTAGCCTGTCGGTCTACGCCGAGGCCCTGTTCCTCTACGCCGAGAAGACCATCTTCGGCTGGGAAGGCATCGCCGTCGGCCTGCCAATCTGGAACACCACCGTCAAGGTGCCGCTGACCTTCCTCGGCGACGCGTTCAAGCCCGCGGTCTCGGTGGGCGGAGGCGGATCGTGACGCGGCGGCGGATCGCCGCGCTCGCCGCGACGACGGCCGTCGCCGGGGCGGCACTCTGGTGGTGGACGTCGTCGCGCCGCGACGCAGCTCCCACGGTAGTGGCGTTCGCCGGCCTCGGCGTGGGTGAGCAGCAGATCTACGACCTGACCTGGGACGGCCGCAGCCGCGCCGACGTCACAGGGATGCCCGGCGCCGACGGCGCGTACACCGGCGAGGTCCACGTGCGTGGCCGCCTGGTGGTCCGCGGCCTCGGCGACGACCTGGTGGGCTTTCGCCTCACCGACGTGACCACCGCCAGCTACACCGTGATGGGCCGCGATGTCCTCGGCGGCGTCGACGCGACCGCCGGCGAGCTGGTGGCGGTGCTTGGCGCCAACGGTAGCCTGCGCGAGCTGCGCCCTGATCCCGCCGCTGCCCCCGCCGCCGATCTGCTGCTGCGCGCGATCGTCCAGCAGAGCGCCGTCACCGTCGCCGGCGGCGGCGGCTGGGACGCGCTCGAGCCCGGTCCCAACGGCGTGGCGCGGATGCGTTACCGCCGCGCCAGCGGCAACGCGCTGATCCGCACTCGCACCGGGTACACCCGGCTGGCCGTGCTGCCGGTGGCCTGCCCCGCCTGCCGCGAGGAGCTCGACGGCGTCGCCGCCATCCGCCTCGATCACCGCGGCGTGATCCGTGACCTCGACGATCAGGAGCACCTGGTGGTCGATGACGGCGCCGTCCGCCGGGTCTCGCTCGATAACCGTTTCACGCTCCGGGCCACGTCCGGCGACGTCGCCCAGCGGCCCCGGCCGCGGCTCGACGATCGCGTCTCGGTCCCGCCCGAGGGCAGCGCCGTCGATGCCGGCGACGACAACGCGCGTGCCCGAGACTGGTCGATGGCGCGCATCGGGTCCACGGTCATGCGCTTCGTCGCCACCGGCGCCACCCCGGTCGAGACCACCTGGATGCACGGCGTGGCCGCGTACCTGCGCGAGCACCCCGAGGCCTGCCGCGAGCTCCTGCGCATGTTCGCAGCGCCCGGGTTGCCGGCGTCGGGCCGTGACCTGATCGTGTCGATGCTGGCCGCGACTGGCAGCCCCGCGGCCCAGGCCGCGCTACGCGACGGCATCGACTGGCTGGCGCAGGCCCACGGCGACGCCGAGGTCGCGCGCGCGCTGGCCCGGGTCACGCTGGTCGCCGAGCCGACCGCGGAGACCGTTGGCTGGCTGGCTGCGCAACACGCAACGCGCGACGAGCGGCCGGCGAGCGCCTCGGCGGCGACCCTGGCCCTGGGCGCGGCGCTGCACGCTCACGGCGATCCGGCGCTGGTGGCCCGTCACTCGGCCTCGCTGCGCGACGAGCTGGCGGCGGCGAGCGACGCCGGGCGACGAATCGAGCTTCTGGGCGCGCTCGGCAACGCCGGGCTCGCCGGTGACGGCCCGATCATCGCCGGCTTCGCCGCCGACCCCGACGCCGCGGTGCGGCACCAGGTGCCGGTGGCGCTGCGCAAGCTCGGCGACGACGACGCACTGCCGGCCTTGCTCGACCTCGCCGGCGATGCGGACGCCAGCGTGCGCGCGATCGCACTCGAGATGCTGGACCGGCGCCGGCTCGACGCGACCACGGCGAGGCGCGCCGCCCAGGCCGCCGTCGACGCCGGCGCCCGAGGCGACGAACTCGGCGCGGTCGTGCGCCTCCTGGCGCCCCACGCCGGCGACGAGCAGGTGGCGGCGACGCTGCGGACGCTGCTGGACCTCGTCGAACTGCCGGTCGTTCGGGCCCAGATCCACCACGCCCTCGCGGCGTGAGATTCCTTGCTCACGGCCGGCGGCGGCGGTCTCGGACTGGACATGGTGCCGAGGATTGCCACCGTGAGCCTGCTCTCCCTGGTCGCAACCGCGCTCGTACCCGCCGGCACCGCAATCGCCGAGGGGTTCGGCGTCCCGCGGCGCTGGCACGGTGACTTCGCCGCCCGCGAGGCGACCGAGACGCCGGCGACCGGAGACTTCGACGGCGACGGCAAGGCCGATCTCGTCGTCGTCGCCAGCGACACCGGCGACGTCCACGTCGCGCGCTCGAACGGCAGCGGGTTCGGCGCCGCCGAGCGGTGGCTACGAGGGTTCTCGCGGGTCGACGACCGCACCCTGGTCGGTAACGTCGACGGCGCCGGCGGTGACGACCTCGTGGTGTTCCGGCGCGGCGAGGTCGTGGTAGCGCGCTCGCGAGGCCGCCGCTTCGGCGCGCCGGTGCGCTGGCACGACGAGCTCGCCAGCTCGAGCGACGTCCCTCTCCTCGGCGACGTCGACGGCGATGGGCTCGACGACGTGATCGTGTTCACGGGCGGCGCCGTTCGCGTGGCGCGCTCGACCGGCCGTGGCTTCGCGCCGGCGGTGACGTGGCACGACCACTTCGCGTCCGGCGGCGAGGTACCACGCGTCGGCGACTTCAATGGCGACGGCAAGGCCGACCTCGCCAGCTTCGTCCGCAGCGCCCGCGACGGCGACGCGTACGGCGACGTCAACGTGGCGCTGTCGACGGGCGGCCGCTTCGGGGTCTCGCGGGTCTGGAACGTCTACTTCGGCCAGCAGAGCGAGCTGGCCTTCATCGCCGACGTCGACGCCGACGGCTGCGACGACATCCTGGTCGCGGTGCGAGACACCTGGGGTGGTCCCGGCCGCGGCAACATCTACGTGGCCTCGGCCGACTGCGGTCCTGGCTACGCGTTCCTGGCCACGAGGCTGTGGCACACCGACTTTGCCGTCACCGAGGACACCCGCGCCGGCGCCGTCCACGAGGACGCGGTCGCGACCGGCGACGTCGACGGTGACGGCCTGGTCGATCTGGTGGCGTTCAGCCAGGGCGGCGCGGCCGGCACCGGGCGCGGCGACGTGCGGGTCGCGCTCAACGCCGACCCGACGCCCGAGGAGCCGGGCCGAACCTTCGCCCTCGACGGAGCGGGGGCCTGTGTGTTCATCGACCACGAGCCACTGCGCTTCTACGATCGCCGGCGCGATCCACGAGCGCGCCTGACGCTCGACCGCGATGACCTGCGCCGCGCCGCCGGCAAGGGCGAGTACACGCTGTCCTGGCCCGACGGGTCCGACGCCGAGATCGTCTACGAGGTCGCGCCGGCGGCCGGGGCCGGCCGCTTCGCGGTGCGGTGGACCTGGCATTCGTTCGACGTGAAGCGCCCGGCCTCGCGCATGTCGGCGGACGAACGCGCCTGCCAGGCGGCGTTTCAGGCCTCGTCCATGTGAGCGCGCAGGCGTCGCTTGATCGTCTCGAAACGCTTGCGCAGCGCCTGCTCGCGCTTGCGCAGGCCCTCGGCGTCGAGCTCCTCGTCGGCCATGATGGTCGCGACCTCGCGCCAGCCGAGCTGGCGATCGACGCGCAGCATCAGGATCGTGCGCTCGTCGTCGTCGAGCTGCTCGCGGGCCAGCGCGAGCTTGGTGCGGGCCGGGCTGCGCAGGTAGTCGACGGTGGCGGTGCGCACGCTGTCGGCGACGTCGTGGAGCTCACCGGGCAACGAGAAGCGTTTGCCGCGCCGGCGCCCGGTGCGGCGGAAGCGGGCCGCGGCGTGACGAGCGAGCGTGTAGCTCCAGGTGCGCACCGAGGACGCGAAGCGGAACGTCGGCAACCCGCGCACCACGTCCTCGCAGAACATGGCGAAGGCCTCGGCCAGATCGTCGTCGGTGCTGCGCAGGAGGCCGGCCAGGAAGCGAACCAGCTCGGGGCCGTAGCCGCGCACGATGGCCTCGGACGCGCCGGCGTGATCGCCGCGATCACAGCGAGCGCGGATGTCGGCCTCGAGGGTGTCGCGTTCGGTCATCGTCCGAACCAGCCGTACCGCAACTCGCCGCCGGATGCGACCGCGATCACGTGGATCCCGCCCTCGCCGGCCAGCGCGTTGACCGCGCCGGTCAGCGGCCCGGTCAGCGCCGGGGTGGTGCGGGTCCGCTCGATCAGGACGCGCCCGTCGCCGGCGTCGCGGGCATCCAGCACGAACAGCGTCGTGTCCTCGCGGCCCACGACGGCGAAGCGCCCCGGCCCGGTGGCCACCGCCGCGGGCTTGACGTCCGAGCGGATGCCGAGCGCGGTCAGCGCCCCGAACGACGTCGACGCGCGAGGCTTGTGGGCGAGCCAGAGCTGGCCGTCGGTGGCGCGGACCACGACCCAGAGCGCGACACCGGCCGCGTCATCGCCGGTCATGATCACCTGCGGGTCCTCGAACATCACGTCGGCCGGGAGCTGGTCGGGGCGCCAGATGAAGCGAGGGACCAGCTTGCCGCGCTCGCGGGTGTGCCACGAGAGATGCCCGCGATCATCGAGCGCGACCACGTCGACCCGATCGCTGGTCACGCTCGCCACCGCCGAGGGCCGGGTGGCGACGGCGACGTGTTCGGGCACGAAGCCCCACTCGATGTCGTCGCCGTCGCTGGTCGTGGTCGCGAACCAGAGGCGCTGATCGAACCAGTGGTAGAGCGTCGGATCGGGCGTGAAGAAGAGGATCCGCGGTCCCGAACGGGTGCGGACCGGCGTCGCGACGCGGGCCAGCAGGCCGCCACGGTCGTGGACGACCCAGCCGGTGCGTCGACGGATGGCGTGCGACAGGCTACCGGTGATGGGATGGCGGTAGAAGACCTCGACGCGGCCGTCGGCGGCGAGGACCGCGGGATCGAAGGCGAGCCGTTCGGCCGCGGTCGCGCCGTCGGCCACCAGCGGGGCGAGTGGCGACCAGGTGCCCAGCGACCCGCTTCGAGGGCGTGGCAGCCGGGTGGTGAGCAGCGTACCGCGCGCCGAGCGGATGAACGCGTGGAGCTCGCCGTCGAGCGACACCAGCGCCGGCTCCGCAGCGGGATCGACGGGATCTCCGGCGCCCACCGCGGTCGCGGCCACGGCGATCGCGGCCATGGTCGAGGTACCGGGCGCGACGTCGATACGCTCGAAGGCGACGGGCGGCGCCGGCCCTGCCCTGCGCGCCTGCTGCTGAAGAATCGTCCCGATCGTGAACTCGGCGCGCAGGATGATCGACTCGCCGCCGTCGGTCCGCGCTGCCAGACGCGCTTCCTCGGCGAGGGCAAGCGCTCGCTCGAACTGTCCCTCGCTGGCCAGACGCTCGGCGTCGGCGATCTGCTGGCGAACCGGAGCGATCTTGTCAGGTGCGGCGGCGGTGGTCGACAGGTTGGCCGCGCACGCGGCGGCCTCGACGACGCGGCCGGCGGCGGTGGTCATCTGGCCTGGATCCTGTCCACGCAGCGCGAGGACCTCGGCGATCGTGGATGCAGCGCCGGCCAGGCACGCCGGGCCTCCGCTGCGGGCCAGTACGCCCGCGCGATCGGTGCGCGCCGTCACGTCCTGGCAGGCGGCGCGTGCCGAGGCCAGCACGCGGGCCTGGTGATCGATGACCTCGGCGGCCCAGTGGGCCGATTCGCCGGCGGCGGGATTGCCGCTGATGAAGGCCCCGCGCGCGACGCCGTTCCAGCCCGGCGTCAGGTCGGCGGGCAGCGAGGCGCAGGTCGCCTCGGGGGCAGCCTGGACGACCACGCGCGCAGCCCGATCACGGGTCAGCGCGAACCCGGCGACGGCCAGCGCGGCCACGACGGCGAGCGCGCTGGCGGCTGGAAGCAAGGTCCGCCAGCGCGGTCGCGCGGCGCGGGCGAGCGCGGCGAGGAGCGCGTCCCTGGTCGGGAACCGCTCCCCAGGCGCCGGGGCGAGCCCACGCTCCACGACGGCGAGCACCTTGCGGGGCACGGCACGCTCGCGGCCTGGCGGCGTGAACCGCGCGGCGGCCATGGCGACGGCGCGTGCGTCGGGCGGCGCCGGGAACGGGTCGACGCCGGCCAGGCACTCGTAGAGCGCGATGCAGAAGGCAAACTGATCGCTACGGCCATCGAGCGGCCGGCCCGCGAGCTGCTCGGGCGCCATGTAGCGCGGCGTGCCGATCAGCGCGCCGGTGGCGGTGAGCGGCGCCTCGGGGCTCGACGGGTTGGCGGTCGCGGGCAACGGCGGCCGCGCCCGGAGCGCGTCGATGGTCGCGACCGCGTCTCGCGAGACCGCCGGCACCGGTGCGGTGGTGGCGTCGTCAGCCGCGGTGCCAGCCCCGGTGCCACGCGCGAGCCCGAAGTCGGCGATGCGGGCGCGGCCGTCGGCGCCGAGCAAGATGTTGTCGGGCTTGACGTCGCGGTGGAGCAGCCCGGCGGCGTGGGCGGCGGCGAGGCCGCGGCCGGCGTCGAGAAAGACGGTGAGGACCTCACGCCAGGTCCGAGGCGACGCGCGGGTCCAGGAGCGCGCCGTCCCGCCCTCGCACAGCTCCATCGCGACGAACGGCACACCCAGGTGCTCGCCGATCTCGTGGATGGCGATCACGTTGGGGTGGGCGAGCCGGGCCAGGGCGATGGCCTCGCGGCGGGCGCGGGCCAGATCGGTGCCGCCGAGACCGATCTTGATGGCGACGCGGCGATCGAGCTCGCGATCGAGCGCACGGTACACGACGCCCATGCCGCCGCGACCGAGCGCCTCCTCGAGCACGAAGTGGCCGCCGATGATCGTCCCCGGCGCGAGGGCCGGGAGCTCGGGCGCTGCGAAGGCCTCGGCGAGCGAGCCGAGGTCGGCTGCGACCGAGGTACGCAGGGGACCCGGACTGTCGCTCATCGGCTCGTCGACGAGCGTATCAGGTGCACGCCCCCCGGTCGTACAGGTTCGGCGTCAGCCCGGCGCCATCTGGCCGCAGACGCCCTCGTCGCACATCCAGCGCTCGGTGTCGGTCGACGGACCGCAGTCCTTCTCGACGGTGTCATCGGTGCACGGGCAGCCCAGCTTCGCGCCCTGCTGACAGGCGAGCGCGCGCATCTCCTTGGCCTTGGCCGCGTCCTTGGGCACATCGGCGGTGCCGTTGCCGGTGAGGAGGTCGGCGAGCTCAGCGCACAGCTTGCCGTGGGGGTCGTCGGTCTTGTAGACGCCGTCGGCGCGACAGGCCTTCTCGAGGAGGGCGAGACCCTCGGTGGCGGTCTTCGCGTCGCGCACCAGCCAGGTGCCGAGCTCGCCGCACGAACCCATGTGGCCGAGGTCGCAGCCGCGACGCAGGACCGCGTGCTGGGCCTCGGCGGTGGCGAGCGTCCCGAACCGCACGTGCAGCGCGCAGCCCTCGCCGAGGTCGTACTGGCACGCGCGCTCGCCGTAACGCGCGGTCCACTCGACGTGGCGGTCGCCCTCCTCCTTGGACATGTCGACCCGGAATGCGCCCTTGGGCTCATAGGCGCGGGCGGCGTCGAGGCAGGCCTTGCCGTCACCGGCGTCGCAGGCGGTGGCGAGCTTGGGATCGAGTCCCTCGGGCGGCGCGCCCAGGGGCGGGAACTTCGGCGCCGGCGGGGCATCCGGCGGAGCCACGGCCGCGGCCGCCGCGTCCACCGTCGTGGGCGCCGGCGGCGGCTCCTTCTTCTCGGTCGATTCGTCCTTCTTCTTCCCGCATCCGAGGGCGGCGAGCGCCATCACCAGCCAGAGCTTCTTCATGCGCGGCAGTCTAACCCGGAGCCGGCGTCTCGGTCGGCATGACGCGGCGCAGGTGGTGGTTGGCGCGATCGCGGTGGCTGTCGTCGAGGCCGCCGGAGTTGAGCGCCTCGAGCCAGTAGTTGCGGGCCTCGCGCTCCTCCCCGAGGCTGGTGTAGGCGGCCGCCAGGTTGAAGAGGCAGCGACCGCGCTGGTGGGCGTCGAGGGCGACGAAGCCGGGGTTGCGGTAGACGCGCAGGAGCATGTCGCGCGCTGCGCGCTTGTCGGACTGCAGGGCCACAGCTCCGTCGATCGAGGCGATCAGGAGCTCGGGGGTGCGCGGGGTCGCGTCGCGATCACGGCGGAGCAACTGGAGGGCGTCTCGCGCGCGCGCCTGGTGGGAGACGTCGAGCAGGCCGGAGCCGAGCGCCTCCTCCCACAGCGACACGGCTTCGGCGTCGTGATGCGCTAGCTGGGCGGCGGCGGCGTGATCGAACAGGATGCGAGCGCGCACGCGGGGGTTCAGGTGGGGGAAGTCGGGATCGACGTAGAGCGCGCGAATGATCTCGTGGCCGTTCGCCGCATCGGCGCGGGCGCGAGCGATCGCCGCGTCCACACGCGCCTCGAGCGCTGCCACCAGCGCCGGATCGGCGGGCGCGGCGCCGCTCGCGCCGGCCGGCCGGGTCTCGCCGCCGCGGACGAGCCGCAGGCCCTCGAGCGCGCGCTCCTGCTGGCGGGCATCGAGCGCCTGTGACGCCAGCGCCGCCTCGAAGTGCAGGCGCGCGCTGTTGAGATCGCCCAGGGCGCGGTAGCTGGCGGCGACGTTCACCATGACGCGGGCGCGGGTGAACGCCGGCATGCGCGGGAACTCGGGGCTCAGATAGACGGCGACGAGCTCCTGGTGGGCGCCGCGCGGGTCGGTGGTGGCACGCTCCACGGCCGCATCGACGCGCGCGCTCACCACCGAGGGGACGTTCTGCGCGAGCAGGTGGAGGCCGTACGGATCGTCGGTCGGTCCGCCCGCGGGCGGCGGCGCGGCGGCGGCGCTGGCCGGCGATCCCAGCAACCCGCCGACACTGGCGGACGGCGCCGCCGCGGGCGACGCGCCGGGCGAGGCCTCGCTACCGGCGCCGGCGCGCCCCCCTGGGGCGCTCTCGGTGGTCTCGACGGAAGGCAAGGCTGTCCGCGAATCGAGCTGCATCACCTGGTGGACCGACGGCCCGCCGGACGTTGCAGAGAATCAGGGGGTGCAGCCGATCGCTCGGACCCGCCCACGCGCGGTGCCACCGCCGATCTCGTCGACCCAGGTGACCAGGGCGGCGTCGCCGGTCGGGCTGGTGGCGATCGAGCTCGGATCGCTGATCGCCGACGAGGTGGCGACTTCGGTGAGCGCGCTCCGGCGGTCGAGCTCGGGCCCGAGCCACTGGTGGTAGATCGAGCCGTTGGCTCCGGTGATCTGCACGCCGCCGCCGTGGGCCGTTACCCCCAGGTGCGTGAGCGACACGTCGTCGAAGCGTCGCGACGCACCGAGCAGACCGGTGGTCAGGTGGACAGCGCGCAGGCGGGGAACGCGGGGCTGACCCACGACCGTGTTGCCCGACGTGGCGATGAGGACTTGATCGCCGACCAGGGTCGCGCTCACGGTCTCGTTGACGACGTAGCCGTCGGCGACGTCGATGATCTCGGTCATCGGACATCCCGCGTGAGTGAAGGCCTGGTAGCGCGCGCCGCTGGTGCTGCTGGTGTTGGCCACCCACGACCAGACCAGGCCGACGCCGCTGGCCGAGCCGACCAGCGCGAAGCCAGTCGGGACCGTGCTGGCCACCATCGGCGTGACGTCGAAGCGGGTCTGAACGACGAGCGAGCTGTCGAGGACCGCCGCCCGCAGCCAGTAGCGCGACAGGACCGTATCGCGCGCCCTCCAGACCACGAAGGCGCCGCCGCCGGGCAAGGCGACGATCTGCGGGATCTGGCTGTAGATGCCGGGATCCTGGGAGACCCGCACCGGCGTCCCGACGGTTCCGCCGGTGGCGTTCTTGCGTGCGACCCAGACCTCGCTGCCCATGCTCTGGTTGGAGTCGTAGGCGACGAGGACCTCGGTGCCCGAGGGCGCGACGTGACCTCCGAAGATGGACGCGGTCGTGTTGCCGGTCAGGTTGACCGAGCCGATCGACGTCCCGTTCGACGTGTAGCCGTAGGAGTGGACGTTCCATAGGCCGGCGACTTGATGGGTGGCGATGACCGCGAACCCCTGGCTGGTGGGGCGCGCGTACGAGGTGTGGTAGGGGCCGCCGGGCGACGGGTTCTGGAACAGGTACGTGGTGTCGGTGGGGACCGCGGTCGGCGCGCATGCCGCGGTCACGGCCGGCGGGGCGGCGGTGCGAGCGCCGAAGCCGAGGGTCGCGCCGGCGATCGACGCCGAGTAGGCCGTGCCCGTGCGGGTGGTCGCCGCCGCCGCGAACGGACCTGCGGCGGGGCCGACCATGAGCGCGATCTCGTCAGGCGCTGGCGGCAAGGCGCCGAGGTCGACGGTGAGCGTGGCTGGGGCCGAGAAGGCGAGCGTGCTCGGCCCGAGCTCGTAGGCCGCGGTGAGCGACCGATACGTCCAGGCCAGCTCGAGCGGCAGTGGCCGCAACGTGATGGTGGTGTCTGTGGCCAGCGCGCCGGCCGGGATCACGACGCGCACGACGGTCCCGAGCGCGACCGTACCGCCGGCGGCGCCGATCACGGCGCTGGTACCGGGTGGGTTGGGGGGCGACGGGCAAGCCGGGGCGCCGTCGATGCCGGCATCGGTGACCGGACCGTCGGCGCTGCCGTCGGAGAGCGGTCCGTCGACGAACGACACGGCGTCCTCGGGCGCCGCGTCGAGGTCGGCCGCGTCGACATCCGCGCCGCTGCCGGGTTCACCACACGCACCCGCAATCACGGCCGCGGCCAGCGCCGAAACAAGAACGAGTCGAGATGCCATCGGGAGCTCCAGGGTCGGCACAGCCGACATCCACTGGACCGAGGACCGCGGGTTCGTTGCGTGGCTTTGTGCGCGGTGGCGGCCGCGACCCTGGTGGGCCTGGCTGCCGCCCGGGATTACCTGGCGATCTCGCGCACCTGCGAACCAGGGGCCTGTCCCCCCTCTTCTTCTTCGAGGCCGTAGCGCTTGAGGCGGCGCAGGAGGGCGCCGCGGGACATGCCGAGGGCCTTGGCGGCGCGGCTGCGGTTTCCGTCGCAGGCGGCGAGGGTCTCGGCGAGGCGATCGCGTTCGATGTCGCCGAGGGTCTCGCGGAGGCCAGCGCGGGGGGCGCCATCGGTGGTGACGGAGGCGGAGTCGATCTGTTGCTCGGCTCTGCGGCGGAAGACCTTGCCGGCCATGGGCAGGTCGCGGGCGAGGATCTCGTCGGACTCGGCGTAGACGGCGGCGGCCTCGATGGCGTGCTCGAGCTCGCGCACGTTGCCGGGCCAGGCGTGCTCGAGGCACAGGCTGAGTGCGTCGGTGGCGAGGCGCTTGGGCGGCTTGTGGGTGCGCTCGGCGATGCGGGCGAGGAAGTGATCGGCGAGTGCGGCGATGTCGCCCTTGCGCGCGCGCAGCGGCGGCACCGCGATCTCGACGACCTGGAGGCGGTAGAGCAGATCTTCGCGGAAGCGGCCGGCCTCGACCTCCTCCGCGAGATCGCGGTTGGTGCCGCAGACCACGCGGACATCGACGACGATGGTGGACTCGCCGCCGACCGGCTGGACCTCGCGCTCCTGGAGGACACGCAGGAGCTTGGGCTGGAGATCGAGCGGCCCGACGGTGTCGACGACGACACCCGGGCCTCGGCCTAGTGTCCTCTGTTCACGGCCCCCATCGCCATCCTCATGGCGACCTGTTGCTCGCCGAGTGGGGTGCC
>SXJR01000573.1 GCA_005779305.1 Myxococcales bacterium
CTACCACCACCACCACCCCCGCCACCGCCACCGCCACGGTCCACGCATGCGCCGGCGATGCACACGCGGGCACCCTTGCAATCGGTGTCCTTGCCACACGGCCCGGGCGACAACGCCGGACCGGAACAGGCTGCAACGAGCACGCTCGCCGGCAGCCACATCATCTTCATCACGAGTCTCAACCTAACAGACCAACCAACTAACCCCCCACACCTACCACGGGGATTAGGCCTTGGCGAGATCGTTCGAGAACCGCTCCGCCAGCTTCTCGAAGTAACGGCGGGTCTCCTCCAGGATCGATGGGTCCTGGTCGGGGTACATCCGGATGCCGTGGGCACCGTGGGGGTCGGTGGTCACCTGCCCGACGGGCAGGCCACCGACGATGCCGGTTCGCTCGTGATAGAGGAGCGCGAGCACCTCGGAGTGGCTCTCGGGTACGAGGAACGTGCGCCGCCCCAGCTCGGGCTTGCCGTCCTTGAAACCCTCGATCAGCTTGGCCATGAAACCCTTGCGAGTGTATCGCTGGAGGTCGGGGTGTCAAAGCGGCTTGTACCCCTCGATAACGTGAGAAGGTCGGCCGGTGCACGTCGAGTTCTGGTTCGACTTCTCGTGCCCCTACGCCTACCTGGCGTGGCCGCGCGTCGAGGAGATCTGCGCGCGCGCCGGCGTCCGTCTGGTTCTCGCGCCGATGCTGCTCGGCGGTGTCTTCCGCCTGACCGGCGCCGGCGCTGGCCCGATGGCGACCCTGTCGCCTCCCAAGGCAGCCAACAACCTGCGCGACATGGCGCGCTGGGCGGATCGCCAGGACGCGCTGTTCGCCTTGCCGTCGGCGCACCCGATGCGCACCGTGCGCGCGCTGCGCACGCTGCTCGGCCTGCCCGAGGCGCGCTGGCCCGCCGCGATCCACGCGCTCTACGCCGCCTACTGGCAGCGCGGTGACGACCTCACCTCCGACGACGCGATCGGCCGTGCCTTGGCCGGCGCCGGGATCGAAGCCGCCGAGATCGCCGCCGCCCGCGCCCACGCCGACGGCGACGCCGCCCGTGAAGAGCTGCATCGCCGCACCGACCAGGCGGTCGCCCACGGCATCTTCGGCGCCCCGGCGATGGTGATCCATCGCGACGACGCCGCGCCGATCCTCCTCTGGGGCCAGGATCGCCTCCACTGGCTCGCCGCCGTGCTCGCCGGCTGGGATCCGGACACGGAGCGCCCGCCGATCACGCCGCGCGCCGACGGCCACGCGCCCGCGCCGGCCCTGCCCTCGCCGCCTCTGGTCGACTTCTGGTTCGACTACAGCTCGCCGTTCGCGTACCTGGGCGCCACCCAGATCGCGTCGGTCGCGGCCGCGGCCGGCGCCACCGTGCGCTGGCGGCCGATGCTGCTCGGCGGGCTGTTCAAGGACCTGGGCACGCCCGACGTACCGCTGTTCGCCATGCCGGAGGCCAAACGCGTCTACCTGTCTCGCGAGATGAACCGCTGGGCTCACTGGTGGGGGGTACCCTTCCGCTTCCCGGGCCGCTTCCCCATCCGCACCGTTGCGCCGCTGCGGCTCACGCTCCTCGCCGGCGGGGCTGCGCCCGCCCTCGCCGCGCGCATCTTCGCGGCCGCCTGGGTCGAGGACCGCGACATCGCCGACCCGACCGTCTTGCGCACGCTGGCCGCCGACGCCGGCGTCGATCCGATGCTGGTCGATCGCACGGGCGAGCCTGGCGTGAAGCAGGCGCTCGTCGACGCCACCGCCGCCGCCCGCGCCGCTGGTGTCTTCGGCGCGCCGACCTGCGTCGTGCACGATCCCGGCGGCCCGCTGCTGTTCTGGGGCCAGGATCGCCTCGAGCTCGTCGACGCCGCGCTGCGCGGCTGGCGCCCGTCGCGCGAGCCGGGCGAGCCGTCGTGAGCGCCGGCCTCCTCGGCGTGATCGCCACCGTGGTGTGCCTGGGCGCGCTCGCCGCCCTCGTCGCCGCCGAGGTCCGCCGCGATCGCGCCGGTCGCTTCCGCTGGAAGCCGCTGGCATCGATCGCGTTCGTCGCCATTCCGCTGCTCACCGGCGCCCTGGGCGCCGACGGCCGCGCCGGCGAGGTCGCGGCCTGGGTCACCGCCGGCCTGGTGCTGGGCGCGATTGGCGACGTCCTGCTCATGTTCGAGGCCGAGCGCGCGTTCCTGGGCGGCCTGGCCTCGTTCCTGCTCGGCCACCTCGCCTACGCGGTCGCCTTCGCCCGCATCGTGCCGCCGGGCCGATGGGGCGAGGGCGGCATGCTCGGCGTCCTCGCCGCCGCGCTGGTCGCCGCCGCCTTGGTCCTGCGCTGGCTGTGGCCCAAGCTCGGCGCCATGCGCGGGCCGGTCATCGGCTACGTCACCGTCATCACCGCCATGGTGCTCGGCGGCGTCGCCGTGTCGGTGCACAGCGACGCGGTCGATCCGACCGCGCCGATCCTCGCCACCGCCGGCGCCATCGCGTTCTACGCGTCGGATCTGGCCGTCGCGCGCGAGAAGTTCGTCGTGAAGGACGTGTGGAACCGGGCGATCGGCCTGCCGCTGTACTACGGCGCGCAGCTCCTGATCGCCTGGTCGGTTGCCTACCGACCGTGAGCGCCCACTAACCCTTCTTGCGCGAGGCCTTGGCCCGGCGGCGCTTCTTGTTCCGGTTGAGGCCGCGCTTGTGGGCCGCCTTCTTCTTCGCCTTCATCTTGCGGTCGCGCAGGAAGCGCTCGCGCTTGTACTTGGGGCGGTTCTTCAGCTTCTTCTTGGAGCGTCCTGCAGCCACGGCTAACCTCGTTGACGGATTCCGGTTTTCGGGAGGCCGCAGTCTAGTCGAGTCAATCTTGGCGTCAAGAGCGACGCGACCGCGTAACCATGCGTCTCCATGGGCGTAGGTTCCACATGCCGGCGGTTGTGGCCCCTGAGATCGGCTCGCCCACGCCGGTCTCGACCCGCCGACCGGTTCGGCAAGCGCTGCTCGCGGCCGCGGTTTCGCTCGCGTACGCGGCGGTCGTGCTGGCGGTGGTCGCGCTGCGCCACGAGCTCGGCGACCTGCCCCGGCCCTGGCTCGTGTCGTACCTGGCGGCGTGGCTGGTCGGGTTCGGACTGCCGGTCTGGGTCTCGCTGGTGCCGCGCACCGGCAGCATGATGCCGCGCTGGCGGCTGGGCCGCGCCTTCGCCATCGTCAACGCCATCGGCTTCGTGGCCGCGGGTCTCCTGGTGCCGCGCAGCGCGCCCACCAGCCTCGACCGCGGCCTCGCCTCCGCTCACGGCTGCCTCTCGATCGGCCTGGTCACGGCCATCTTGCCGGTGGTGGTCGGCACCCTGCTCCTGCGTGGCGCGGCCCCGGTCGGCTCCCGCGCCACCGCCGCCGCGCTGGGCGCCTCGGGGGGCGCCCTCGGCGGGCTCGTCCTCCACCTCCACTGCCCGATCGCCGACGGCGTTCACCTCGGCCTGGTACACGGCAGCGTGGTCGCGATCGCCGCGCTGCTCGCTGCGGCGTTGGTGCCGCGCGCGCTCGAGCCCTGAGCGGGTGCGGGCGCGGCGCGCTACTTCACGACGACTGGCTGCGAAGCCACCGGCGCCCAGAAGAAGCCGAAGCGGCGGAAACGCTCCTCGAGGCCGGGGAAGGTGTACGTGCCGTCGGGCCGCATCGTGGGGCCACCGTCCCAGTTGGTGGGGCGCTTGCGATCGTGCGGGGCCGGCACGACCAGCGAGCCGACGTAGTCGCCCTTGGCGTACACCTTGTCGATCTGCTCCGACATGCGGGCGATGTCGGCGGCCGAGACCACGCCGTTCGAGGTCGCCTGGTAGAACTGCACGGTCACGCGCACCGGGAAGCGCGGATCGCGCTCGATCTTGAGCCCGTCGAGCTCGGTGTACGGGCCCTCGGTCTCGCCGTGGCCGAGCACCGCCACGTCGACGTCGGAGTCGCGGCTGCGATCGGCGGCGCTCTTGGTGGCGGTCGGCGGCGAGGGCACCGCGCCCTCGGCCTCGGCGAGCGCCATGCCGCCACCACCCATGCCGGTGCCGTAGCCCATGCGCGCCACTTCCTTCTGCTTGAGCGGCACCTGGATGAGCATCAAGAGATTCGCGTCCTCGCCCAGCGAGGCGGCGGCTTCGCCGTTGGCGGTGGTGCCCTTGCGCTGCACGTCCTTCATGCGCTCGGCGATGAGCGGCGCCTTCTGGCCGTCCTGGTTGAAGTAGAGGCGCTGGCCCCAGCTACCACCGCCGGTGACGGTGTCGCGGTTGTTGTCGATGATGGTCATACTCGCGCCCTGGCGCGTGACCAGGATGGTGAGCACGCCCGGGTTCTCGGCGTAGGACTGGTAGTTGAAGATGACCGGCCAGAACGTCGCCTTGCCGTCCTTGGGCACGGGCAGGAACGCGTGCTGCGCGCTGACCAGCACGTGTTTGTCGCGCTTGGCGGCCAGGAGCGAGCCCTTGAGGATCTTGCCCTTGCCGGCGTGGCTCAGGTAGCGCGACGGGTTGGCGAGCAGCTGGGTCAGCGTGATGGTGTCGAGCTTGCCGCCCTTCTGGTTGCCGACCGGGATGTAGATGCGATCCATCCGCACGTCGGCGGTCTTGTCGCTGAAGTTGTCGTGGCGGATGACCGGCATCAAGTAGGTCTGCCGGCCGTGGGCGTCGTTGGAGGCCTCGACCTCGATCGTCACGTCACTGATGTTGGGGCCGACCGAGCTGCCTTCCCAGCGTCCGGTGTCCTCCCACATGACGTTGACGATGCCGAGGCCCTTCTTCTGGACCAGGGTCTGCGCGTCCTGGTCGGAGACCATGCCGGCGACCTGCTGGACGATGTCCGCGAAGCTGCCCTGCGCCATCGGTTGCGCCGACACGGCCGGGCTGAGGAGCGCGGCGGTGGTGGCGGCGGCGAGCGCGGCGCGGGTGAGGCGCGGACGGAGGTGGAGGTTGCGATGGGTGGCGGGGGGGGCGTGGCGGGGGCTCATCGAGGAATTCTCCTTGCTGATTGCACGCACGACGGCGGCGCTTGATCTGCGCCCTTGCAAACGACCGCGACGCCTGGGGAAGTCGCGGTACAACCATCGCCGCCCGAGGCGAGGGCCCATGGACGACACCTGGACACCGCTGGATCTTGGCGTCGTGGGGCCGCTCCGCGACGCCACTCGCGCCGACGCCGAGCGCGCCTTCGCGCGGTTGATGGAGGTGCGCGCCGGGCGCGTGCGGACGCTCGAGGCGCTGGCCGGCACCGGCGACACCCGCGCGCTGAGCTCGTGGCTGGCGACGACGGCGCGCGCGCTCGGGGTCGAGCGCACGTCCGACCTCGCCGTCGACGCTGCGCTGTGGCTGGGCGAGCGCATCATCTCGCGCGCCGCCGACGACGGTGGTGGCCTGCGCTGGGAGCTCTACACCGGCGTGAAGAAGTCGACCGGCTACCAGCGCGCGGTGCTCACCGGCTTCCGCAAGGTCGACGACCCGCGCTACTACGTGGACGTCGCCCACTTCGTGGCGTCCTGGCTCGAGCTCTGCGCCCGCCGCCGCGCCGCCCGGGAAGATTTTCTCGTCACGATCGAGGACACGACGCTGGCTGATGCCTGATCGAGTCTGGGCCTCGGGCCTCGGTCAGAACGACTGATCGCGAATGTGCTCGAGCAAAGGCGCCAGGGCGTCGGCGACCCTGGCGCAGCCGCCGGGCGCGTGCGTGACCGCAAACGAAGTCTCGATCTGGATGCCCGCGTAGTGCTGGCCGGCGAGCTCGTGGCGCAAGGACGTGGTGATGCCCGGGCCGACGCCGCGGTAGGGCTGGTTGGCGCGCACGTCGAGCCCTGCGGCGCGCAGCCCGAACTGGAGGCGTTCGGCCAGCTCGGCCTCGAAGGCGAAGGCGGGATCGTAGAGCACACCCACGTCGAAGCGGCGGCTGCCAGGATCGAGCGAGGGATCGAAGCTGTGCGACGAGATCTGCAAGCAGGCACCGACCGAGACCAGCCGCGCCTTGACGTCGCGGCGCACCGCGCTCCAGTACGGCGCGTGGTACTCGGCCAGACGGCGCTCACGGGCGCCGGCATCGAGCTCGGCGTTGCCGGGAACGCTCGCGCCGTAGCTGACCCGCGGGATGACGTCGGGGTGCTCGGGCCCGCGGTTGAGGTCGACCCACATGCGCGAGAAGGCGCCGGTGTGGACCGGCAGGCCGAGCGTCTCGCCCAGGCGCGCGCCGATCTCGTACGCGCCCGGATCCCAGCTCGCCTGCGAGCGCAACACGTCATCGGCGACGCCGAGGTCGACCCCGGGCGGAAGGGTCCACGACGCATGCTCGCAGGACAGCACGAGACCGATCACGGGCAGAAGCTAGCAGGTGGCGATGACGCTGCATCGGGTACGCTCGCGCCGGCATCGATCCGAGAGGGGACGTTTCCGTCCCTTCTGGCCGGGGCACAGGTCCCCGGCCATTCACCCCCGCCGCGCGTCGCGTCGCGCGAACCTGGAGGCACCATGTCGCTCACCCCGCCCGCGAAGGATCCGTCGACCCTCGAGGTCCGCAACAGCTCGGGTTACCCCGAGCCCTATCGCTCGCGCGTCCTGCCCCGCGAGAAGCGCGCGCTCGGCGATCCGCTCGGCCTGACCCGTATCGGCGTGAACCTGACCACGCTCATGCCCGGCACCGAGTCGTCGATGCGCCACTGGCACACCGAGGAGGACGAGCTGGTCTATCTGCTCGAGGGCGAGGTGGTGCTGGTCATCGATGACGGCGAGCAGGTGCTCACGCCCGGCACCTACGCCGCCTTCCCGGCCGGCAAGCAGCTCGGCCACCACCTGGTGAACCGCAGCGATCGGCCGGCCCGCTACCTCGAGATCTCCAACCGCCACCCGGACGACGGCGCGACCTACACCGACCCCGCCGTCGACCTGGCCTATCGCAAACGACCCGACGGCACCGCCGAGTTCACGCGCAAGGACGGCACGCCGATCTGATCCTGGCCGAGGTCCGAGGGCCGGAGGCCGAGCCTAGAACGCCTCGTCACTCATCTCCATCAGCGCCAGGTCGCCCTTCTCGATGATGCGGCGGCTGGCGCCGAGGCCGGGCAGGATCTCCTTGCAGTAGAAGCGCGCGGCCGCGACCTTGCCGTCGTAGAAGGGCCGCTCGCGCTCGGGCGCGGCGTCGCGCCTGTCCAGCGCCACCTGGGCGTTGACGAGGAGCCGCCAGCCGATCACGAGCTCGGCCAGCGCGAACAGGATGCGGTTGCCGTGCAGGCCGACGTGGTACGGCGACTGGCCGACCTTGCCCATCATGCCCATGAAGATGGCTGCGACCTCGTTCACCGCCTGCTCGAGCGCCGCCTTCTCGGCGGCGAGCGCCTCGGGCAGGCCCTTGGCGGTGGCCTGGATGTCGGCCACCAGCGCCTGCAACGTCGCGCCGCGATCGCGCGCCACCTTGCGGAAGAAGAGATCGAGCGCCTGGATGTGGGTGGTGCCCTCGTAGAGCGTGTCGATCTTCTGATCGCGGATGTACTGCTCGATCGGATAGTCCTGGCAGTAGCCCGAGCCGCCGAAGCACTGCAGGCTCACGCTCAGGAGCTCGTAGACCTTCTCCGACGAGTAGCCCTTCACCAGCGGCAGCAGCAGATCGTTGCGGCGATCGAGCTCCTTGGCGGCCTCGGTGCCGTAGCCGCCGGCCAGGAAGACCTGGTCCTGGATGTGGGCGGTGTAGAGCACCAGCGCGCGCAGGCCCTCGGCGAACGCTTTCTGCAGCATCAGCATGCGGCGCACGTCGGGGTGGCGGATGATCTCCACCCGCGGCGCGCTCTTGTCGCCGGCGCGGGCCAGGTCGGAGCCCTGCTTGCGGAGGCGGGTGTAGGCCAGGGCGTTGGCGTACGCGGTCGAGAGCGACGCCATCGACTTGGTGCCGACGCCCATGCGCGCGTACTCGATGATGTGGAACATCTGGGCGATGCCCTCGTGGACCTCGCCGACCAGGAGGCCACGGCACGGCGCCTGTGCGCCCAGGGTCAGCTCGCACGTGGCCGAGGCCTTGATGCCCATCGTGTGCTCGACCTGGGTCACGACCGCGCCGTTGCGCGCGCCCAGCGAGCCGTCGGCCTCGACCCAGAACTTGGGCACGATGAACATCGACAGGCCCTTGGTGCCGGGGCCATGGCCCTCGGGTCGGGCCAGGACCATGTGCACGATGTTCTCGGGCTGATCGAAGTCGCCGTTGGTGATGAAGCGCTTCACGCCCTCGAGCAGGTACTCGTCGCCGGCGACATGGGTCGCCGTGGGGGTGCCGGCGCCGCCATCCGAGCCCGCGTCGGGCTCGGTCAGCACCATGGTGCCGCCCCAGTGCTTCTCGAGGATGTTGTTCAGGTAGCGCTGCTTCTGGGACGCGGTGCCGAGCTCCTCGATCACCTTGGCGTGGAAGTTCCCCAGGATGTAGAAGGTGATCGACGGGTTGGCGCCGGCCATCAGCTCGAACGCGGCCCACGCCACCGTCGGCGGCGCTCCGTAGCCGCCCAGGCTCTCGGGCAGCTCGAGCTTGTTCCAGCCGTCGCGGTAATAGGCGTCGAGGGCCGAGGTCAGGCTCTTCGGCAGGGTGACGTTGCCGGCGCCGTCGAAGGACACGCCCTGGCGGTCACCGTCGACGAACGCGGCCGCGAAGTGCTCCTGCACGAAGTCGCACAGGCCGGTGAGCGACTCCCGAGCGGCGTCGGCGTCGAGGGCCTGGAACGGCCCCTGGCCGAGGACGGTGCGCCCGATGTCGAGCACCTCGAACAGGTTGAAGAAGATGTCGCGGAGGTTGGGTTGGTAATGACCGGCGGTCGCCATGGGCGGCCGCAGTTTACAGCCGAGGTCAGTTCACCGGACAGAGCACGGTGTCGCGGATCAGCTGCTGGGCATTCAGCGTGGTGGTGAAGCCGGCCGCGCGCGCGACGAACGACGAGGTGCGGCGCCAGCAAGCGTTGGCCCCGACCAGGCCGGTGAGGACCATCGAGCGCTGGCCCGAGCGGATGTCCTGCGCGGTCACCTGCTGATCGGAGCCGATACACGAGAAGCTCGCGGTGGCGCAGTCGCTGTTGTAGCTGCCCGCCGGCAAGCCCGTCGTCGCGCCGGCCGCGATGGCGAACATGGTCGGCACGCAGGTGCCGCCGGCGTCGCGCAGCTCGATGCGAACCGCGGTGATGCCAGCGCCACCGGGCATGGCACCGCAGTTGTCGCTGCCGGTGCCGGGTGTGGTGATGTTGAAGGCGAGGTCGCCGTGGGGATCGACGTCGAAGGCGACCGGATCGACGGCGACGACGGCGCCGGTGGTGACCCGCACGGCGAGGCGTCGGACCGGTCCATTCAGGGTGCCGCCCGAGCCCTCGAGCGACAGCTCGAGATCGTACTCGCCGGGTGGGAGCAGGCGCGACGTGCCCACGGCGCTGCCGCAGCTGAACGAGTCGACCACGCCGAAGACCGCGCCGACCGGCACGATCTCGACGGTGACCGACGAACCGGCGATCTCGGCGCAGGTGATGGGCGCGCCCTGGTGGCCGACCGTCCACGAGACCATGAGCTGGCCCGGGGCGGGCGCGTCGGTGGGCGGGCGCGCATCGGGGAGGCCCACGTCGTCACTGCACGACCCGCCGGTGATCACGAAAGCGCCTGCGGCCAGGAACGTCCCCAACGTCCGTTTCATCACCCCCCAGTCTACAGGAGGCTCGCGGCCCGCACGTCCCTAGATGCGCTTCTCGAAGCAGACGAAGTGACATGCGCGACGGGGTGGCCGGTGATCGTAGGGAGCCGTCCCCACCTCGCGGTACCCGAGGCTGCGGTACCAGGAGCCCAGCTCCTCGCGTAGGTTGACGACGTCGAGGGTCACGACCGAGCACCCGAGCGCGGCGGACATCGCCTCGACCACGGCGACCAGGCGGTGACCGAGACCACGGCCCTGGAGCTCGGGCGCCACCGACAACATCGACAGCCGGCCGCGACCGTCCTCCACGCGTACGTGCACCGCCGCGGCGAGCTCGCCGTCGACGCCGTCGAGCACCAGGAACTGGCCCTCTTCGGCGAGCCGTGCCACCTCGACCAGGCCAGTGCGATCACCGTCGACGAAGAAGGCCTCGACCTCGTAGGCGCGATTCACCAGCCGGCACAGGGCCGGCAGGTCGGCCACGCCGGCGCGGCGCACGCTCGGCGCCATCGGCCCGGCTCGAAACTCGTCCCGCGCGTTCGTGGTCGATGCGATCGCGAGCCCCATGAGCCCGTACCTACCACGAACCCCCGACAACCTCTCCCCCGTCTCTGCCTCCCCCTCCCTCTCCCTCTCCCTTGCCCTTCTACGCTCTGGTCTCTTCTCTCAGCACCCCGTCACCGTCCTCACCGTCGCCGGCGCCCCGACCATCCCCGGCGTCCACCACATCTCCATCCCGACCTCCCCGCTCAGCCACCTCCGGAACCACGCCGCCGTCACCCGCCGGGTGATGCCGTGAACCACCGCATCGGCGGTCTGCCCGCTGCTGCACGCCAGACAGGCCAGCCCGCAGTTCGCGCGGTCGCCGATCCAGTCCATGTGATCGGCCATCGCGATCGTGACCTCGACCGCGGCCGGCACCTCGCACGCCGCGGTGAAGTACCGCTGGTAGTTGTCGGCCGACGGTGCGCACCCCGTGTCGGTCAGCTGGCCGAGCACGGCCAGCGGCACCCGCAGGTTACCCATCATCTCGGGCGCGACCGACATCGAGCCGTCGTTGCCGAACGGCGGCAGCGCGTCGACCGGATCCCAGCCGACCACCGCCTTGATGCGGCTGTCGAGGATGGCGGCGTTGATGCTGACCTTGCCGCCCAGCGAGTGACCGGCGACGCCGATGGCGGCGCCGTCGATCCGCGTCGCCAGGCCGCTGCCCGACGACAGCGCCCAGTCGATGACCTTGCCGACTTCGCGGGCCTTGTCCTGGTGGTTGCCCGACGCCGCGTAGTCGCGGGTGATGCACACGTGCCCCCAGGTGGCCAGGTGCTCGCAGAAGATGCGGTACTGGGAGCGGGCGAGCTGGAAGCCCGGCGACACCACGATCAACGGGAACGGGCCGGGGGCCGGGGTGGCGCCGCCGCTCGACGGCGAGTACACGGTGCCAGCGACGCTCGCGCCACTGCCGAGCGTGATGGTCACCGTGGCCTGGGTGTGCACCTGCCACGAGCCGGGCCCGCCCGGATCGGCAGTGCTCACCGGCGCGTCGATCGAGATCGCGCCGTCCCCGCCGCCGCCAGGGGCGTCGATGGCGCCGGTGGTGGCGTCCGGATCGGCGATACC
This sequence comes from Myxococcales bacterium, assembly GCA_005779305.1. Classification (GTDB taxonomy): domain Bacteria; phylum Myxococcota_A; class Polyangia; order Haliangiales; family Haliangiaceae; genus UBA2376. The sequence continues at coordinate 11,237 of SXJR01000573.1, forward strand.
ATCGTCGTCGCCGCCGCCGCCGCCGCTGCATGCGGCGAGCGCGAAGGCGACCAGCACCGACGATCGTGGCGTGGGCCGCGGCCGGGTCATGGCTTGGGCGCTCCTGCGGCGTTTCGCAGCTCGGGGATGACCAGCTTGGCGCGCATGGCCACGACCAGGCGCTCGCCCAGGCGCGTGGCGTCGCGCGCGATCTCGTCGAGCGGCTTGGGCGGCAGGATCGAGCCGGCCAGCACGCGCCGGCGGAACAGCTCGATCTCGACTCGCACCAGCGTGCGCACGGCGGCGGCGTAGGGCTCGAGGATCGGCATGGGAAACAGATCGCCCATGCCCTGCTTGCGGACCTCGTCGATGACCTCGAGGATCTCGAGATCGGCGCCGACGTAGAGCGGCTCGCCGCCGGCGACCGGGGTGCCCTCGACCAGGCCGCTCGCCGCCAGGTCGTCGAGCTCCTGGGCAGAGATGTCGAGGGTGGACAGGACCGCGCTGCGGGTCCGCGCCGGGCCGGCGTCGCGGCCCCGCACCGCCTGGGCGTCACGGGCGCCGGCTTTGATCGCCGGCTCGAGGTCGCCGAGGTGGCGACGCAGCGTCTCCTCGGCGTCCGCGCGCAGCGCCGCCGACGGCGGCGGCTCGAGCAGGTCGGCGATGAGCTTGAGGGGCAGGAAGCGCCGGCTCTGGAGATCCTTGATCACGCGCACGCGGTCGGCGAGGCGCGGATCGTAGTAGGCCATGGTCCGGCTGGTCCGGGCCTCGGCGCGCGGCAGAAGCCCCTCGCGCATGTAGTGCTTGATGGTCGGCGCCGCCACGCCAGCCAGGCGGGCGAGGTCCGAGATGCGGACAAGGCCGGTCCGGACCGCTGTCGACGCGCCCCGACGCAGGGTTGTGGCCCGGCCGGCGCGCCGGGGAGTCGGAGTCGGGGGAGCTTTGACGCGTGACCGGGCCACGTTCCGAACCTAGGTCAATTGCCGTCTCTTGGGAAGTAGGAAGTTTGACTTTCGATTGGCCAGCAGCACGTGCACGACGACGATAACCGTGCCGATCGTGAAGTCGGCCAGCCGGCCCGAGACGGTTCCCATCCAGTCGCTCGTGATCATCGCAGGTCCTTCCCACGCGGGCAGCCCGCGGCTGCCGAAAGCGGAGTTTGCGCGCTGAACATCGTCAGACAGCCTCGCAGGGCGACGTTTCGCCAGGGTGTCCTGACCGTGAAACGTCAGGAACTTCCACCCGGGTGACCCGGGCGCGGCTGGCTTGCGCCGACACCACCCATGCATCGCGCCCGATCCGTCGCCACAGAATTGCAGCGCCGATGAAGATCTCCGCGGTGAGACCGAGCCACCCGCCGGCCGCACCCCACCCGAGGCGGAGTCCTACCACATAGGCCATGGGCGGGGTGAGCACCCAGGACGTGATCACGCCGACCATGGCCGGATAGACCACGTCGCCGGCGCCGCGCAGCACACCGCGGGCGATCACGTTGGCGGCATCGGCGACCAGGAACAGCGCCGAGATGCGCACCAGGGTGATGGTGATGTCCTCGAGGGTGCCGCGCCCTCCGCCGAGAACGGCGGCGAGCGGACCAGCGAGCACGACGAACACCACCGTGCAGATGGCCGTGTACGCGGCACCGAGCGCCAGCGCCCGCCTCGCCAGCGGTTTGACCAGGCCGAGCCGACCCGCACCGACGGCATTGCCCACCATCACCGACGCCGCCTCGGCCAGCGCGTGGGCCGGCAAGAACGAGACGTGGGTGAGCTGGAGGACGAGCTGGTGCGCCGCGGCGTCGGTCGCTGACATCTGCGCGATGATCGCGGTGAGCAGGAGGAACGCGCCTACCTCGAGGGTGAACTGGAGACCGGTGGCCGCGCCCTGCTGCCACAGCGCGCGCGCGTGCCGCGTGCTCCACGCCACGAGCGCGAGTCGGCGACGCATCGGCCAGGCCAGGCGGGCGAGCTCGGTCGCGTTGCCGAACACGGTCGCGACGGCGGCGCCGAGCACACCCCAGCCGAGGCCGACGATGAGCACGACGTCGAGCGTGAGGTTGACCAGGTTGCCGGTGAGCGCAGCGCGCATGGGCGTCCGGCTGTCGCCTTCACCCCAGCGGGTCTCGCGCAGGGCGACGTAGACGAGGAGCATGGGTGCAGCCAGCGCGCGCACCCGCAGGTAGGTCGCGGCGTGTCCGCCGACCTCGCCGTCGGCGGTGAGCGCGCGCAGGAGCGGCGCCAGACACTCGGCGATGACGAGCGCGACCACACCCAGCCCGAGCGCGAAGATCACGCCGGTGCCGAGGTAGCGATCGGCCTCGTCGGGGCGGCCGGCGCCGATGGCTTGCGACACCAGGGTCTTGAGCCCGCGCAACACGCCGATGGCGAAGCAGAGCAGGCCGAACGAGATGGCGCCGGCCAGGCCGACGCCAGCGACCTCGGCGTCGCCGACGCGGGCGACGAACGCGGTGCCGACCAAGGTCATCGCGCTGTACGACAGCGTCGAGACCGCGATGGGCCACGACATGCGGAGCAGCTCGCGACCGGGTCGGTCGGCCCAGGCGAGGGTGGATGGGTTGCTGGATGCTGCGGGAAGAGAGCTCATGACACTTCACACCCGGCGCAGCCGCGGGGCTGCGCTTGAACAGGGTTGCGACGGCGGGCATTCCGAGGAATGCGCGACGACGACACGACGGCGCCCGTCGACTCGGCCTCGCTCAGGCTCGGCCGGCCAGGGGCGATCGGGGAGGAGCCGCCTGTGGCGGGCCTCGGCTCGATCTACTACGACGAGAACTGACTCAGAGGATCAGTGCTGTCGCCAGGCTCCCGAGCGCGAGTAGCCACCACAGGCTTCGGCAATCGTCGGCGGCAGGAAGTCCATGCCGGTGACGTCGACGTAGCGGGGGTTCATGGTGGCGCGCTTCATGGGAGTTTCCGTCGAGGAAGTTGTACTTCTGTTCTGTCACGAGCGTGTACGGATCGTCAACGTTCTCGTGTGGCAGGAATCGTTTCGACTTGTCGCGCGTTGTCATCTTCATGCGTCGTGCCCTCTCGATTGCGCTCCTCTCCGCTGCGATTTCCAGCGGGTGCAGCTCGTCGGCGAGCGGACAGCCGGCGAAGCGCGGCGCGGCCGGCGTGCCGGAGCCCGTGGCTGTCATCACGCCGTTCACCGACGGTGCCGCACCGGTCGCAGTCGGTCGCACCGATGTCGCAGGGCGGATCGTGGCGGTGCACGTGGTCTCGCGCGTCGGCGCCAGCGGCGCCGCCGACGCCACGCCCAAGCGCGCGCTCGCGCGCGACCCGGTCACGCTGTTCGCGCTGGTCGAGATCGAGCACGGCGGCAAGCGCTCCTTCTTCAGCGATGCACCGCTGGTGCGCTGGAACAAGAAGGAGCTGCGCCCGCGTCGGCTGGCCGACGCACCGGCGATGAAGCTGACGTGGTCGAAGATCGAGCCGACCACCAAGGACATGTCGAACACCGCCTCGGGCGGGTTCCGCTACGAGACCATCCCGTACGAGGCGACGCCGATGACGGCGAGCGGATCAGCGTCCGGCGGCTCCGTCGCCGCCGACGTCCACCCGACGCTCACGCCCGATCACGGCGACGGTCTGGGCACGATGCGCTACCAGCTCGTGGCCACCCAGGGCGATCGCCACGTGGCCAGCCCCGGTATCGACCGCCGCCGAGGCCGCGGCTCGGGCGGTCTCTCCGACGACGTTCACCGGGTGTCGCTGCGCAGCGACGATACGTTCCTCGGCATGATGACCGAGATGTACGGCCAGCCCTACATCTGGGCCTCGGCCGGCGGCACCGATCGCACCCATCAGAGCGAGCGGCTCGAGGGCAGCGACTGCGCCGACCTCATGGTCTACGGCGCGCGTCGCACCGGCCTCGACATCCCCTACGGCTGGACCGGCTCGCTGGAGAAGCACGCTCGCGTGCTCGGCAAGGGCACGCTCGCCGACGACGGCGTGTACCGCGACGGGCGCGGCAACCCGGTCGCGTTCACGCGGCCCGGCGATCTGGTGCTGTTCCCGCGCCATGTCGGCGCGCTCGTCGAGGATCGCGGCACCCGCGGCGTGCTCGATACCGCGGACGTCATGATCCACACCCTCTTCGACTCGCCCAAGCAGCAGCCGATCGCCGACAGCGGCTACGCCGACAACCCGGTCAAGGTGCTGCGCTGGAAGGCAACCCGCTGAGCGGACCCGCCGCGGCTACAGCAGATCTTCGTCCGGATCGATGGTGCTGGTGACGATGCCGGGGGCGAGCGGCGGGTGCAGCCACGACGCACGCGGCGGCAAGGTGTCGCCGAGCGCGGTCACGTTGAGAAGGGTGTCGGCCGACGGCGGCGGCAGGATGAACGCGGCCTGCGAGCGGGGCAACGCCGCCAGGGCCTGGTCCGCATCGCTGGTGTGACGGACGTTGAGGCCGCCCTCGTGGGCGTCCGGCGCCAGCCCGAGGATGCGATCGAAGATCAGGCCGTGGAGGACCGAGACCGGGAGCTTGGCGACCATGGGCGTGCCGGCCACCCCCAGCGACTGCGGGTTCACGTGGGCGTCGAGGGTGAGCCGCCAGGCGTCGGTGTCGCCGGGGAACGCCACCACCATCGCCGGCTGGTGACCGGGCACGTCGGCGAGCGCGGCGGTGGCGGAGGCGGAGTCGCGGGCGCCGCCGACCACCGGCTCGATGATGAAGTACTCGCGGGCCCGCTCGAGGAAGCGGCGCGCGTCGAAGCCGTCGACGCCGGTGAGCAGACGGTGGCTGGCGCGCACCACCAGGCCGCCGTCGGCGCCGCTGCACAGGAACGTGGCGACGTACTGCGGCGACGCATACTGCGACAGTCCGCCCTTGGTGGCGGCCTCGAGGCGGTCGCGCACCGCAAGCGCGGCGGCATAGCGATGATGGCCGTCGGCGATCACCATCTTCCTGGGAGCGATCGCACGCCGCACCTTGCCGATCAGCTCGTTGTCGGAGATGCGGTGGACGACGTGGCGGACGCCGTCGGCCAGCGTGACATCGAGGGTCGCCGGCTTGCTGTCGACGGTGTGGAGCAGGCGCTCGAGCTCGCCCGACGGATCGGCGTAGAGCGCGAACGGGTGGGAGGCCTGCATGCGAGTGGTGTCGAGCACCGCGGCCCGCTCGTCGACGATCGCGGGCACCGTGCGCTCGGGCGACAGGATGCGGGCCTCGGCGGCGGTGGCGATGCGCATGGCGGCGATCACGCCGCGGCGGACCAGCGTGCGCCCGCCCCCGGGCACCGCGAAGTGCTGCGAGTAGCGATAGATCGCCTTGTACACGTCGCGCACCATCACGCCCGACGCCATCCACTCGGCAGCCGCGCGTGCCGTGGCCTCGGCCGCGCCCGGCACCGGCGATAGCACGCGGGTCAGATCGATCTTCGCCTTGTCGAACAAGATCCCGCGGAACGGCGCGATGTCCGGCATGCCGCCGAGGCTACACCAGAAGCGAGTCGGTGGATTCCCCCTGAGCCGGCGCTCCGGTCGCCCTGAGCCGCGCGGGCGTCAGCGAGCGCGAGTCGAAGGACGCATTCCGATATCACCACGCACCTGCATCCCCTCCAGCTCGATCCGCCCCACCGTCGCGTACGCCCGCGCCCGGGCCGCCTCGACGTCCTCACCCAGCGCCGTCACGCCGAGCACCCGCCCACCCGCCGACACGATCGCCTCGCCCTTGCGCGCGGTCCCGGCATGGAACACCACCACGTCCTCCCCATCAGCGCCCGCGGCCGCCTCCAGCCCGCCGATCACATCGCCACTCCGCGGCGCCTCCGGGTATCCCGCCGCCGCCACCACCACGCACACGGCCGCCCGCGGATCCCACGACAGCGCGCCGACCTCGAGCTTGCCGGTCGCCGCGCCCAGCAGCACCGCGCCCAGATCGCCCTCGAGCCGCGCCATCACCGGCTGGGTCTCGGGATCGCCGAAGCGGCAGTTGTACTCCAGCAGCCAAGGCATCCCATCGCCGTCGATCATCAGACCGGCGTACAGCACACCGCGGTAGTCGATACCCTCGGCGGCGAGCCCGGCCACCGTCGGCGTCAGCACCTCGGCGCGCACCCGGGCCAGGATCGCGTCGTCGACCCACGTGGGTGACACCGTGCCCATGCCGCCGGTGTTGGGCCCGCGATCACCGTCGAGCAAGGTCTTGTGGTCCTCGGCCGCCGCCAGGACCTCGACCCGCTCGCCGTCGGTCAGCGCCATCAGCGACACCTCGCGCCCGCTGATGCGCTGCTCGATCACCAGGGTCGCCCCGGCTTCACCGAACCGGCCGTCGAGCATGGCCCGCGCGGCCGCCCGCGCCTCGGCGGCATCGTCGGCGACCACCACGCCCTTCCCCGCGGCCAGCCCGTCGGCCTTCACCACCACGCCAGTCCCCGCCGGCACCGCCCTGGCGGCTAGCTCCTCGATCGCGGCGTCGGCCTCCGCCACGGTCTTGCACACCCGGAACGCCGCCGTGCGAATGCCGTGGCGCGCGAAGAGCTGCTTCGAGAAGGCCTTGGAGCCCTCGAGCCGAGCGCCATCGACGCCTGGCCCGAACGTCGGCACCCCGGCGGCCCGGAGCTTGTCGGCGATCCCCGCACACAGCGGCGCCTCGGGACCGACGACGACCAGATCCACGCCCTCTTCGACCGCGAGCTTCACCTGCCCGTCGAGGTCCATGACCTTGACCGGCACGCACCGCGCGATCGCCTCCATCCCGGGATTGCCCGGCGCCGCGAGGACCTCGTGCCCACCCTTCGCCAGCCGCCAAACCAGCGCGTGCTCTCGTCCACCACTGCCGACGACGAGGATCTTCATCGCCGCGGAATTACCACCGCCACGAACTCCTGTCGATGGTCGGCTATTCCGGAATGTCGACGACCGGCGGCACGAGGAAGTAGACCGTGCGTTCGTCGAGCTCGGTGATGCCGTCGCCGATGACCGTCACCGTCGCCTTGTAGAGCTGCGGCGTGTCGGTGGTGACGATCGTGGTGTTCATCTTGGGGACCAGCTTCCAGCACACCGGGGTACCGGCGCGGACGTTGAGGTACTGGTCGGGGTAGATGTCGCCGTTGGAGTCCTGCTGCATGAGGTTGTTGGCGCACAGGGGGGTGCCGAGCTGCAGGGTCTCGAGGTGGTGGATGAACTCGCGCACGGCGTCGACGGTATCGGTCGGGTCGTCCTGGGGGATGGCGTTGAGATCGAGCGGCACCCCGGAGGCCAGCGTGCGCACGCCGTTCTCGATCGCCGTCGCGGCGTTGGCGTTGGCGCCGTCGAACACCAGCGGCGCGTTGAAGTTGGCGGCGTCGACGGCGCCGGTGCTGGTCGCCATCATCTGGAGGTCGGTCTGCACGGTCGAGCCGAGCCCGCCCGAGCCCATGATGCCCATCAGCTTGGCGCCGCGGGCGTTCATGATCGGCAGGATCACGTTGGCCCAGTCGGGGCACTTGTTGGTGTCGCCGGGCGACAGCGGCACCTCGTCGGTGGTGAGCAAGATGACCGGCAGCACGCCCTCGCGGAAGCAGGGGTAGCCGAAGGTCTGGTAGCCGGCGGTGCGCGCCGGCGAGCCGGTGCAGGTGAGGCGCGGCGCCACGCCGGAGAGTCCGCACCCGGTGGCGGCGCCGCTACCGTTGCCGGTGATCGCCGAGTACACGCTGAACACCAGCGGCTCGGCGCAGCAACCGGTGGGCTCGTTGATCGCCACGCTGGCGAAGCTGGGGTTAGGCTGGACGTCGACGTGGTTGACGTAGGTGTCGACGCCGCTGCCGGAGTAGCCGACGGTGCCGGCGCCGGCCCACAGGTCGGGGATGCACTGGCCGGGCTGGCCGGTGCCGAGCGGCGGACAGGTCAGGTTGCGGACCACGGTGGCCAGGTTGTTCCTGACCGTGGTGATCTCCGACGTCATCGAGCCCGAGCGGTCGAGGATCACGTACATGTCGAGCGACTGCAGCGTGGTGCGGAACGGCAGGTCGTCGTCCATCGGCGACGGCGCCTCGTTGTAGGGCATCACGAAGACGAAGTCGCCGTTGGCCTGGGGGTTGTCAGCCGGGTCGAGCGGATCGGTCCCGGCGGTGGCCTCGATCAGATCGGAGGCACCGTCGTTGTCGCTGTCGCCGTCGAGCGGATCGGTCTCGGCGCCATCGCGCACGCCGTTGCAGTTGTCGTCCTCGTCGCCGTCGGCGACGCCGTCGTTGTCGCTGTCGCGATCGATGAAGTCGGCGCGGGTGTCGTCGTCGCTGTTGCGGGGCGGGCTGACGCTTCCCGACTCGATCTGGTCGGTGCGGCAATCGCCGTCGGAGTCGAGGTCGCGCCAGTTGCCGGTGCCGTCGTTGTCGAAGTCGAGCGGACCCTCGAACTGGTCGAGGACGGTGTCGCCGTCGGAGTCGGTGTCGCGGAAGTCGGGGGTACCGTCGTCGTCGCTGTCGATCTCGGCGCCGCCGGCGCCCAGCTCGACGCTGTCGGCGATGTTGTCGCCGTCGTCATCGTTGTCGGAGAAGTTGGGGCGAGAGTCACCGTCGGGATCCTCGGTGCCGTCGACGCCGTCGGGCCGACCGTTGTCGTCGGAGTCGGTGTCGCGGAAGTCCTCGGTGCCGTCGCCATCGGAGTCGAACGGCGGCGTGTTGCGGTCGCCGTCGCCACCCTCGATCGAGTCGGGGATGCCGTCGTTATCGGAGTCGTCGTCCTCCCAGTCGGGCGTGCCGTCGCCGTCCGAGTCGGTGTTGCTCGACCGGCCCTCATGGGCGTCGGTGATGCCGTCGCCGTCGGCGTCACCCGACGACGGGTTGTCACCGTCATCAGCGCCGCCGCCACCGCCACAGCCAAACACGGCGACCGCGAGCAGCGCGGCCAGGGTTACGACTCGTGTGGTCTTCATCGTGTCTCCTCGTCGTCCTCGAATCGAAGCTAGTTGCACACGCCGGCCGTGCAGGTGCCGGCGCACCGCAGGAGGCCGCTGGCGAAGAGCGGGCTGGTGCATGCCTGACCGGCCGCGACCGTGCCGGTCACGTTGAGCGTGAAGCCGCCCTGCTGTCCGTTGTAGCCGTCGACCAGGATGAAGTACGTCCCGGCCGCGACATTGGCGCGGGTGATCAGCGACAGGAACCCGGTGCCCGAGTCGTCATCGCACTGGAGCTGCATGCCGCAGCTCTGGTCCATGAACATGAGGATGGTGTCGGTGAGCGGCGTCGAGCCCTCGGTGTCGATGGTCAGCGTCTGCACCGGCACCGGCAGGGTCAGCGCGAACGGAACCTCGGCGCCGTTGAGGCCCTGACACGTGGGCGTGAAGTTGTTGGCCGCGCCAACGTTGGTGCCGCTGGACACGCCGGCGGTGATGATCGTGGCCGGGTCGGCCTCGCCGATGCAGGTGAACTCGGACGGCGACGCCGCCGAGAGGCAGCCGGTGTCGAGCGGGTAGTCGATGAAGCCGTCGCCGTCGTCGTCGACGTCGTTGGCGCAGGCCGGGCAACCCGCCATCGGGGTCGGGAAGCAGGTGTCGGCCTCGTCGTTGTCCGAGATGTCGACGCAGCCGGGATCGTCAGGGTAGCCGTTGGCACCGTCGCCATCGGCGTCGACGAGGTCGTTGCAGACGGTCGGGCGACAGGTCTCGGCGCCGGTGGTGCCGCCGCAGGTGTAGCCGGTGGTGCAGATGTAGAACGGCGCGCCCGGTGTACAGGCGGCACCGCCGGGCAGCTCGCCCTGCACGTTGAGGTTGTAGGCGCCGGTCAGGTTCTTGTCGTCGACGATGATGAAGTACTCGCCCTGGCTCACGTTGTTGAGCAAGACCCGCGAGTCGCCGTTGCCGGCGGCGTTGTCGTCGCAGGCCAGGTCGGTGCCCGTGCAGTTGGTTCGGCGCACCGCCACCACGGTGTCGAGCGCCGAGCCGATGGTGTCGACCCGCAGCCGGGCCAGCGGACGATCGACGATGAAGCGATAGATCTCGTCGCGGCCGTTGGTGCCGCACGACAGCGCCAGGTCGTTGAGGCGCGTGTTCATGGTGGCATTCACGACGTTGGCGCTGAACGTGAGGATGGGATCGGCCGAGGTGCACACGGCGGCCTCGACGTTGTCCGCCGCCGACGCACAGGTCGGATCCATCGGGTAGTCGGTGAAGCCGTCCAGGTCGTTGTCCACGTCGTCGCTGCAGATCGGGCAGCCCGCCATCGGGGTCGGGAAGCAGGTATCAGCCTCGTCGGGGTCGCTGACCGAGGTGCAGCCCGGATCGGTCGGGAAGCCGGGGAAGCCGTCGCCGTCCGCGTCGACCGTGTCGTTGCACGGACCGGGCACGCAGGTCTCGGACCCGGCGGCGCCGGCGCAGATATAGGCGTCCGGGCACACGAAGATCGTGCTGGCCGGGTCGCACGACGCGCTGACCGGCAGCATGGCCTTGATGTTGAGGTTGTACGTGGAGTTGGCGCTGGTCTTGTCGTCGACCACGATGTAGTACTCGCCGATCGCCGGGTTGGCGATGGTGGCGATCGACGCGGTGCCGGCGCCGGGGCCATTGTCGTTGCAGACCAGGTCGGCCGCGCCACAGTCGCTGCGACGGATCGCGACCACGGTGTCGAGCGCCGAGCCAATGGTATCGACGCGGAGCTGAGTCACCAGCCGGTCGAGGACCAGGCGATAGACCTCGTCGCGAGCGTTGGTGCCGCACGACAGGGTCAGATCGTTGGCCCGTCCGGTCGTCACGGCGCCAGCGACCTGGCCGGTCACGTTGATGACCGCGTCGGTCGACGCGCACTGGATCTCGCTGCCGTCGTTGGCCGAGACGCAGCCCGGATCCACCGGGTAGTCGATCCACGGGTCACCGTCGTCGGAGACGTCGTTCGAGCACTGCGGGCACATCGGGCCCAGCGGGCAGTCGTCCGACTCGTCAGGATCCGAGACGTCGACGCACCCAGGGTCGGTCGGGAAGCCGGGGAAGCCGTCGCCGTCCTGATCGATGGTGTCGTTGCACGCCGCCGGCTGGCAGGTCTCGAGGCCGGGCGCACCGATGCAGGCGTGGGCCGACGGGCACACGAACAAGGTCGAAGCCGGGCTGCACGAGGCGCCGACCTGGAGCGTGCCGCGCACGTTGAGGTTGTAGGTGCCGGGGCTGGCGACGAAGCGGTCCTCGACGATGATGAAGTACTCACCGACGCTCACGTTGGTGAGGTTGATGAGCGAGTCACCGTTGAGCGCGGTGTTGTCGTCGCAGGCCAGATCGGCCCCGTTGCAGGTGCCGACCCGCACGTTGACCACGGTGTCGAGCACCGAGCCGAGGGTATCGATGCGCAGGTTGGTCAGCGGCCGCGGCACGATCAGGCGGTAGATCTCGTCGCGACCGTTGGCGCCGCACGACGGCGCCGCGTCGTTGAAGCGGCTGCCGATGCCGCCGACGCCGGCGAGGTTGCCGGTGAACGGGATCACCGGGTCGAACGAGGTGCACGGGGCCAGCTCGCTGGCCTGGGCGGCGAAGCCGCAGCCCGGGTCGTTGGGATAGTCGATGAAGGTGTCGGTGTCGTCGTCGACGTCGTTGGCACAGGCCGGGCAGCCGACGCCCACGGTCGGGAAGCAAGCGTCGCTCTCGTCGTCATCGGAGCTGTCGACGCAGCCCGGATCGCTCGGGAAGCCGGGCAAGCCGTCGCCGTCTTCGTCGACGGTGTCGTTGCACGCCACCGGCGTGCAGGTGGCGCCCGGCACCGTGCCGGTGCACTGGTAGCCGGGGCCACAGGCGAAGGCGGTCGAGGCCGGATCGCAGGCCGAGCCGTTGGCCCACACGCCGCTGACGTTGAGGTTGTACTGGCCGCTGGTGTTCTTGTCGTCGACGACGATGTAGTAGTCGCCGACCTGGAGGTCGATCAGGTACAGGGACGAGTCGCCGCTGCCGGCGCTGTCGTCGTCGCACTGCAGATCGAAGCCGGTGCAGCTCGAGCGGCGCAGCGAGAGCGCGGTGTCGATGGTCGAGCCGATGGTGTCGACGCGGATCTCGGCCAGGGCCGCGCTGACCCGCAGGAGCCAGACCTCGTCGCGGCCGTTGGTGCCGCAGGTGAGCGTCAGGTCGTTGGTCAGCGAGGCCGTGCTCTGGGCGGTGACGTTGCCGGTGAACAGGCGAACGGGATCGGCGCCGACGCAGTTGAACTCGCTCACCGCGCTGGCCGAAGCGCAGCTGGTGTCGGCCGGGAAGTCGGTCTGGCCGTCGTTGTCGTCGTCGACGCCGTTGCCGCACGCCGGGCAGCCGGCGCCCGGGCAGGTGTCGGACTCGTCGGCGTCGAGGGCCGAGGTGCACCCCGGATCGTTGGGGAAGTCGATGTCGGTGTCGCCGTCGTCGTCACGGCCGTCGCCACACACCGGCAGCTCGCAGCTCATGCCGGTCCCGCCCGCGGGTACGCGGCAGATGTGGTCGGGCGCGCACTCGCTCTCCATGGTGCAGGCCGCGCCCAGAGCGGCGTGCCGGGTGACGCGCAGGACGTAGCCGCCCGACGTCGCGGGGCCGCGGGCGTCCACGACCAGGAAGTAGGTGCCGGGATCGACGGTGACGGTGAACGACGAGTCGGTGTTGGTCGGGCCGATGTCGTTGTTGCAGACCAGCTCGGTGGTGGTGTTGGTGCACGCGCGGCGCAGGTAGAGGACGGTGTCGGCGGTGGTCGCCGGATCGTCGGTCGAGGCGACCAGGGTCTCGCGCTGGGCCACGGTGATCACGTAGACCGCCTCGGTGCCGGTGCCGACCGCCCCGGTGCAGCGCACCGGCATGAGGTTGGAGATGCCGGTGCCGAGGGTGCCGCTGACCATGCCGTTGGCCGGCAAGGGCAGGACCGAGGTGCCGTTGCCGCATGCGTTGGGCGAGATATCGAGCTCGGTATTGTCGGCCGCCGACGTGCAGTTCGTGTCGCCGCCGCCGAAGTCGATCATACCGTCGAAGTCGTTGTCCTGACCATCGCCGCACTCGGGGCAGTTGGGGCCGCTCGGGCAGTCGTCGGTCTCGCTGTCCTGGTTGGGCACCAGGCAGCCAGGGTCGTTGGGGAAGTCGATCTTGCCGTCGCCGTCGTTGTCGCGATCATCGTCGCAGTCGGGCAGGCCTGAGCCGAACTCGTCGGTGTCGGAGTCGCTCTCGCAGCCCGGATCGTCGGGGAAGTCGGTCAGGCCGTCGTTGTCGTCGTCGAGGCCGTTGTTGCAGGCGACCGTCGGATCCTGGTTCTCGCGATCGTTGCCGGCCATACACGCCGGGTCGGCGTCGTCGGTGAGGCCGTCGAGGTCGTTGTCGACGTTGTCCTCACACTCGGGCGTCTCACTGCCGCCGCCGCAACCCGAACCAACAACGAGGACCGCGAAGCCAACCGCGGCCAGAAGACGTAGGAGTGCTGAGGAACCCATGCGAATGGCGCAGCCTTGCCAGTTTCCTCCCGCTAGTCAATGGCTGCGACAGACGTGCGTGCGCCGGAATACAGGAGCCGGTCTCAGTGTCGAAAATGACGCATTCCGGTGAAGACCATGGCAAGGCCGTGCTCGTCGGCGGCGGCGATGACCTCCTCGTCACGGACCGATCCCCCCGGCTGGGCCACTGCGGTGGCGCCGGCCCGGGCCAGCACGTCGACCCCGTCGCGGAACGGGAAGACCGCGTCGGAGGCGACGGCGCTGCCGGCCAGCGCCGCGCCGGCCTTGAGCTCGCAGATCGTCACCGAGTCGACCCGGCGCATCTGGCCGGCGCCGATGGCGAGGGTGACGCCGCCTCTCGCGAACACGATCGCGTTCGACTTGACGTGCTTGGCGACGGTCCAGGCGAAGGCGAGATCCTCGCGCTCGGCGTCGGTCGGCGCCCGCCGGGTGGCGACCTTGGCGGTGCGCACGTCGACCAGACCGGTGTCGGCGCTCTGCACCAGCGCACCACCGGCCACCGAGCGCACGACCGCGACCGCGTCGCCGGTGCGCGGCGTCCAGTCGCCGACGGCGCGCACCAGGCGCAGGTTCTTCTTGGCCGCCAGCGTCGTCCGCGCCTCGTCGGAATACTCGGGCGCGACCACGCACTCGAGGAAGGTCTCGGCCAGGAGCGCCGCCAGGGCCCCGTCGACCGGCCGGTTGACGGCGACGATGCCGCCGAACGCCGACACCGGATCGGCGGCGCGGGCCCGCTCGTAGGCCGCGGCCGGCGTGGCGCCCAGCGCCACGCCGCACGGGTTGTTGTGTTTCACCACCACCGCGGCGCAGTCGCGGAGCTCGAGCGCCAGCCCGAGGGCGGCGTCGAGATCGAGGATGTTGTTGTACGAGAGCTGCTTGCCGCCCAGGACCTCGCCGCGAGCGATGGTGGGCCGGCTCGCCGGCCAGCCGCCCAGCGGGGTGCGGGAGTCGGCGTAGAAAGCCGCGCTCGGGTGAGGGTTCTCGCCGTAGCGCAGGTCGTAGAGCTTGTGCCACTGCACACCGACGGTGTCGGGGTAGGCCCGGCGCGTCGGCGAGCTCTCGGGCGCGAGGGCGGCGGCCTCGTCGATCGACGACAGGTAAGCTGCGATGGCGGCGTCGTAGGCCGAGGTGTGGGCGTAGACCTTGCGGGCCAGGCCGAGCCGGCGCTGGGCCGAGAGCGCGCCGCCGCCCGCCTTCAGCTCGGCGATGACCGCGGCATAGTCCTCGGGATCGACCACGACCGTGACCCGCTCGTGGTTCTTGGCCGCCGAGCGCAGCATGGCCGGCCCACCGATGTCGAGGTTCTCGATGGCGTCGCCGAAGACCACGCCGGCCCGGGCGAGGGTGGCCTCGAAGGGTTAGAGGTTCACCACCTCCTCGTCGATGGGCTCGATGCCGTGGGCCGCCATCTCGGCCTCGTGGGCCGGCGTCGGCCGACCGAGCAGGCCGCCGTGGACGCGGGGGTGGAGCGTCTTGACCCGCCCGTCCAGGATCTCGGGCGCGCCGGTGAACTCCGAGACCTGCGTGACCGGCAACCCGGCGTCGGTCAGGGCCTTGGCCGTGCCGCCGGTGGAGAGGAGCACCACGTCGAGCTCGCGAAGGGCACGAGCCAGCTCGACCAGGCCCCGCTTGTCCGAAACCGAAAGGAGGGCACGGCGAACGCGCATGAGCGCGCTGTTACATCACTGACCTGGCCGTCGCAACAGACACGCGCCGATCTCGTCGGGTGAGGGCGAGGACATCTTGAGCTTGAGCAGCCCGCGCACCTCGACCTGACGGATGCGCTCCCGGGTCAGGTTCATGATCTCGCCGACCTCCTCGAGGGTGATGCCGCCGCGCTGGGCGACATCGAGCGAGCAGGTGTCCTTCATGTCCCACGGCTCGAGATCGGGGAAGTTGATCTTGATCGAGCCGGTCTCGGGGTTGACGTCGAGGTAGAGGTGGAACTTGCACGCCACCCAGGGGCAGGGGCGGAGCTCCTCCGCGCACTCGGCGCGGGTCTTGGGCCGCTGGTCGTCGACCGGCGGGAACATGAGCGCGCCCAGCCGGAGCTCCTCGCGGGTGAGGCGCTTCATGGCGATGGTCTTCGAGCGCGGACGGGTGCGGCGGCGGCGGCGGCGGATCTTGCGGCTGACCTCGGGGAGGTCGCCGCCGGCGGTCGGCTCGGCGTCCTCGGCGTCGTCACCGTCGTCGGCGTCGTCGTCGTCGTCGTCGTCGTCCTCGACGCCGTCACCCTTGGCGTCGTCGTCGGCGTCAACGGCAGTGGCGGCCACCCTCTCGTCCTCGTCCTCGTCGTGGTTGGCGCTCATGTTCGGTCTCCTGGTTCGGTGCCCTTCGGGAATCGCCGCCGGCCGGGGCCGGCGCTGGTGAATCGCTAGAGGAGGTCCTCGGCCGAGCCGGCGGCGCCGCTCTTGCGGAGGAGCGCGGAGCGGGGTGCGGCCACCCGCTGGGCCAGCGCGCCCAGGCGCTCGACCAGCTCGCCGGCGATGCGGCGCACGTCGCCGAGCTCCTTGGCCACGCCGCGGCGGGCCTGGGGATCGAGGCGCTCGCCGGCGATGCCCTCGTCGAGGCGGGCCAGCAGCTCGGTCACCGACTCGTCGACGTTCTCGACCAGATCGGTGAAGAGCAGGAACTGCTCCTGGATCTCCTCGATGGTGTAGCCCTCGCCCATCAGCCGCTTGACCTCGTTGATGCGGCGCACGGTCTTGGGCGGGTACACGCCGAGCGAGCCCTTGTTCTTGCCCTTGCGGCCGACGCGACGGCTGCGCGGCAGGAGGCCCTGCTGCACGTACTTGCGAAAGCTGGCCTCGGAGAAGCGCACGCCCCGCGACACGAAGACGTCGACGATCTGCACCGCGGTGATCCCCTCGCCGTGCTGGTCCTCGATGAGACGCAGCTCGTCGGGTGCGAGATACCCGGCGGGATCGCGGCGGGTTGCCCCGCCCTCGCCCTGGTCGCCACGCCGGCGCCGCGACACCAGGCCGGCGGCCAGCGCGCGCGTCCGCACATCGGCCCCCACTGACACGACGAGCTCGTCGCCGACCAGCGCGTAGCTGGGCTCGCCGTACGTGGCGTACGGCGGCGCGGGCTCGATGTCGCTCGCGTGCGGCGACGGCGTGAGTGGCCGAGTCATGGTGCGATCCCCCAGAACGGAACGAATCGAATCCGATCGTCCCCGGTAAGTAGTGTCACTGTATTCGTGTGAATGGAGTCGGTCAACGATACACAAGCGCGAAGAGTCAACTATTCCGCTGCAACTCTGTTCAGGTAGTGGCGCCGCTTCGCCACGCGCGCGATGGCGGCCCGCGGAGTACGCTCACCGTCGGAGATGACCCCTCGATCGACTGTTCGCGCGACGGTGATCGCGACCGTGCTGGCGGCGGTCGCACCCGGCGCGCGGCCGGTAGAAGCCGACATCGACGGCGACAGCTTCGTCTCCGAGGCCCACGGCCTGCGCGCCAGCCTGCCCCGTGGCTGGCGCATCACCGAGTCGAGCGGTTATCCGCGGACCCTGGTCTGGCTCAGCCGCTCGAAGCCGCGGGTCCGCATCGTCCTCACCGTCGACCCCATCGCCGCCGACTGCCGCAGCGGCGCCGCCTTCTGCAACCACGATCCGATCGCGGCCGCCGACGTGCTGTCGACGCACCTGACCGGCGCCGGCTTCCGCGTGGTCTCCCAGCAGCGCACCCGCACGCCCGAGCTCGAGTACGAGATCGGCCGCGCCTACCTGCGCCACGCCGTCATCGTCGTCGGCGACTCGCTGGTCAGCGTCATCCTGGCCGCCGACTCGCCGGCCGATCGCAGCTCGATGGCGCGGACCTTCGACCGCATGGTGCAGAGCGTGCGCCCCCTGGCGATCACGCCCTGACCTCGGCGCGCGGCCCTGACTACCAGCGGGTGCCGAAGTGCAGCATCGAGCCGATACGCGGCCGGCGCGCGATCTCGGCGGCCATGGCCTCCTCGACGGCGGTCTTGCGCGGCTTCTTGGGCGGCATCCGTGCGGTGTAGTCGCTACAACCGGTGTCGTCGGCCGCGCAGAACAGGCGCACGTGCATGTGATCGTCGTGGGGCGCCGAGTCGCCGGGCTGGGCCAGGAGCGAGCCGGCCAGGTCGATGACCGCGTCGGGTGCGCCGCTCGCGCGAGCCTCGTCGAGGACCAGATCGCGCAGCGGTGCGTAGAGGAAGATGTTGGCCACGCCGGGCCCCGGCGCCTCGACCAGCGCGCGCACCATCGTCCACTGCCGCTCGGCGTCGAACCACAGCGGCTCGCCCGCGTCGACGGTCTTGCCGCTGGCGCCGAAGTGCCGCATCTCGGTCGAGTCCACTGGCTTGCCGCTGGCGTCGCGGGCGAACAGCACGAAGTCGACGTCGCGGCCGGTCTGGTGCGAGCGGTGGTGCGGCGAGCGGCCGCCGCCGGCGATCGACAGGTCGCCGACCGCGAGCCGGCTGCCGGGATGGGTCTCGGCCACGACGCGGCCGACGTGGGCGATCACGTCGACCAGCTCGTCGGTGCCGAACTGGGTGCCGCGGGCGGCCCAGCGCGGGTGCACCACGAAGCCCTCACCCTCGCGCGGCAGGCGGGTGCCGTCGATGAGCACGCCCTCGTTGGGCGGGCCCCACGACACCGTGGTGCCGTCGCCGACGACGCCGAGCTCGGCGCACGCGCCGGCGGTGAGGGCGGCGAGGAGCGCACCCAGCATCGCCGCGGGACGGGTCACGACCACGCTCCATTGTTCACGGGCGATCCCGGGATGCGCAAGATCGATGACGGGGTGGAGTGCACCTTCGACCGGCCGCGCTTTCGCTCGGCCGGCTCAGGGTGAACGGGTGCCGGCTCAGGGTGAACGGGTGCAGACTCGGGGGGGGGCCGGCAGATGGCTGGCGCTTTGTGGCAGGGTTCCGACACTGTTCGAACCCCCGGCCCCGGGTCCTGGCCGGGTTCCGCCAGGATGCGCACCTGGCCCCCACCTTGTAACGGTCGAGGGCGAGCATGGCCGACCTCCGTCATCCCACCCACCCCGCCGTCCTCTCCTGCGCCTGCCTGGCCGCCGGCCTGCTCGGGGCCTGCACCCTCGACTTCGGCGACGACGGCGACGACGTCACCCCCGACGCCCGGGTGGTCTTCCCCGACGCACCCAGCCCGGACGCCGCCGTCCCCACCGACGCGCCGATCGACACCCCCACCGACAGCCGCTTCGACGCTCCGCCCACCCCGCCCGCCCTCGAGATCCTGAGCCCGGCCGAGAACACCCTCATCACGGGGCACGACAACGTCCGCATCGACGTCCGCGTCACCGGCAACCCGGTGGTCGGCTTCCAGCTCGCCATCGACGGCACCACCACCACCGCGCTCACCCTCTCGGGCCTGCCGCCGGGCGGCGACTGCTACCTGGGCTGCGACGTCATCGTGTCCTGGAACGCCGACACCATGCGCGAGGGCACCCACGTCGCCACCATCACCGCCAACAACGGCATGGGCGACATGGCCACGGACGCCGTCACCCTGCGCTTCGAGGACGCGCCCGAGATCACCTTCCAGCGCCCGACCGGCGAGGTCCGAGGCGCCAGCACCGTCGCCATCCAGGTCGCGGTCGTCGACCGCGGTCCGGGCAACATCACCGCCGCCCTCTCGATCGACGGCGTCACCGCCCAGAGCGCGACCTGGGCCGACTGCATCCTCGGCTGCACGCTCACCCGGAGCTGGAACACCAGCACGCTCACCCCGGGCGTCCACACCCTGAGCATGACCGCCTCCGACGCGGCCGGCCGCACCAGCACCGTGACCCAGAGCGTGATCGTCGGCGACATCCCCTACGTCAGCCAGATCAACGTCAACGCCAGCGACGGATTCGGCACGCTCGAGGTCGAGGTCCACATGTACGACGCGGCCACCGGCGTCTGGCTCGGCTGCTCGGGCGACGAGTACGGCCTGGCCAACGTCGCCGTCGGCAACACCCTCTACGCGGTCACCGGCTACTTCGTCGACGCCCTCAGCCGCCCCCTCGGCGTCGACCAGCTCGCCGGCCGCAACGTCCGCCTGGTCGTCACCGAGGACGACTACATCGAGTGCCCGGCCACACCCCACTCCACCGACGAGATCATCGCCCAGGGCCCGTCGATCGCCGCCGCGTCCCTGGCCACCCTCTCGACCAGCTTCGGCAACGCCCTCCAGCTCACCACCCGCCACGGCCGCCCCCTGGCGCGCTGACCCGTCTGCCGAGACTCACGTGAGTCACTCCCACCGGTCGCCCCGAGCGAGGCCGGCCGGCCTGGTCGAAGGGCGCACTCCGTGAATCAGGGCCCGAGGGCCGGTGGAGACCCCGGACGCGACGGCCTCGGGCGGCCGTGCGTGCGAGGTCCCTCGTCCGCTCAAACAGTCCTCGCGGTACGAGACGCCCAGCGTTTCGCCTGCACACCCACCACCACGCTGTCACGTGCCCCCGCGGGGCCGCTGCGGAACTCGCGGCCGAGGGATCCTCGCACGCACGTTGCCCGGGCCGTCGTGACGTCGCACCAACCGCGTGCACGCGACGCATCCTCGTGCCGGGTGCAGCGGACGTTGGTGATCACGTCGGCATTACGAGGCGGTACACCGGGCCGTCCGACATGAACGCAAGGAGCGCGCCGTCGAGCCAGAGCAGGTGATGTGGCTCGTTCGGGAGACTCGGCAGCCGCGCCCACGCATCGCGCATGACGAGGTACTCGAATGTCTGGCCGGCCAGCAGCAGGACGATGCGGCCACCGCAATCGAGCAATCTCGGAGGTCCTGCTCCTCCTTCGGGCGGCGGCGCGAGGGGCTCCCACAGATCCGATCGCGGCTCGTAGCCCCACGTCGAGCACGTCTCGAGGTCGTCGCGCCGGACCATCAGCGCCGCGTCGGTCAAGCGCACCACGGCGAACGGATAGTCCGGATCCCCCGGAAGGTCCGCGAGCGAGCGCCACGTATCCGCTGCCGGGTCGTAGGCGCAGCCGGCCCCGAGCGTCTTCCACGTACCCTTCTTGACCTCGCCGGCCCAGATCCAGAATTCGCTCCCTGTCCACAGGTGCAGCCCGTTGGGCGTCGTCGGTGCGTTGGTCTTCGGAAGCTTGCGCCACACGTCGCGCGCCGCGTCGTACGCGGCACCGTTGAGGCGCGGCGTCCTCGGCCGCGGCGGCCTTTGGTTCCAACCGCCCCAGACAACGAGCTCGCGCCCGGTCCACGCACAACGCGCCAACTTGCGGACCGACGGTTGCCTCACCTCCGAGATCCGATGCGACGCACCGGTCGCGTCGATCCGCTGGCCGGGGTACATGCCGCTCCAGACGATGAGGTCGTCGCCGATCGAGACCACGATCCCACCGTCACGCCACCCCGACGGCGTGTCGAGTGATCTCCATTCGTTCGTGCGCGCGTCGTAGGCGAGGCCCCCGTCGGAGCGGAACCACACCACGCGCCCCGCGTGCACGATCGGACGCCCGTCGCCACGCTCTCGCGGGACCGTCGTCAGCTGGACCCAGCTCACGCGAGCACCATCGCACGACACGCCGAAACCCGCCCACGCGCGGCTCTTCGACTCGGCCGCAGACGACCTCGCTCTGCGCGTCAGGTCCGGGTTGAGCCAGGCGTCCTGAATCCGCAAGAACGTCCGAGTTCCGCGACGACGGCCGGGTCTCGCAGAACGTCCGAGTCCCGCGAGGGCGGCCGGGGTGAGCAAGCCGCAAGGGCGGCCGGGGTGAGCTCTGGGCGTCCGGCTCGGTGGGTGCGACGGCACGCCGGCCGAGGTGACGTGAGCGCGGGGATCCCTCGGCCGCGAGTTCCGCAGCGGCCCCGCGTGGGCACGTGACTGCGTGGTGTCGAGGGTCGAGGGCAACGCGCCGTGCGTCTCGTACCGCGAGGACTGTCAGAGCGGACGAGGGACCCCGCGCGCGCGGCGCCGACGGCCGGCGAGCCCGAGGTCTCCACCACCCTCTCGGGGCGTGCGCCCTTCGACTCGGCCGCAGACGGCCTCGCTCAGGGCGGCCGGGTTGAGCGAGGTCCGGGTTGAGCGAGGTCCGGGTTGAGCCAGGCGTCCAGATCTCGCAAGAACGTCCGAGTCCCGCGAGGGCGGCCGGGTCTCGGTGGGCAGGACGTCACGCCGGCCGAGGTGACGTGAGCGCGGGGATCCCTCGGCCGCGAGTTCCGCAGCGGCCCCGCGTGGGCACGTGACTGCGTGGTGTCGAGGGTCGAGGGCAAAGCGCCGTGCGTCTCGTACCGCGAGGACTGTCTGAGCGGACGAGGGACCCCGCGCTCGCGGCGCCGACGGCCGGCGAGCCCGAGGTCTCCACCGCCCTCTC
>SXJR01000574.1 GCA_005779305.1 Myxococcales bacterium
CGTCCCGCTGCACCGCCGGGCCACCGGCGTGTCCACGGTGGGCCAGATCGCCGAGGAGATCCTGGACGAAGTCGCCGCGGACGACGCCGTCGGCGACGCGGTCGGCGTGTCGCTCGTATTCGTCGCCGGCCGCCCCGACGCCGCCGGAGAGGCGGACGCCGGCACGCTGCTGGACGACGTGGGCGGCCTCGTGGGCGGCGAGGTGCAGATCGGGAGATGACGCGAAGGCGACGCTGTCGCCGGCGGCGTAGGCGCGAGCGCCCATCGCGGCCGAGGCCTCGGCGGCGGCGCCGCCCACGTGGGCGCGGACGCCGGTGACGTCGTGGTGGCCGAAGGCGCGCTGGATCTCGGCGAGGTGCGGGAGCGAACCGCCGCTGCCGGACGTGCCGTGGGCGGCGGCGGCGTGGACGTCGGTCGGTGCGGGCCGCGCCGTGTCGCTGGGACCTTCCTTGAGCTGCGCGACCACGGCGCGCGCGATCGACGCGGGCGACGCGGCCAGGCGCGACGTCAACGTCGACTTGCCCGGCGGCGTGGTGCGCCGCGGCCGCCCACCTTCCGGCGTGCCGACCGTCGGTTCCTGTCCGCTCTCGTTCTCGTAGTCGCTCATGCCGTGGCGGTAGAGCATCCGTCGTGCCGTCGGCGGTGCCGGCCAACGGCGCGCGATCACACGGCGCGGCGTCCCGATGTCACACGGTCGCACTGTCCCGCGTGACACGCGGCCACGCGTGACCGATGGGTGGAATGCGGGCGCTCAGGCGGTGGCGACGCGCTCAGGTCGACCGGGACTTCAGGTGCTCTTCGAGCAGCGGGATGCGGTCGTTGCCCCAGAAGAGGACGTCGCCGACGAACATGGCGGGCGCGCCGAAGGCGCCGCGGCGGACGGCCTCCTCGGTGGTGGCGCGCAGCAGATCCTTGGTCTCGGGCGCGTCGATCGCGGCGATCACCGCGGCGGGATCGAGGCCGGCGGCGGTCGCAGCAGCGGTGAGCACCGGATCGGCGGTGACGTCCTGGTCGTCGGCCCAGTACGCCTTGAACAGCGCCAGGGCGAAGGCGGGCAGCGCGGTCGGATGGGTGCGCTCGACCGCGGCCAGCGCGCGCTGGGTCCGCAGGGTCATCAGCGGGAAGCGGCTGGGCACGCGAAACGGGATGCCGTAGTGGCGGCTCCACATCGCCATGTCGCCGAGCATCCAGCGGGCCTTGGCCGGGATGCGCGCCGGCATCTCGTTGCCGGTGGCCTTGAACACGCCGCCGAGCAGGAACGGCCGCCACCGCACCGGCACGCCGGTCCGCTCGCGCACCGCCGCCATCTGCGTCGCCGCCAGGTAGCTGTACGACGAGCCGATGTCGAAGAAGAGCTCGATCTCCGCGGCGTCCGCCATAGCGCTTCGCTCCGTTCGCTTCGCTCAGTCGTTGCGCTGCAAGAACGCGAAGTAGCGCTCGGGCAGATCGTCGAACATCAGCTGACCGTCGCACTTGGGGCACTGGAAGACCGGTGGCTCCAGGCTCGACGCCAGGAGCGCAGCCGACTGCAGCAAGCGCTCCTCCTGGTGATCGCACTTGGCGCAGTGGTACGGGGCGAAGAACGACGTCACCGTGCCGCGCCCGACCACGTCCTCGACCATCGACGCCTGCAGCACGAACGGCACCGAGCAGGCGTGGAACTCGTAGCCCTGGATCGGCGCGGCCCGCAGGAACTCGCACCAGGCCCGCACGCCGAGCGAGTTCATGTAGCGCACCTGCGCCAGGTCGAAATCGACGCGCCCGACCATCGAGTCGGCCAGCTCGTCGAAGCGGGTGGCCTCGGTGAAGTCGCCCTTGAGCACGATGCGGATGCGCTGGGTCTCGTGGACGACCTCCCACTGGGTGAGCCGGGCCAGCACCTCGCGGGCGCGGTCATCGAGGTTGGGATACTCGGCGCCGATGACGGTCTTGGTCCCGCCGCTCGACGACGCCGCGGCCTGGGTCCACACCGCCTTGGCCGGGATGTCGACCGCGCCCGAGCCATCCTCGGGGGTGATGCGCACGGCCAGGGCCGCGCCTTCGGCGACCGGCACCTTGGACACGATGCGCACGCCGTCGACCGAGAGGTTGGTGATGTTCGCGTCGAGCGGCTTGCCCTCGGCGAGGATCTCGATGCGATAGCGCTCGGCGCCTCGCCGCGGCATGCCGAGCTGGATCGCGACCACGTCGTAGAGCTCGTCGGCGCTCATGGGCGCGACCAGCACCTCGTCGCAGCCGCAGGCGCCCACCCGCCGCATCTGCTCGCCGGTGAGGCGCTTGCCGATCACCAGCACGACCCGGGTGGCCGGCGCCGACGCCTTGATCTTCTCGGCCAGCTCGGACCCGGTGATGCCCGCCATCTCGGCATCGAGGATCGCCATGATCGGCTTGTGGGCCTGGAACTGGGCCCAGGCGTCGTCTCCGGACGAGGCGACCTTCTGCTCCAGCTCGAGCCGGCGAAACGTCGGG
This sequence comes from Myxococcales bacterium, assembly GCA_005779305.1. GTDB lineage: Bacteria > Myxococcota_A > Polyangia > Haliangiales > Haliangiaceae > UBA2376. Next base: position 2,470 of record SXJR01000574.1, read on the forward strand.
GCAGCGAGGTGCCTCAAGAGTTCGCTGTTGTTCGAGACCAGGACCAGGGGCACGTCACCTACGGTAACACAGCGCCCGAGCCGGAACGTCTCGCGATCCCAGAAGAGATCGAGGCCTACACGAGCGCCAGGATGATCACCACGAAGGTGATCACCAGGACACCCACCCCTGCGAGAACGGCGTAGCCGCGCAGAAGTGAGCCGCGATCGTAGGCTTCACGCTCGGCGGTGAGACGATCGATCTCGGTGGTGCGGGCGTTGATGGCGTGGCGCAGCCGATCGATGCGGCGGTACAGCTCGTCGAACTCGGGGCGCTCGACCCGGTGCAGGTTGATGAGCGTGCCCAGGTTGACCAGCCGCCGGTTGATCTCGCCCTCGATGAGGTCGCGCTCGCGGCCCTTGCGGCTGGACTCGGCGTCGAGCTCGGCCAGGCGGTGGCGGTGGCCCTCGCGGGCGTCGGCCAGCGAGCGGCGCTGCTGATCGAGCTCGACCTTGGCCTGCTCGACCTTGGTCTGGGCGTAGCCGATCGGGCGCTCGAGGGCGGCCAGGCGCCGCTCCAGGTCCTGGCGTTCGGGATCGAGCGACGCCGCCTCGCGGCGGTGACCGTCGGCGACCCGGCGCAGCTCGCCGCGGGTCTCTCCCATGGGCGCGTTGCCGGCCTCGGTGTCACGCTGCTCGGCGGCCTTGACATAGGCGTTCTGGCGGCGCTCGAGCTCCTTGCGCTTGTCGCGCACGCCGCGGCGCTGAGCCTCGAGCGTCGACAGCTCGCGCTGGGCGTCCTCGAGCACCTTCTCGGCCTCGGTGACCTTGATCGTGCGCTCGCGCTCGAGCTCCTCGTACTTGGCGGTCTCCTCCAGCTTGCGGTTGCCGATGTCGACGCCAGCCTGGGTGGCCTGATCGCGCCGCTTCTCGGCGTCGCTGATGGCCAGGTTCTCGGGCGCGAGCACGCGGTTCTCGACGCCGGCGGCGCGGGCGTCGCGGCCGAGCTGGAGCAAGACCCCGTCGAGCGCGTCGGTGTCGCTCTTGATCTCGACGTGCAAGAGCTTGACCGCGCGGCGGCGCTGCCAGCGGGCTCGGCCGAAGGTGATGGCGTAACGCGCGACGTTGACGAAGCCAGGATCGGGGATGCCGGGCACCGGGATGACCGCGGGCGGCGTGAAGGGACGATCGGCCATCGCCTCGTCGCGCACGATGCGCGTCGGCGGCGGGTTGAGCGCGGTGGCGTCGCGGCCGGGGATCTTCACCGAAGACGGCGTCGCCGCCGGCGGCGGCGGCAGCCGGGGCGGCTGCGGCACCAGCGGTGCGGGCGCAGGCATCATCGAGGCCTGCGCCGGCGACGACGCCGGCGGGGGAGGTGTCGGCGGCGGCAGCGTGGTCGACTTGCGCCGGGCCAGGCTGGGATCGATCGGCGCCAGCCGCGCCGGCGCCGGCGGCGCTGACACCGTGGTGCGGGTGGGATCGATCGAGCTGCGCGTGGGATCGTCCGACACCTGCGCGGCCGGATCGATCGCGACCAGGGTCTTGGCGTTGGTGTCGTCGCCGATCTGCCCCGAGCGCGCGATCGGAGGCGGCGCGACCGGGTCGAGCGGATCCTCGCCGGCGCCGGTGGTCTCCATCAGCCACGATGCATCGATGGGCCGGGTCGCCTCGATCGGCGGCGGCGGGCTGCTCGCGGCCGATGGCGGCGCCGAGACCGTGGTGCGGGTGTCGTCGGCGGTGACATCGTGCTTGCGCCGGGCGTCGCCGCCGGCGGGACGAACCTCGGCGGTCGCGCTCTTGCGCCGCACCGCGGTAGGCGGCGGCAAGAGGCCGGTGCGCATCGCCCGCCGCTCGTCGTCGCCGGTCGGCACGGTCACCGCGGTCGACGAGATCGGC
>SXJR01000575.1 GCA_005779305.1 Myxococcales bacterium
CGCCGGGCGCGGGCGCGGAAGAAGGCGACCAGGGCGTCGATGTAGGGTCGGTCGGTCCGGACCTCGACCACGTCGACGCTCCGCGCAGCGCCCGCGACGTGGCGCGCGCGGTGCTGGCGCGCGTCGACGAGGGCGGGGCGTTCGCGACCCTCGCCCTCGATGCCGAGCTGGGCCGGGCGGAGCTCGACGAGCGCGATCGCCGTCTGGCCGCCGAGCTGGTCTACGGCACGCTGCGCCATCGGCCGCGGCTCGAGCGCGCCCTCGGCGCCTACGCCGATCTGCGGCGCTCTCCGCCGGCGGTGTTGCAGGCACTCGTGCTCGGCGCCCATCAGATCCTGATGATGCGCACGCCGGCGCACGCCGCGGTCGACGACGCGGTCGGCGCGGTGCGCGGGCGTCACGGCGCCAAGCTGGCCGGCTTCGTCAATGCGGTGCTGCGCAAGCTGGCGACCAGTGGCGAGCCGGCGCTGCCGGTCGAGCCGCGCGCCCGCCTGGCCGTCGAGCACTCGCTGCCGCCGTGGATCATCGACGAGCTGGCCGCGCAGGTACCGGCCGACGAGCTCGCCGCCGCGGTCGCGGCGCTGGCCACGCCGGCGCCGCTGTGGGTCCGGGTCAACACCGCGCGCTCGACCGACGTCGAGGACACCGCCCGGCGGGTCGCCGAGGCCAGCGCCGGCCTGATCGCCGAGGGCGCCACCATCGAGGCCACGCCGTTGTCGGCCACCGCGCTCGCCGTGCGCGGCGCCGGCGATCCGTCGATCAGCCCGTCGTTCCAGGCCGGCCGGTGGACGGTCCAGGATCTCGGCGCCCAGCTGGTGGGGGCGCTGGCAGCGCCGGTGCCGGCTCGGGTCCTCGATGCCTGCGCCGGGCTCGGCGGCAAGACCACGCACCTCGCCGAGCTGGGCTCCGCGACCGCCGGCACGACGATCCACGCGCTCGATCGCGCCGCCGCCAAGCTCGTGCTCCTCGAGTCGTCCGCACGCCGGCTCGGGTTGTCCGGGATCCGGACCATCGCCGCCGAGCTCACGGCCACCACCGCCGGTCTCGATCCCGCCTACGATCTGGTCCTGCTCGACGCGCCTTGCTCGGGCCTCGGCGTGCTCCGCCGTCACCCCGAAGCCAAGGCCCGGCTCACCGCCGCCGACCTCGCCGGCCTGGCCGTCACCCAGGCTGCGCTGCTCGACGCCGCCGCGGCCCGGGTCGCGCCCGGCGGCGCGCTGGTCTACGCGGTGTGCACGTTCACCCGCGCCGAGGGCCCCGAGCAGCTCGCCGGGTTTGTCGCCCGTCACCCCGAGTTCGCCGTCGAGCCGCCGGCCGGTGCCCTGGCGGCGCTCGCCGAGGGCGGGGCGTTGCGCACCTGGCCCCATCGCCACGGCGCCGACGGGTTCTTCGCGGTGCGACTGCGCCGTGCGATGCTGCCGCCGTGAGCTTTCCGTTCCTCTTCTACGGTGCCGCGCCGGCCGAGTGGTACGGCGGTGGTCGCCTCGACTACGAGATTCGCTTCGCGGAGGCGCCCGGACCGGCCGAGCGCGCGGCCATCGCCGCCGCGGTCCGCCTCGAGCTGGCCGGCAAGGCCGAGATCCGCCTCGACACCCACGACCGCTGGCACTGGGCCGACACCTGGGCGGCGCTGGTGGTGCGGACCCGGACCATGGACACCGACTGGCCGGTGTTCTTCGACGAGGTAGCGGCGTTGTTCGCCGCCATCCACGCCGCCTGCGCTGTCGAGCTGGTGGTGTGCCGCAGCGTCGACACTGCCCGCACCACCGATGATCCGTGGACGACGTGGACGCTCGAGTCCCGTCCCGAGATCCCGGCCCGCCCGCGCTGGACCACCGGCGGCCGCGCCAGCCACGATCGCTTCGCGGCCCAGGGGCCGCCACTGCCCGTCGAGGCCGCGTTCGACGCCGAGTTCGAGGCGGCGCGACGCGCGTGACCGATCAGCGCGGCGTGATAGCGTCCGACCGTGGTCACTTCCCGGCCGATCCGCATCGCACCGTCGATCCTCTCAGCTGACTTCGCGCGTCTGGGCGCCGAGGTCAAGGCCATCGAGGACGCCGGCGCCGACTACGTGCACGTCGATGTCATGGACGGCCACTTCGTGCCCAACCTGACCATCGGGCCGGTGGTGATCGAGGCGGTCCGCAAGGTGACGACCTTGCCCCTCGACGTCCACCTGATGATCGAGCACGCCGATCGCTGGGTCGGCGAGTACGCCCGCGCCGGCGCCGATCTGATCGGCGTCCATGTCGAGGCCTGTCCCCACCTGCACCGCACCATCGGCGCCATCCGCGAGCTCGGTAAGCGGGCCGTGGTCGTGCTCAACCCGCACTCGTCGCTCGAGTCGCTGCGCTGGGTGCTGGGCGACGTGTCGATGGTGCTGCTCATGAGCGTCAACCCCGGCTTCGGCGGCCAGAAGTTCATCCCCAGCGCGCTGCCCAAGCTCGCCGCGCTGCGCCGGATGATCGACGAGGGTGGCCACGACGTCGACATCGAGATCGACGGCGGCATCAAGCCCGACAACATCGGCCGGGCGGCCGCCGCCGGCGCCAACGTCTTCGTCGCGGGCTCGGCCGTGTTCGGCACGCCCGACTACGCCGCCACCATCGCCGACCTGCGCCAGCGCGCCGAGGCGGCCGCCGCCGGCTAGGCCGCGCCGTCGGGGCGAGCGCCGCGGGCGCGATCGAGCAGACCGTCGAGCCCGGATTTCTTCGGCTTCGGCGCGTCGGTCTTCGGCGGCGCCGGCGCGTCGGGGGTCCGGCCGCAGCCGTCGCAGCGCTTCCGGTAGTGGACGCGGCACTCGATACAGGTCGAGAACGGCAGGACCAAATCGAGGACGTGGCCGGGCAGGGCCTTGAGCGCGCGCCACAGGATGCGGGGCCGGCCCAGCGCCGCCAGCACGAGGGCCAGCGCGACGTAGACGATCTGGGCCGCAGCGGCGAGGGCGAGCGCGAGCGTGACCACCACCAGGCCGCTCTGGATGAGCAGCCCCGCCGGGTGGCCGAAGCGGCGGGCGGCGATCCAGGTGACCAGCCACAGGACCGGCGTGGCGAGCAGGATCGAGGCCAGCACCCGTCCCACCGCCATCGGCATGAGCTTGCGCGCCTGGAGGCCGACCATGACCACGCCCGCCGCCGCCGCGGCCACGATCATGCCCATCGCGCCCCAGCGCGTGATCACCACCGCGCCGATGCCGTAGCCGACCAGCGACGGAGTGGCCGCGACGTAGTCGATCGTCGACGGCGTCATGCACGGACCGACGAGGAGCAGGACAGCGGCGAACAGCGGCCACATCCACCAGTGGCCGCCGGCGACCAGGCCCCATACGCTGTCGACGACGTCGAGGGCGCCGGTGACGTCGGCGCCCGAGGCGATGGCGCGGGCCGCGCCCCCCAGCGTCTCGAGCGACAGAGGTGACGCCCACAACGCGATGCCCCCGATCGTCGCGGCGGTGAACAGCGCCGGCGCCAGGCCGATGAGGCCGATGCCGACGCTCTGCCCGAAGACGTACACGACCTTGAACGGCGCGAACGGCAGCCACGGCGACGCCTGGGCGAAGCCGCCGTTCTTGAGCAGCACGATCTTGGGACGGCCACCGAACACGAACTGGCCGACGGCGTGGGCCAGCTCGTGGAAGAGCAGGCCAATGGTCGAGCCCACCCAGCCGATCAGGATGAGCAGGATGAAGGTCGGCGAGCGCGGCGACTTCGTGGTCGCCTCGGCTGCCGCGCCGTCGAGCACCGAGCTGAGGACCGCGTCGACCAGCTCGAGGACGAGGAGGACGGCGAACAGCGCCCCGAAGAGTGCCGCGGTGGTGCCCATGGCACCATGGTCGCTCAGAAGCGGCCGGAGAGCACCAGCCCGCCGCCGCCCTCGGACACCACCGGGGTGAGGACCACCGCCGGCTCGGTGGCGCCGTCGTCATCACCTTCGCCGGTGCCGCCGGCGACGACGCGGTTGTAGCGAGCGGCGATGCGGTTGAGCTCGGCGTCGTCGGGGTCGCCGTTCCAGACCTGGGAGCCGCCCGCGGCCAGGATCAGCCCCAGGCCGACGGCGACCATCGCCTTGTTCCGCCGTGACGACACGCGCGCGTCGCATTCCTCGCGGTCATCGGTGGGACGAATACCCGAGCAGTCCTCCACCGTGAGCTTGATGGTCGCGCCGATCGCGACGCCGATGGCGCCGGTGGCGATCAGCCCTCGTCTTGCCCAGCGCCGGCCGTTCATGCGCCGCAGCACGTCGTCAGCGCCGGCGAGGCGGAGGAACTCGTCGAGGCTGATCTTGGTTGCGCCCAGGAACAGGCCGGTCTGGGTCGACGCCGCCGCGCCCGCGGGCATGCCGACGCTGAGGCGCGGGCCGTCCTCGAGGCGATGGGGCCGGGTGTCGGCGGGGCGCGGCGCGGGCGGCTGGTCGGTCGACGGTCGATCACGCGGCCCGGGCTCGGCGCTGGCGTCGCCGCCGCCGTCGACCTTGGCCTCGACCTCGGGCGCCGGTCGCTCGGGCGTCACGTTGATCGCTGCGTACGCGGCGTCGACCGACGCCTTCTTGCCGCGGACCAGCACGACCCGCCGCACGTCGGCCAGATCGGCGGCGGCGACGCGCGCGACGTCGGCGAGCTTCAACGACGAGATCTGGGTGGCCACGATGTTGCCGTGGCTGAGCGAGTGCCCGGCCGCCGCCTGGCCGGCGAGCTCGTCGGCGATGGCGATCGCGCCGCCGGTGCGGCCCATCGCGTTCGCCAGCGCCTTGCGTCGCGCCCGGACGAAGGCCGCCCGTTGATCGTCGCCGCCGGCCCGCACCGCCTCCAGCGTGGTCAGGATGCGCGCGAGCACGGCGCCGGCCTTGGTCTCGTCGATGTCGCCCTTGATCATGAGCAGGCCGCCGGCGGCGCCCGACAGATACCGGGCGTGGACGCCGTAGCTCGCGCCCATGGCCTCGCGCACGTCGCGCAGCGCGTCCTCGACCATCTCGCCGACCACCGCGCGCGCCGCCTCGTCGCGGTCGGGATCGGACGCGGTCGCGAAGCCGAACACGAGGGTGGTCTGGGCGGCGCCGGCGTCGTCGGCGGCCAGCCACGACGGGCCGCGCGCCGGATGGGCTGCGGGGATCATCGGCAGGTCGGCCGGGGCCTCGCCCGACCACGGGCCGAACAGCTCGTCGATCTCGCGCTTCATGGCGACGTCGTCGAAGGCGCCGCTGATGATCAACGTGGCGCCGCGGGCGCGGTAGTGCGCGCGCTTCCACCGCTCGAGGTCCTTCGCGCCGATCCGCGAGTACGCCACGCCGCGCGGCGCATCGGGGACCGCGTAGGGATGACCCTCGCCGAACAGGCGCGACGCGAACGCCAGCGCCACCGGGTCGATCTCGTCCTCGTCCTTGCCGCGGCTGCGAGCGCGGCGGTGGAGCGCGTCGAGCTCGTCGGCGTTGTAGCGGCCTTGATCGAGCAGCCATGACAGGTACCAGACGTGCCAGTCGCCCCACGGGGCCATGCCGCGCACCCAGAACGTCGTCGAGGTCTCGTTCACGTCGCTGCCGGTCAGGGTTCCGTGGGACATCGACCACTCGAGCTTCTCGACGATCGCGCGCTCGTAGAAGCCCTCGGTGTCGCTGGACAGGAGCCGGGCCGCTGCGGTGGCGACGTAGGGTCGATCGGGCGCCTCGTGGGCCTGGCCGACCGGGAACACCAGCCGGGCGTCGATGATCGGGCTGTCGGGATCGGGCGCGAGCTGCACCCGCAGGCCGTTGGCGAGCTCGTACTCCTCGACGTGCGCGGTCAGGGTCCGCTGGTCCACCTCGATCGGGCGATCGGCGGCCGCCGGATCGGCAGGCGCGCGCCAGGGCGAGAGGTCGTGCGAGCCCGACGGGATGGACGTGTCGCGGGTGCCTGTCGCGGCGTCGCTCGGGGTGAGCAGCACGACATGACTCCGGCCCGGGCTGAACGTGCTGCGCAGCTGGCGGATCGCTACCGCCCAGTTGGTGGCGCTGATCGCGCGCATCTCCTTCAACATGAACCAGTTGTGGTCGGTGAACTGCATGAAGTCGGCGATCCAGCGGCCGCGGGTCGGCAGGTCGTCCCAGCTCTCGACGTACGACATGGTCATGGCCCCGAGCACCGGGCTGAGCGAACGCCCCGAGGCGCCCTCGAGGAGCTTGCCGGCCCTCGCGAACACCTCGTCGGCGGCGTCGCCGAGTCGGCCGGCGGCGTCGACCTCGACGGTGGCGACCAGCGTCGGCGCCCGGCTGCCACCCATCAGCGACACGCTGGTGTCGGTGATCCAGCCGTGTTCGTCGTCGGCGGTGGAGAGGGCGGCCGCCAGCGCGTCGCGCCCGAGCAGGTAGTTGACCGCGCCGGGGGCGCCCCACGCCGGATGGGAGAGGAACACCAGCGCCTGGGGGCGAACCAGCGGCGCGCTCCGGCGCGTGGTCGCGCCGTCGAGCTTGGGGGTCGGCACCGGCACGCGCGCCGCCGAGGCCTGGCGCGAGATCGGGCCGAAGCTGCGGCCGATCAGCCCCTTGATCTCGGCCGGCTTGAAGGGGCCGGTCACCACCATGTACGCGCGGTCGGGCGCGTAGTGAGCCTCGACGAAGCGACAGACATCGTCGCGGGTGGCGGTGGCGACCTCCTCGGACGTGATGGGGCGGGCGTAGGGGTGCTGCGTGCCGTAGACCTCGCCCAGCACGTCGAACATGGTGTCGAGCAACGGCGAGTGGCGCTGGCGACCCTCGGCCAGCACCACGTCGCGCTCGCGCGCGAACACCGCGTCGTCGAGCTCGGTGCACGGCGCGCGCATGCGGCGGGCCTCGAGCGCGATGACCCTGTCGAGGTGCTCGACGGGCACGGTCGACGTGTAGTGGGTGTAGTCCCACGACGTGAACGCGTTGTTGTGGAGGGCCAGCTCGCCCAGCTCCTCGCCCAGGGTGGGCCCGCCGGCCTCGGCGCGCAGCTCGAAGAGGACGTGCTCGACCAGGTGGGCGAGGCCGCCCTTGCCGATCGGATCCTCGGCCGAGCCGACGTCGTAGCGCACGTCGACCGTCGCCAGGTTGGTGCGGTCATCGTGGATGAGCGCGACCCGCAGGCCGTTCGAGACCTCGATCAGCTCGATGTTGTGCCTGAACGAGAACGGGCGATCGTCGCGGGTGAGGCTGCCGAAGCGCGGCTCGCGGGCCCAGCGCGCGCAGGCGGTGGTGGCGAGGGCGCAGGCGACGCCGGTGGCGAGGAAGGCGAGCGTGGGTCGGGCGGTGCGCTGGTTCATGATCCGTCCTATCGAGCGCCGGCCGGAGCGGTTGCGGAAAAACGTACAGGCCCCGCCGGCCGGGCGCATCACCCCTCCAGGGTGCCCTCGCGCAGGAAGGCGACGGCCAGGGATCGCGCGGCCGGATCGTCCATGATGAAGGTGTGGGTGGCGTCGACGGTGGCAAAGGCCGCGCCGGGCAGTCGGGCCTCGTCGACGGCGACGGTGCCGTCGTGAGCGACCCCGTCGGCGAACACGCGTCCGCTCACCCAGCTCGTGGGATTGACCAGCGCACGCCGACGAGTGCCGGCGATCACCGCGGTCGGCGCCGGCGGGGGCGGCCAGCTCGCCGGGTCGCCGCCCAGCTCCTGGCCGGCGGGCCCGTAGAACCAGCGGAACACCGGGTGGTGGGCGAGGGCGGCGGCGACCTGGCTGCCCTGGCTGGGCGGCGCCAGCATGACGATGCGCCGCCAGTCGAGCCGCGGGTCAGCCATGTGGCGGACCAGCACGCCACCCAGCGAGTGGGTGACGGCGCCGAGCGCGCGGTCGGGCAGCTCGGTGGCGATGCGATCGGCGAGCTCGCGGGCCGCGGCGGCGATGCCGGTGTGGCGCGAGGGGTAGTCGCAACTCCAGGTGGCGAAGCCCGCCTGCTCGAGCGCCTTGCCCATCCCGGCGAGGGAGCCGGCGCGACGGGCGAGGCCGTGAAGCAGGACCACGGTGAGCGGCGCGGTCACGCCGGGGCTCCGCTCGGCGCGCGGGCCTCGGGCGGAAACATCAGCTCGAGGCCGGCCGGGCGGATCTCGCCGACGACGCGCACGATCTCCGCCGACAGCGCGTCGCGCTCGTCGCGCAGCGCGGCCGCTTCGCGCGACAGGTGGAGCGCGCGCCGGAGGGCACCCAGCCCACGGCGCAGGAGCTGGATGCCGTCGAGGACGCGGAGCGTGGCGTAACCCGACAGCGGCAAGACCAGGCCGGCGGCCAGGGCCCACACCCAGCCGAGGCGCCAGCCGATGATCGCGGTCGCGAGCGCGTACGACGTGAGCACGATCGCCATGCCCGCCAGCACCTTGGTCGTCGCGATCACGTCCTTGCGGGGCGTGAGCTTCTTGCCGGCGAATCGGGCCAGCGCGACCGCCGGCAGGTGGAGCGGCGCGCCCGGCAACATCAGCGGCAGCCACACCAGCACCAGCGCCAGGTAGCGGGCGATGCGGCGGGCGGCCGCGCCGGTCGACACGCCGCGGGCCAGCTCGCGATCGGAGAGGCCGAGCTCGTCGAGTCGAGCCTGGTAGGCGCGGGTGCGATCGATCACGCCGCGCACGCGCGGATCGTCGCGGAGCTCGGGGTAGTGGCTGTTGAAGCGGCGGGCCAGCTCGACGCGCTCGTCGAGGTCGACGTCGCGCGGCGTATAGAGGCGGCGGACGGCGTCGAGCACCCGCACCGTCTCCCAGTCGGCGGCGTTGATGGTCAGGCCGCGCAGCGCGCGCTCGAGATCGTCGGTGAGTGAGCGCGCTGCGGCGACCGGATCGGAGGCGGCCGCCGCAACTCGTTCGGGTCCGATGGTGATGGGCGGGCCGTACTGCACCAGGGCCCGGCTGCGGAAGCGCTTGGGGCTGATGAACGTCAGTCCGCACGGCACCACCACCACCGGTGCGCCGCGCGCCGCCGCGCCCAGGGCCAGCCGGGCCGCGCCGGTCTTGAAGCGGGCGAGCTGCGAGGTGTCGTGCGAGAGACCCTCGGGAAAGATTCCGATCGTTCGACCCTGGTTCAGGGTCTCGAACATGGCGCTGAATGCGGCATCGTTGTCGACCTGCCCACCGCCGTGATCGGCGCGCCGGGCCAGGGGGACCGCGCCCAGCCCGCGCAGGAGCGCCCGCATGATCCGGGTGGAGAACAGCGTGTCCTTGGCCGCGAAGTGCACCACCCGTCCGCAGGTCGTGATGATCAGGATGGGATCGATCAAGGAGTTGGGGTGGTTGCCGGCGAAAATGATCGGACCCTTGCCGGGCACGTGCTCGAGGCCGGTCACCTCGATCTGCCGGAAGAACACACGCATGGCCAGCCGGAGCAGCCAGCGCAGGATCCGGTACGCGAGCACGCCTCCATCGTACGCCCAGATCTGCGCGGCTGAGACCACCGCCGGATCGTGCTATGCAGGAACCGTGCAGCTCTCGCCCGAAGCCAGCAATACCGCGGCTCGGACGCCTCCTTCCGAGCGGGTCGGCAGCTACATCCTGGTCCGTCGCATCGGCTCGGGTGGCATGGCCGAGGTCTGGCTCGGACGCCACGTGGTCTCGGGCGGCGTGGCCGCGGTCAAGCGGCTGGCCCGGCATGAATCGCAGACGTCGGTCCGAGGTGAGCTCCTCGCGCGCGAGGCCCACACCGTCGCCCGCCTCGCCCATCCCCACGTGGTGCCGCTGTTCGAGTACGGCGACGGGTTCGTGGTGATGCCGTACATCGAAGGCATGAGCCTGGCGCGGCGCATGCAGACGCCCATGGAACCGGCGAGCGCGGTCCGGATCGTGCGGCAGGTGGCGGCGGCGCTGGCCCACGCCCACGGACGCGGCATCGTCCATCGCGACGTGAAGCCGTCAAACATCCTGCTCGATCAGAACGAGACCGCGTACCTGTCCGACTTCGGCATCGCCGTGTCGCCAGACGAGCACGCCCGCAGCGCCGGAACGCCACGTTACATGGCGCCCGAGCAGCGGCGAGGCGATCGGGTGGGACCGGCCGCCGATCAGTTCGGGCTGGCTCGCACGCTGCTCGAGGTCCTCGGCGGGGGCCAGTTGCCCGAGCGCCGCGACGACGCGCTGGCCCTGCTCGCGCCCGAGCTGGCCGCGGTGGGGCAGGTGATCGCGCGCGGCACCGCCGCCGATCCCGGCGCGCGGTATCCGTCGGTCGAGGCGTTCGCCGAGGCGCTGGCCGGGCTCGATCTGGAGGGCACCGCGGTCGCCGTTCGCAAGGCGCCGCTGCGTCGCACCTCTGATCCGTATCCGTGGACGGCCGCACCGCGGCACCAGGAGCGGCTGGGGCCCGACCTGGTCCGTGGCGACTACCGCGTGCGCGATCTGGCCTCGTGCGGCCGCCTCGAGCCGGCACGGGCCGCCGGGTTCCTCGACGGTGCCGGCCTCGCCGAGCTGGGCTTCTCGGTCTATGCGTCGAGCCCGCGTCTCGGCGATCTCTCGGATCCCGATCTGCTGGCGCGGGTCGGTGAGGTCATCGTCTTGTGTCACGGCTCGTCGTGCACGCGGCGGGCGTGGCGGATCCTCGCGCCCGGGCTGTGCCGCGACAACGCGCTGGCCCTGGTGCTGGTGCCCGATCTGCACGGTTTCGGCGAGACCCGCTTCGCAGGTCGGCCGTCGCGCCGCCAGCTGTCACTGCGGGCGATGGCCGAGTCGGTGCTCGGCCTGTGCCGGCTGCTCGGCCTGGTCAATCTACCGACCGTGCTGGTCGGCCACTCGATGGGGGCGATGGCGCTGCTCACCCTCGACGACAGCGACGTCGATCCGCAGGTGGCGCGCGTGCTCGTCAACCCGATGTACATCGAGCACGATCCGAAGTCGCGCCGCATCCTGCGCGGCATGGCGGTGGCCGGCCGCACCGTCGGGCGGATCCCGTGGCTTCGTCGCCCGCTCGTGGAGTATCTGTGCCGCACCGGCCCGGCGGCCCAGCTCACCGTCGAGGATCAGGAGGAGATGATCGTGCTCAACCTGGGGATCGAGCCCGAGGTGAGCGTCGGCGTCATCGAGGCCCTCGCGTCGGTCACGTACAAGCACGGCCGGCAGCGCCGGGTCGCGATCCTCTCCGGCATCGACGATCCGTGGATCCGCGATCGCGCGCTGCTCGACACCGCGACCGCGCAGATCGGGATCGATCCGGCCCACGTTCATCTTCTGGCCTCGGGTGGACACTCGCCGCACATCCCGATGGCCGCCCACCCCGAGTGGACCGCCCGCAACGTCGACGAGATCACCCGCATCGTGCAGGCCATGATGCTGACCGCCCACGAGCCCACGTCGACGCCGTCGATGACCGCCACGTCGATGTCGACGTGGATGACCGTCACCAGGTGAATTGGCCGGACCGAACGGCGGTTCAGGCGCTCTCCTGATCCCGGAGGGTGGCGCCTCGAGTCGCCGCGCCGGGTGCTGCGATCCGCAACCCGGCGGCGTGGAACTGCCCGTCTCGTCGAGACTTCGGGCGACCGTGTCTCCTGGCACGCGCTTCGCTCACTGCCGGGCGATATGCGGCGACAGAGTACCGCGCCGATCTACGTCTCGCGCAACCACCTCGAAGGCTCGTTCACCGACGTACCGCTCGATCGCATCCTCGACGCCTGTCACCGCCATCTGGTGACCGGCGAGATCCGGGTCACGGTCGCGGACGTCAACGGGCTCATCGAGCTGCGCGCTGGCGCCGTCGATCGGGCCGAGCTGGGCGAGATTCGCGGCGCGCGAGCGCTCGAGCAGATGCGCCTGCTCATCGATGGCATGTACGAGCTGACCCAGCGCCTGCCCGATCTGACCGGCGAGCTGGGCGGGAGCTCGCTGATCGAGGGCGACGTGACCGGCGTGCCGTTGATCGCGTTGATGCGCCACTGCGAGTTTCACGCGTTGACCTGCACGATCACCGTGGTGTCCAAGTTCGATCGCGCGCAGATCGAGTATCACGCCGGCGATCTGCGCCGGGTCGAGCTCAACGGCTTCTACGACGACGACGCCATCGTGCAGGTGCTGGAGTGGCCCGATGCCCGCTTCCGCGTGGCCGCGCCGCCGCTCGACCTCGACATCGAGGGCTGGCCCAAGGTGCGCAAGGATCCGACGCTGCCGTTCCAGCTCGGGCCGCGGTTCGCGCGCGGGACGTCGCCGCAGATCAAGGTCGCGGCGCTGGAAGCGGCGCGACCGCAACCGCAGCTGGAGCCGCAACCGCAAGCGCAGGCGGAGCCGCTTCCGCAGCCGCCGCGGCAGGCGGCGCCGAAGCCGGGCTTCGTGGTGCCGAGCCGGGCCGAGGTGATGACGGTCGCCGAGGCGCGGGCCCCGGCGCCGTGGGCACCGTCGAAGCGGCGGCCGCGCCGCGATCGCTTCGAGACGGTACTCAAGGCCTGCCTCGTGATCGCGGTGATCGCGGCGGCGGCGATGCTGGCGCTGATCGCGAACTGAGGGTCGAACCGGGGCTCAGGCCGCGGCACGGGCCTTGGCCGCGACCAGCGCGGTCAGATCGGCGACCGTCTTCAGCTTCTTGAGCTCGGCCTGCTCGAGCCGGACGCCGAACTCCTCCTGGAGATCGATCACCACCTCGACCATGGCGAACGACTCGGTGACGACGTCGGTGAGCAGACGATCGTCGGCGAGCTTGGCCAGGGGGAGCTGGAGGGTGTCGGAGATGCGGGATTTGACGGTGGCGGAGTCGATGGTGGGCATGGGACCTCGGGCAGAGAGGAGGGTGAGGTTGAGGGTAAGGGTAAGGGCGAGAGCTACGCGGCCTTGAAGTGCTGGAGGGAGTCGACGACGTGGTCGTATTCGGCGAGGGTGCGCTGGTAGACCTCGCGGTCGGCGGCAGCGTAGCGATCGATCGCGGCCTGGACGCTGTCGGCGCCGTACTCGGCCTCGAAGTCGCGCAGGGCCTTGCTCACCCACTGGATGTGCCAGCCTTCGTCCTCCATGATGCGGGTGAGGGTGGTGCGGATGGGCGGGGCCAGATCCTTCACCTTCAGGTGGGCGGCGTAGCTGCCGGCCACGCGCTTCTCGAACGCCAGGGTCACGGCCAGGACCTCCATCACGCTGGCCGGCGCGCCGCCGGCCTCGAGATAGGCGTCCTGGTACGAAGCGTTGATGCGGACCGGGCGTACGCCCAGCGTGTCCATGCAGTCGCTCCACCAGCGCGCGTGCTGGCTCTCGTCCGCGAAGTGGCGGGTGAGATCGAGCTGCACCCGCGGATCGCGGATCACGTTGGCGAGGCGGCCGAAGAACAGCGCGCCGCTGATCTCCGACGCACGATAGAAGCTGAGCAACCAGCGCTCGGGGTCACCACGTAGCTGCGACATGATCGTCCTGCCTCTGCTCCGACAGCGGAGCCGGTTCGGGTTCCAGCGCGACGCTGAGGGACGCGTCGCCGATCCTCAACGAGACCAGCCGGGCCGATCGCCCGTGGCCGCGGCCACCGCGCGACAACGACGGCACCTCCACGGCGTACTCGGCGACGATGGCGTCGCCCTGAGCCGCATCGGCCTTGTACAGCGCTTCCTTGGCGGTCCACAGCTGCAGGACCGCAGCGTCGCGGCCGCAGGCGGGCTGGGCCTCGAGCCAGGCGCGCTCGCGCGCGTCGCAAAACACGCCGGCCAGGCCCGGGCGCACCGGGCGATCGAGCTCGACGTCGACGCCGAGACCGCGGACGGCGTGTGCGCGGGGCAGGGCCACGGCCACGGCCAGGCCACGGCTGTGGCTCACCGACGCGAAGGGACACGGCCAGCGCGTGACTGGCTCGTCGCCACGGCCGGCGGCGGCCAGGGCCCGGGCCAGGGCCACCCGCCCGAGCGCATGCTCGTCGGCGGCACCGGCAACGGTGTCGAGGTAGGCGATGGCGACGCATACCGGCGCGCCGAGCGCGGCGGCGATCGCGCGCTCCACGTCCGCGGTGTCGAGCGCCGCGTTCATGCCCGCGTCCGTCCCCAGCGGGTATCGACCAGGTGGGTCACGCTGTTGCGCACCAGCTCGGCCGGCGGCGGCGCCTGATAGTCGGGGCACAGCACCCGCAGCTGCTCGGTCCGCACGTGTTTGGGCGAGAACAGCTGGCGGGCGAAGGGCGCCACGCTGATGAGGGCCTGTCGCACGGCGTCGCCGCCGAAGCCGTCGATCCCCGAGACCAGCAGTTCGAACGACTCGGCGTCGACGAGCAGCGGCTTGAGCAGGCGGCGGTTGCGGAAGCCTGCGTCGCTCTCGAAGACCTGGTAGGCGATGTCGACCAGGTCGCCCAGAGTCGCCGATTCGCTCGCGCCGTGGCTGACGTGCACCACCTCGGGCCGGACCTTGCCGAGCACCAGCGCGGCCAAGGCGTCGACCACCAGCTCGCCGGTGACGAAGTAGACCGGCGTCGCCGACTCGCCGGGCAGGAGCGAGAGCAGGCCGTGGAAGAGGAGCTTGAGCGTGTTGTGGACGGCGTTGCGCTGGGTCACCGCTCCGCCGGCGTCGTCGGCGATCACGGTGGCGACGCGGGCGATGGTGGTGGGGCAGGGCGGCGGCAGCTCGGTCAGGAGCTGCTCGGCTTGCCACTTGGAGCGCTCGTAGTGATTGGCGAAGCGCGGCGCGCGCGGCAGCGCGGCCTCGGCGATCTCGCCCTCGACCAGGCCGGCGGCGTAGACCGTGCTCACCAGGGTCAGGTGCTCGAGGCGCGCGCAGCGCCGGGCCAGCTCGAGCAGCCGGCGGGTCCCGCCGATGTTGACGCGATCGGCGAGCTCCTCCTCGACGTTGAAGCGAGTGACCGCGGCGCCGTGCACGATGTGCGTGAGCTCGGCGGGATCGACGCCGGCGAACGCGGTGTCGTCGGCCAGCTCGCCCGCCGCCATGCGCAGGCGATCGCCGAAGCCGGCCAGCGCCGCGGGCACGGCCGGTGGGGCCGTGGGATCGCCGTGGACCCAAAGGACGACGCGGGCGGCGCTGGTGTCGAGCAACCGCTTCGCCAGCCGCTGGCCGACATAGCCGCCGCCGCCGGTGACGAGGACGGTGGGAATGGTGCGGGCGTCACTCACGGAAGATCTCCGCGGCGGCGAGCTCGAGGGCCGGCCAGCCGCCCGGATCGCGCCCGTGCACGTCGAGCACGGCCTTGACCCAGCGCTCCAGGCCGAAGGCGACGCAGCCGGAGAAGGCCGGCTCGCCGTCGCGGGTGATGGCGAAGGTCTCGCCGAAGAAGTTGCGGTGGAAGTTGATCGAGCCGATGGCCAGGCGGCCGGCGTGGATCATCTCGGTCTTCACCGGGTCGAGCTTCTGGGCCAGGAACTTGGGGTTCTTCGACGCGTCGAAGAACGGGTCGGTCGCCGGCGTCCACTCGATGGACAGGCCCCAGGCTTCGATCAGGCGCTCGACGCGGGTGCGACCGCGCTCGAGGAAGGCCTTGACCTCGTCCGCGGTCCCGAGGCCGACCACCTCGCGCATGCCGAAGCTCCACTGCCGCTCGAGCGGCGCGTAGTAGGTCTCGCGGCGGAAACAGGCGGCGCGCGTGGTCACGCTGGTGAACGCCGGCAGGTCGTCGCCCGCGCGATCGACGTAGACGTGGTAGCAGGCGGCGGGGGTGAGCACGTGGGTCACCGGCGCCAGCCGGGTGAGCGCCACGCCGCCATCGGTCTCGCTCATCCCCGGGCCCCTGGCGAACGCCTTCAGGTTCTCGTCGCTGCGGTCGAGGTTGCACGCGAACGTGCACATGTGCGGGAACGAGCGGAAGTAGTCGAGGCGGGCAAGGTGCTCGGCGCCGATCAGCACCGGGTACTGGATCTCCAGCGCATGCTCGAGCGAGCCCAGTCGTGCGAACACCGCGTCGAGGCGGCGATAGAGCGACAGGAGCGAGCCCGACAGCGCGGCCTGGTCGCCGCGCCAGCGCAGATCGGCGTGGACCAGGTCGCCCGGCGTGGCCGGCATGGCCGGGACCGTGATGGCGGTGTTGGCGGCGCTCATGCGGCCTCGGACGCCGGGACGCTGTCGGCCGGCAGGAAGGCGCGGGCCATCGAGCCCAGATCGCGGAACGACGCGCCGGTGAGGCCCTCGAGCTCGACCGGCGTGCCGCGCAACTCCTCGAGGAACAGCAGCAGATCGGCGATCTGCAGCGAGGACAGGATGCGCTTCTCGAGCAGAGGCGTATCGTCGGTGAGTTCGGCCGCGTCGATGCGGCGGCCGTGCTCCAGGATCCAGGCGCGCAGGCGGGTCTTGGTGGTCGCGTTCATGATGCTGCCTCCAGGGAGTCGCCGGCTGCCGGCGTGGGCCACAGGCCGAGCTCGCGCAGGACGCGCACGCAGCGGCTCTCGATCTCGGCGCGCCGGGCGGTCGCGGCCTCGGAGGCGAAGACCTCGCGGGCGACGCGGATCGGCTCGGCGAACCCGGCGTCCTTGTAGACGTCGGGGTTGTAGTACTCGCGCCACGTGGCGGTGAGGTACGCGGCCATGTAGCCCGGCACCGCGGCGCGGGTGGCCTCGCTCCAGTTCGGGGCGTGGCGCCGCCACAGATCCTCGACGAGGAGCCGGCCAAAGGCCAGGTGGCGCGACTCGTCTTCGTGGTGGCGGCGGTTGATCTCGCGCACCAGCGGGTGGAGGCGGGCGTCCTTCGCCATGCGTCGGTTGAAGGTGTCGACCAGGAGCTCGAACACCAGCACGCGGGCGAAGAACAGGACGTCCTCCTCGCCGGGCGCGTGCTCGCGAGGCAGCACCAGCTTGCGGTCGGGGTAGATCTTGCCGGCGTAGCGCCGGCAGAACCCGCCGAACCAGGTCATGTGCTGGTTCTCCTCGGCGAGGAAGTGGTGCAGGTAGTGGGTGTGATCGGCGAGGTCCCGGGCGTAGAGCCGGCGCGTGATGCCCTCCATGAGGGCGCGCTCGCCGTGGATGTTGAGGGTGAAGAAGTTCACGCACTCGAAGAACGCCAGCCGGCGGCGGCCGGCCTCGTCGAGCGCGTCCCAGCGTGGCGTGCCGTACAGCGAAACCAGCTCGGGGCTCATACACCAGGCGTCGTCCGGGAGCGCGTCCGGCCAGGCCAGGGGCTCGGCATCGAGGGCGGCCTGCACCGACGTCTCGCTGAGCCGGGTCGCCACCGCGGCGAGGGTCGTGTTGCTCATCACACCTTCTCCAGGATCACGGCCTGCCAGTTGAGGCCGAAGCCGGCCATGGGCAGGAGCAGGCGCGCGCCCGGCGCGATCGCGGTCTCGCGCTCGAGCATCATCAGATTGGCGACGTTGTCGGCGCTGATCACGTGGCCGATGTCGCCGATGGTGCGGAAGAAGATGCGGTCCTCGGCGAGGCCGAGCAGGCGAGCCAGGATGGTCCAGGCCTTCGAGTGCGTGTTCTGCGGCACCACCCAGTCGATCTGCCTGGCCTCGAGCTTGGCCTTGGCCAGGGTCTCGCGCAGGAGCCGCGCCGTGTACGAGAAGTACGTGCCCACGGTCTCATCGTCGGAGGCCTGGGCCAGCGCGCCGTTGGTGAGCTGGTGGCAGGCGACGATGCGGTAGCCACGCGGCGCCAGCGACACCACACAGGCGGCGGCGCCGTCGGAGATGAGGTTGTAGGCCTGCTCGTACTCGGCGCCGGCCGGGAAGCGGTCCGACGACACGCACAGGATGCGGCCGAGCTCGGGCTCGTCGCGGAGCAGCGCCTTGGCCAGGCGCATGCTGCCCAGCATGCTGGTGCAGGCCTGCTGATTGAGACCGATGGCGGCGGCGCGATCGAGCCCGAAGTCGGCCTGCAGGTGGCTGACCGGGAAGTCCATGACGTGCTTCACGTCGCGGGTGGCTCGGAAGCGCGCCTCGTCGCCGATGTTGCCGTTACCGGGCAGGCAGGTCGCGTAGATGATGGCGCCGGCGCCGTCGCAGGCCGCGGCGATGGGCGTGACCGCGCGGCGGGCGAGGTCGTACGCGTTCTCGGCGCCGGCGGTGCGGTGGCGGCGGAAGCCGGCCTCGCGCAGCGCCTGGGCCGCGCTGTGGGTGCGCCCGGTCGCCACCGACTCCTCGAGGGTGTGCTCGTGCTGGCCCAGCGCCAGCGCGAAATCGTGGACGTAGACATCGGGAGCGCTCATGCGGCCTCGTCGAGCGTGAGGATCCACGCCGCCAGCGCGGCGCGCTTGGCCTTGCGCGTGGTGGTGCGCGGGATGGGTTCGCGCCGGACCACGACGCGTGTGGGACGCTTGAAGGCGGCGACGTCGGCGAGCATCCGCGCGATCTCGGCCTCGGCGTCGATGTCGCCGGGCGCGGGCACGACCACGGCGCAGACCTCGTCGTGGCCCTGGCGGGCGGTGATGCCGAGCACGCACACCTCGGCGAAGTCGGGGCTGGCGGCTAGCACGGCCTCGACCTCGTCGGGGTACACCTTCTTGCCGCCGCCGAGGACGATCAGGTCCTTGGCGCGGCCGGTGACGTGGAGGAACCCGCCATCGTCGAGGCGGCCGAGGTCGCCGGTGTGGAGCCAGCCGTCGGCGTCGATCACCTGCTTGGTCAGATCGGGGCGATCGAGGTAGCCCGACATGATGTTGGCACCGCGGGCGAGGATCTCGCCCTCGCTACCGTCGGTGATGGTGGCGCCGGTGGGACGCGAGACGATCTTGACGTCGACGCCGGGCAACGGCCGCCCGACCGAGCCGAGGCGATGCGCGCTCGGCGTGTTGGTGGCGATGACCGGGCTGGACTCCGACAGGCCGTAGCCTTGGAGGATGGGCAGGCCCATGGCGAGGAAGGTGCGCTCGACCTCGTTGTCGAGCGGGGCGCCACCCGAGTAGAGCTGGCGCAGGGCGCCCATGCGCGCGAGCAGCGGGCGATGAAGCAGGCGGCGCAGGCGGAGGAAGGGCAAGCGCGCCGCCAGCGCGCCGGCGAAGGCGACGTAGCCGCGGGCCAGGCGCGGGGCGCGGCGCAGCTCGACGGCGATGCCGCGGGCCAGGGCCCGATAGAGGAGGGGCACGCCGACCAGCGACGTGATGCGGCGGCGCTTCATGATCGCGGTCAGCTCCGCGGGCAGCAGGCTCTCGGTGGCCGGATAGCTGATCGCCGCGCCGCGGGTCAGCGGCACGAGCAGGCCGCAGATCAGCTCGTACAGATGACACAGCGGCAGGATCGACAGGAAGCGCTCGCGACCCTGGTCGCCGATCGCGCGATCGACGGCGTGGACCTGGTGGAGCAGGTTGCCGTAGGTGACGGTGACGCCCTTGGGCTCACCGGTGGTGCCCGACGTGTAGATGATGAGCGCGGGCTCGTTCGCGGCGCGCGCCAGGGACACGCACGGGTTGCCGCCGAGCGGCGCCGGCTCGGCTTCGTCGTGCGCGTCGTCGGGCTCGAGCGAGACCACGGGCACGTTGCCAGTCAGTCGATTGGCGACCTCGTGTGCGCGCGCGCTTTGCGCATGGGTGGAGAGGATCAGCTTCGGCCCGGCGTGGCCGAGCAGCGCGACCAGCTCACCGGTGCCGAGCTTGGGATCGAGCGGGACCACGACCGCGCCGGCGTGGAGCGCGCCGAGCAGACCGATCACCCACGCCGGCCGGTTCTCGCAGAGGAGCGCGACCCGCGCGCCGTTGCCGACGCCCATCGACTCGAGCGCCGCGGCGCGCGCCGCGATTCGCGTGCGCAGGGACGCGTAGGTGAGCTCGGTCGCGACCGGATCGTGCTCGCGGCGCAGCGCCACGCGGCGGGAGTAGCGCACCAGACGACGATCCAAGAGAGTCAGTAGATCGCGAGTGTCGTAGTCAGTTGTAGTGTTTGAATCGTCAGTCATCTGAGCCGGCTGGTTTGAGTGGCGCTGGCGATGCGTCTGCAACCTTGCGAACCGCCTTGCCTGAGTATCAATATACATATAACTTTTTCGCGCAAGCCGAAAATGCTGCGACGCGTTACCACATCGAATGTTGCAGACTGATTGCAGGCATATACGAGATCGGTAATCGTGTCAGATTCGCATGAATCCGAATATTTAAACGCATGGATGGCGACTCGAGTAGCCACCAGTGAGCATAGCTCAACAAGCGATCTCGCAGAGATCGGCAGTCTGTGTAAGCGCCCGCACGATGCTAACGTTCGTTCGGCAACGGAAACAATCAGGAAAAATAACAAGTAGTTAAGATGATAACGCGATGCGTTGACAAATGCGACCGGACTCGTTATGTAGATTCATCACCGGCCCATGATCCGTATTGCTCTCCAGTCGCTCTTCTTCGAGCGTGGCAAGCTCCTGGCCGCGCTGTCGGGTGTCGCCTTCGCGGCGAACCTGGTGCTGGTCCAGGCCGGGCTCTTCTTCGGGTTCCAGCGCGCGTCGACCGCCGTGATCACGCGGGCCGGCGGTGACCTGTGGGTGATGGCGCGCGGCACCCAGCTCGTCGACTTCGCCGACCCCATGTCGGCCGGCGTCGGCGACGTGGTGCGCGCGGTGCCGTGCGTGGATCGGGCCCGGCCGGTCATCTTCTCGTGGGCGTCGATCCGCAAGCCGTCGGGCGGCATCGACAACGTCCAGCTCATCGCGGCCGAGGCGGCCCCTGGCCGCGCGCTACCGTGGGCGCTGGCCGAGGGCCTGCCCAGCGATCTGCGCGCGCCCCGCCGGATCGCGGTGGACGACGCCGATCTCGAGCGCCTCGAGATCCCGCGTCCGGCGATCGGACAGCCGGTCGAGCTCCAGGACGGCACGGTCTACGTCGGGGCCGTGACCCGCGGCATCCGCTCGTTCACCGTGGTGCCATACCTCTTCGCCGAGCCCCGCGAGGCCCGGCGCATCCTCGGCCTCGCCGACGGCCAGGCTACCTTCTATGCCGTCGATCTCGCCGATCGGGCCTGCGCACCGGCGGTGACGGCGGCCATCGAGCGCCACCCCGACCTGGTCGTCCGCTCGCGCACCCAGTTCGAGTCGATGACCTCTCATTACTGGGTCATCGGCTCCGGCGCCGGCGCCACCCTGGCCTTCGCCGCCCTGCTCGGCCTCATCGTCGGCCTCGTCGTCGTCGGCCAGACCCTCTATAGCCTGACCGAGAGCCGCAGCCGCGAGCTGGCCACGCTCAAGGCCATGGGCGCGTCGGCGGGCGAGCTGGCGGCGTTCGTGCTCTGGCAGGCCGGGCTGCTCGCCGTCGTCGGCGGCACCGTCGGTCTGGTGTGGGCCTTCGGGCTGGGCCGCCTGGTCCAGATGATCGGGCTCACCGTGGTCCTCGACGCGGCGGTGATCGGCGCCGGCCTCGGCACCATCGCCGGCATGTGCGCGCTGGCCAGCCTGGCCAGCGTCCGCAAGGTCATCCGTCTCGAAGCGGCCAAGGTCTTCAAATGACGGTGTTCAAGTGACCCTCATCCACGCCACCGGCGTCAACATGACCTTCGGCGACGGCGCCCTGGCCACGCCGGTCCTCCACGACGTCGATCTTGCGCTGGGCCGCGGCGAGCTGACGCTGCTCGTCGGACCGTCGGGCTCGGGCAAGACCACCCTGGTCTCGATCGTGGCCGGGCTGCTGCGCCCGCGGGCCGGCACCGTCGACGTGTGCGGTCACCGCATCACCACGATGAGCGAGGGCGAGGTCGCCCGCGTGCGCCGCGATCACGTCGGCTTCGTGGTCCAGACCGACAACCTGGTCCCGGCGCTGACCGCGCTGCAGAACGTGGCCGAGGTGCTGCGCCTGCGCGGCGTGGCGCGCACCCAGGCCCTGGGCCGGGCCCGCGCCGCCCTCGAGCGGGTCGGCC
>SXJR01000576.1 GCA_005779305.1 Myxococcales bacterium
CATCGGCGGCATCATCGTCGTCGACTTCATCGACATGGACAAAGAGGGCAACCGCAAGAAGGTCTGGGACGCCTTCCAGAAAGCGCTGTCCAAGGACCGGGCCCGCTGCAACGTCACCAAGATCAGTGAGCTCGGCCTGGTCGAGATGACCCGCAAGCGCACGCGCGAGTCGCTGTCCCAGCTGCTCACCGAGCCGTGTCCGATGTGCGAGGGCGCGGCGGTGGTGAAGTCGACCACCACGGTGGCCTACGAGATCCTGCGCGAGGTGCGGCGCTCGGGTTCGTCCGTCGACGCCGAGAAGGTCGAGATCGAGTGCGCGCCCAAGGTCGCCGAGATCTTGAACGCGCGCGAGCGCGACTACCTCGACGGCCTGGAGAAGAAGTTCCAGAAGCTGGTCGTGGTGATGGCCCAGAAGAGCTGGAAGCCGGACCAGTACCGGGTGGCCGGAAAGATGTCGACGGAGATCGCGGCCGAGGAGGCCAAGCAAGCGGCCGCGCTCGGCCATGCGCCAGCGCCCGTGGCGCGAGGCGGCGGCAACGGTGACCGCGGCGGCAAGCGACGGCGTCGCGGCGGCCGTGGCCGATCGCGCGACTGACCGGCGCCTGCTACCATTGCAGCCGTGAGCCTGACCCGACGGATCCTGGAGAGCGCCCGCTCGGGGCTCTCCCAGCTCACGTCGCTGGTGATCGCCGACGACGAGCCGCTGTCGAACATCGAGGCCACGACCCTCGAGGCCGAGCTGGCCGCCCGGCGCAAGGCGCGCGCGGTGCCGCCGGGACAGTCGCGCATCGGCAAGCTGGCCGGCGCGTCGCCGGAGGCGCGGGCCGATCGCGCGCGCCAGGCCGCCGAACGGTCGCGCAAGGTGCGCGGCGAGCGCGAGACCCGCGAGGCCGCGGCCCGCAAGGCCTCCGACGAGGCCTTCCGACGCATCAAGGAGCAGGCCGCCCGCGGCGGACCGGCGCCCGGCCCGGGTCGCAGCTCGAGCAGCGGCGGCAGCAGCAGCAGCTCGCGTCCGCCTCGGCCCGGCTCGACCGAGGCCCAGGTCGCCGATTGGTACAAGACGCTCAACCTCGCCGTCGGCGCCGATCTCGCCGAGATCAAGGCGTCGTACCGGCAGCTCATGCGCAAGTACCACCCCGACATGCACGCCGCGAATCCGAGCAAGCAGAAGGCGGCCAACGAGCTGTCGATGCGCGTCACCACCGCCTACAACGGCCTGCAGGCCCACCTCGCCGGCGAGTCCAAGTAGTCCGCGAAGTGAAAGTCCGGGTAAGGCGGCGACCTGGTCGTCCGTGATACGGACGACGCCATGCAGGGAGCCAGCAAGACCGCCTTGATGGTGTGCGCGTACCGCGCGCGGTGCAGCCGCTGGGAGCGGCCGCTGTTCGTCGACCGCTGGGCCGAGGCCCTGGCCGGCGAGGATGGCCCGCGCTACGCCGAGGGCTTCGACCGGAGCTGGCCGGCGATGGAGCAGTGGATGGCGCTGCGGGTCGCCTTCCTCGATCGCCTGGTGGGGATCACCACCGATCGGCTGGGCGTGCGCCAGGTGGTCATCCTCGGCGCCGGTTACGACACCCGCGCCGCCCGCCTGCCCTATGCCGGCGTGCGCTGGTTCGAGGTCGATCACCCCGACACCCAGGCGGCCAAACGCGAGCGGCTGGCCGCCTTGCCCGGCTATCCCGTCGACGCCGCCACCTATGCGTCGTGCGACTTCGAGCGCGAGGATCCGATCGATCGCCTGCGCGCGTCGGGGCTCTCGGCCCGGGAGCCGACGCTGGTCATCTGGGAGGGCGTGGTGCCGTACCTGACCGAGGCCGCGGTGCGCGCCACCGCGAGCCGGCTGGCGGCCGGGCTCGATCCGCGCTCGCTGGTGTCGTTCGACTGCGTCGGCAAGAACATGGCCGACGGCGTGAAGCTCAACGACCAGGACAAGCAGACCCGCCAGTTCGTCGGCGATCTGGCCGAGCCGGTGCGCTTCGGCAGCGACCACATCACGCCGCTGCTCTCGGAGTGTGGTTACCGCTGGGTGCGCAGCGTCAGCTTCGACGACCTGGCCCTGCAGTGGCTCGGCGACTACAAGCGCGAGCGGCTGTTCCGCTTCCAGCGCATGGTCACCTGCTCGGCGTCCGTGCCCGACGCGCCCTGGCTCTGACACCGCCGCGCGTGTACAACCGCGGCGGAGGTCCGCCATGCACCGTCTCGCCTGCATCGCCATCGTCGTCGCGCTCGCCGCCTGCGGCGGCAAGTCTGGTTCTTCGTCGACTTCGCCCGCCAACACCGGCGGCGGCGGGGCCGCCGGCACCAGGTTGCCGTGGGAGGCGGCCTTGACCGTCGGCGCCGCCTTCACGCTCGGATTGGACATGGAGGACGGCGAAGGCGCCACGGTGGTCGTCAAGGTCACCGCCGTCGACGACACCGGCAGCGAGCGGGTCTACTCTCTCGACTGGGGCGAGGAGGGCAACGGCCCGTCGAAGATCATCGTGCGCGGTGAGCTGGTCCTGCTCAACGACGCCAAGCCCGAGGACATGCAGGAGCCGTCCGACACGCCGGCCGGGACCTGCTACGGAGAGGACTTCTCCAACCCCGACGGTTGCGAGGACATCTGCGACGGGCAGCTCTGCCTGAACGAGAGCGGCATCGTCAGCGTCTTCGGTCTCTACGCACCCAACTACGAGCCGTACAGCGCGAAGTGAGCGCGACCCGAGTGGGTGCCCGGTGATCGCCTGCCGGTACGTGTCGCGCCCGGCTCCGACGCTGCGGCTCAGTCCTTGCCGAGCTCGCGGCGGACGATCTGCGCGCCCTCGGCCAGCGCCCGCAGCTTCTCGCGCGCGCACGGGCGGGGCAGCTGCTTGAGCCCGCAGTCAGTGGTCAGCGTCACCCGCTCGGGCTCGATGTGCTTGAGCACCTTGCGGATGCGATCGGCGACCTGCTCGGGGTGCTCGATCTCGAGGGTGCGGACGTCGATCACGCCGGCGGCGATGCGCTTGTCGCCCGGCAGCTGGCGCAAGAGGTCGGCGTCCTCCATCTCGCGGCAGGCGAAGTCGAGCACGTACTCGTCGACAGCGACGCCGAGGTAGTGGGGCAGGATCGCGCGGTAGCCGCCGGCGGTCATGCCTTCGAGCTTGTTGCCCCACGCGTTGCCCATGCAGAAGTGCCACGACGTGTGCACGGTCTTGCGATCGATGCCGCGCATGGTGCGGTCGACGACCTCGTTGACCCAGGCCCAGTCCTTGTCGCCCGACAGGTACGGCATCCACGCGCCGAGGTCCTCGAGCTGGACGTGGCGGCAGCCGGCCTCGATGAGCTCGTGGATCTCGGTCGAGAACACGTCGGCCAGCGCGTTCGACAGGTCGTAGCGGTTCTTGACCGGACCGCCGCGGAAGTGGGCCAGCGTCGAGAGCTGCACCGGGCCAGCGCCCACGCAGGCCTTGATCGGTTTCGCGGTGTGGGCCTGGGCCCAGCGGTAGATGAGCGCCATGCGCACCGGGCCACGGGCGATCTCACCCTCGACGGCGACGCCGCCGGCCTCGTCCAGCGCCCACACGTCGCGGCCCTGGGCCTTGTCGCGGGCAGGGTGGGGCAGCTTCTCGGGCGAGAAGCCCTTGGTGCGCTCGAGCCAGTACCAGAGGAACGAGCCGATCCCCATGTGGTAGTCGTCGAACCACATCTGGCCGTCGGTGAGGATGTCGAGGCCGGCGACCTCCTGATCCTTGATGACGGTGCGGGTGGCGTCGTGGAACGCCTCGGCGTGCGACGCCACCTTGAAGGCCTCGAGCACGTCGCGGCCGGCCAGCTGCTGGGTGAACCACGCCGGCCGCGGGTAGCTGCCGACCATGGTCGTGGGCAAGATCCTCGTCGCGCTCATCGGCGGGACCATACGCCGGAACGCCTGGCTGCGGCTTACTCGTGCTTACGACTCGACCGGCCAGCGCAAGTCGCTCGCTACGAGCCGGGGATGAGATCGATCGTGTCGCCCGACACCTTCTTGCCCTTGAGCACGCGGTAGTCCGCACCCCACTGCTCGAGCACGACGGTGTCGTCGCCCGACGCCGAGTACAGCCACCAGCGGCAGCGCTCGACGTGACCCTCGGGCCGGGCGTTCTTGGTGCCCAGGAGGTTGCCCAGATCGCCGTTCAGCTTGGCGGTCGCGTTGCCGCGCTTGTCGAGCGCGAAGCGCACCTCGCCGATGACCAGCGCCTCGGGCGGATAGCCGGCGATGTCGGTGGCGGTATCGTGCTCGAGCAGGCGCACGTGCTGCGAGCCGACGCGCTCGAGCCCGACCACACACCACTGCACGTGCGAGCCGTCGACCACGCGGGCGCCGACCCAGCGGTGACCGTCCTCGTCGTATTCGATCACGCCTTCGACCAGGAAGTCCTTGCCATCGAGGGTGAGGACATCGCCGACCTTGAGCTCCTTGAGGCTGCGCTCACGCAGCACGTCGCCCGGCAGCGCCTTCTGGGACGGCCCCGAGGGCAGGCCGCGCTTGCGCTTCTCGTTGCCGTAGATGACCACGCCGCCGGCAGCTCCCCCCAGGGCGACGACGAGCGCTACCACGATCAGGAAGGTCAGCACAGCCGCACTATATGGCGCGACGCGTCGTTATGCCCGCTGCGCGGATCGAGATTCACCGCGCCGCCTTGACACCCCCCGACGGCGCTCGCTACACCGTCCACGCCGACGTGGAACACCGCGATCTAGCATCGACCGACGCTCCTCCGCCGACCTGGCTATCGACCCCAAGCAGTGATGACGCCGGGCCCTCGCCCGGCCGGGAGACACCGATGGTTGCCGTGCAAGCTCAGGACGACCTGCGCCGGGTGCTGGACGACGAGGGCCGCGTGCTGCCCAACGCCCGGGTCCCCGACGTCACCGACGAGCACCTGCGCAAGATCTTCGACACCATGTCGCTGGTCCGGATCATGGACGACCGCATGATGCGGCTCCAGCGCCAGGGTCGCCTCGGCTTCTACATGAAGGCGATCGGTGAGGAGGCCAGCCACTTCGCGGTGGCGCCGCTGCGCAGCGGCGATTGGGTCTACCCCAGCTACCGCGAGCAGGGCGCGTGGTTCTGGCGCGGCTACACGATCAAGGACTTCATCAACCAGCTCTTCGGCAACGTGCTCGATCCCGTCAAGGGCCGGCAGATGCCGGTGCACCACTCGGCCAACTGGCTCAACCTGGTGTCGATCAGCTCGCCCGTCGGGACCCAGATCCCGCAGGCGGTGGGCTCGGCCTACGCCGCCAAGTTGATGGGCAAGGACGACGTGTCGATGGTGTTCTTCGGCGAGGGCACCTCGTCGACCGGCGAGTTCCATGTCGGCATGAACTTCGCCGGCGTGTGGAAGGCGCCGGTCGTGTTCCTGTGCCGCAACAACGGCTGGGCCATCAGCGTGCCGCGCGAGAAGCAGACCGCGGCCAAGACCTTCGCCTCCAAGGCGGTCGGCTACGGCATGCCGGGCGTGCGCGTCGACGGCAACGACATCCTGGCCATGCTCCAGGTCGCGGGCGAGGCCATCGACCGCGCCCGCGCCGGCGACGGGCCCACGCTGATCGAGGCCCTCACCTACCGGGTGCAGGGGCACTCGAGCTCGGACGATCCGTCGGTCTACCGCGACCCCAAGGAGCCCGAGCTGTGGGAGAAGCGCGATCCGCTCAACCGCATGCGCAACTACATGCGCCACCGCGGGCTGTGGAGCGAGGCCTGGGAGCGCGAGATCACCGAGCGCTACAACCAGGAGATCACCGACGCTCTGGCCGCGGCCGATCAGCTCGCGGCGCCGGCGATCGAGACCATGTTCGACGACGTCTACGAGGACCTGCCCTGGCACCTGAAGGAGCAGAAGGCGTGGCTCCTGCAGCAGGCCCGCACCCGTTCCCCGCATTCTCACGGCTGAGCTCGGAGTCACCATGCCCGTCATGAACATCATCCAGGCCGTCAACGACGCGCTGCGCCTGCAGATGCGGCTCGAGCCCAAGACCGTCGTGCTCGGCGAAGACGTCGGCAAGTTCGGCGGCGTGGTCCGCGCCACCAGCGGCCTGCACGAGGAGTTCGGCGCCGAGCGCGTGATCGACACGCCGCTGGCAGGAGATCGATCCGATTGTCGTCACCTTCCGCATGAGCGAAAAGGACCTGCTCCACTGGCGTCGCGGACTCGCGGAGGGGCGCTTCAAGGTCGCGAACGGCGATGCCGGCCTCGGCCAGCGGCGTGTCGATCACGCGCTCGGCGCCGAACTCCTCGTGCAGGCCGCTGGTGGCGCGGACCACGCCGCCGAACTTGCCGACGTCTTCGCCGAGCACGACGGTCTTGGGCTCGAGCCG
>SXJR01000577.1 GCA_005779305.1 Myxococcales bacterium
CAGCGCGAGCTCGACCTGGTCCTGGATGTCTTCTATCTGGAGTGTGCCGCCCTGGGGGTTGCGGCGCTGGAACGCGGCCACCACGGACTCTGTGAGCTGGGCGACGACGTCGCGGATACGCGCCGAGGCCGCTGCCTGCCCGCCGTTCACGGCGAGGAACGCCTTGGTCATCGCCACCGCGATCTTCGACGGCTCGAAGCCGACGACGGCGCCGTTGCGGCGGATGACGCGGAACTCGGCATACGACATGCTCATGGCAGGACCCGGCTCCGCAACGCTCGCACTCGCCATCGGATTCATCGCCGTGCCGTCCTGAACCACTTGCATGCCATCGCCTCCCGCGCCTTGCTGCCGCTGCATTCGCCCCGCTCGCGAGGCGTCCTCCGTCCTGTTCCTGCAGCGTCTCGCCGGGGCCGCGTCGCGCAGCTCCCTCGACAACTTCCTGCAGAACCACAATATCTAGTGCTTAGTCGCTCTTTTGTAACTAAATCTGGTAGCGGACTTTACCACGCGAAAAATAATTTGCAAGCGCGAACACGCGCGCGCCGACGCGAATCGCGCGCGCGACACGCGCGCCGCGCCGCAGCACGATTCAGGAGGACAGCAGTCGGGCGTGGAAAACGGCCCAGTCGAACGACGCTCCGGGATCGGTCTTGCGTCCTGGCGCGACGTCGCTGTGCGCGGCGCACGCGCGCAGCGGCAGCGCCGACGCGAGCGCGCGCACCAGCGCC
The DNA here is from genome assembly GCA_005779305.1 of Myxococcales bacterium. GTDB lineage: Bacteria > Myxococcota_A > Polyangia > Haliangiales > Haliangiaceae > UBA2376. Next base: position 732 of record SXJR01000577.1, read on the forward strand.
GCGAGCGCGGCGTACTGGGAGGCATCGTAGGGCAGGTCGTCGGCGCCTTCGAGTTCGATGCCGACGGAGAAATCGTTGCAGCGCGCGCGGCCGCGCCAGGAAGAGGCGCCGGCGTGCCAGGCGCGGCGCGTCACGGGGACGAACTGCACCAGCTCGCCGTCGCGGCGGATGAGGAAGTGCGCCGAGACGCGCATCCCCGCGATCGCCTCATAGTAAGGATGCGCGGCGGGGTCGAGCCGGTTGGTGAACAGGCGCTCGATGCCGTCGCCGCCGAACTCGCCCGGCGGCAGGCTGATGCCGTGCAGCACCACCAGGCTGGCCCTGGTGCCCGGCGGCCGATCGTCGCTGTTTGGCGACGGTACGCGGCGCGCCTCGGCGACCCATCCGTCGGCGCCGACGTGCATCGGTGGCGTCAGGCCGGAGTCCCGGGTGCCGGCCCGTTGTCGCGCGCGGGCTCCGGCTCGCGGATGTCGAGGCGCTGCATGCGGTAGCGCAGGGTCCTGAAGCTGATGCCCAGCAGCTTCGCGGCGGCGGTGCGGTTGAAGCCTGTCTTGCCCAGGGCGGCGAGAATCGCTTCGCGCTCCACCTGCTCCAGGTACTCCGGCAATGGCCCGGACGGCACCCGGCCAGCCGGTGGCAGGATCACGGACCCGCCGGACTGGAGATCCTCCACCCGGATCTCATCCCCGGTGCAGAGCGCGACCGCACGCTCCAGGATGTTCTCCAGCTCCCGCACGTTGCCGGGGAATCCGTGCGCCGCCAATGCCTCCAGCGCCTCGGCGGAGAGGCGCTTCTCCGGCAGGCCGTTCTGCGCCAGCAGGCGCTCGAGCACGCTGGCGGCGATCGCCGGGATGTCTTCGCGGCACTCGCGCAGCGGCGGCATGCGCAGCTCGATCACGTTCAGCCGGTAGAAGAGGTCCTGCCGGAAACGGCCCTGCTCGACGCACCGGCCCAGGTCCTGGTGCGTGGCGCAGAGGATCCGGACGTCCACCGGGTCCTCCTGCGTGGCGCCGATCTTGCGCACCTGCTTCTCCTGGATGGCGCGCAGGAGCTTCACCTGCATCGCCATCGGCAGCTCGGCGACCTCGTCGAGGAACAGGGTGCCGCCGTTGGCGGCCTGGAAGAAACCCTCCTTGTCCTGCGTGGCGCCGGTGAACGCGCCCTTGCGGTAGCCGAAGAACTCGCTTTCCATCAGGTTCTCGGGGATGGCGCCGCAGTTCACCGGCACGAACGGGCCGCCGCGGCGGGCGCCGTTCTCGTGGATCAGCCGGGCGGCCAGCTCCTTGCCGCTGCCGGACTCCCCGGTGATGTAGACCGGCGCCTGGGTGCGCGCGAGCCGCCCGGTCAGCTCGCGCACGCCGCGCATCGCCACCCCCTCGCCGATCAGGCGCTGGTTGCGCGCCGGGGGCTGCGTGCCGTCCGGCAACGCGAGCGCCGACTTCACGAGCGCACGCACCTGCTCGAGCCCGACCGGCTTGCCGACGTAGTCGAACGCGCCCGCCTTCAGCGCCGCGACCGCGTTGTCCGCGCTGCCGTACGCGGTGATCACCGCCACCGGGATGTCGCCGCCCTGCGCGCCGATGAAGCGCACCAGCTCCAGCCCCTCGCCGTCGGGCAGCCGCATGTCGGTGAGGCAGAGGTCGAAGTCGCTGCCGCTCAGGTGCGCCTTGGCCTCGCCGATCGAGCCAGCCGAGACCACGTCGATGCCCATCTTCACCAGCGTCAGCTCGAGCAGCTCGTGGATGTCCGGCTCGTCGTCGACGACCAGCACGCGCCGTTCGCCGGGCGCGCCGCGGCGCTCGCCCCGCTTCATGCCGTGCCCGCCTCGCGGCAGAGGATCCTGAAATGCGCTCCCGCCATGTCGTCCACGTACTCCAGTACAGCGCGGTTGGCCTCGCACAATTCGCGCGCCAGGTAGAGCCCGAGTCCGGTGCCCTTGCTGTCGGTGGTAAAGAACGGCTCGAACAGCTGGCCCTGGTGCGCGGGCTCGACGCCGGGCCCGTCGTCGATGACGTTCAATTCTACTTGATGGGCCAGCACGCGAAGCACCACGCGCACGCAGCGCCGCGCCTTGCTCGAATGCCGGACCGCGTTGCGCAGCAGGTTCCACATCACCTGCCGCAGGTGCTCGCGGTCGAACTCGATCCACGCGTCGCGCCCGACCTCGATGGCGAAGAGCTCGGGCGCCACGGACTCGTTCGCCGTGAAGTCCTCGAGGAACCCGACCAGCCAGCCCGTCACCTGGATGCGCTCGGGGGCGGTGCGGTCGCGGCGGTTGAGCTGCAGCACGTCGGACACCAGGCGCTCGAGGCGCCGCGTGTTGTCGTGGACGATGCGGTACAGCCGCTCGCGGCCCTCCTCGTGCTTCTCCTCGGCGAGCAGCTCGGTGGCATGGCTGATCGCCGACAGCGGGTTGCGGCTCTCGTGCGCGATGTTGGCGGTCAGCCGGCCCAGCGCCGCGAGCTTCAACTGCTGCGCCTGCTCGCGCATGCGGGTGACGTCCTCGACGAACACCACCGCGAGGTCCTCCTCGGTGCCGGCGTCGACCATGCGCAACCGGACATCGCGGCCGTTCAGCTCGAGGTCCAGCGTCGAGGCGGCCGAGCGCTCGCCCTCGGCACGCCAGGCCCGAAGGCGCTCGCCGAAGGCGGGCAGCAGCGCCGCCAGGTCGACGCCCTGCAGCGCCTCGCGGCCGATCATCTGCACCGCGCGCGGGTTGTGCTGCACGACGCGCCCGCCCTCGTCCAGCACGATGATGCCGTCGTGCATGTCCTCGATCACCAGCTGGTTGACGCGCATCTGGTTGGCGAGCTCGCGGCCGCGCAGCCGCGCCAGCTCCTCGTTGGCGCCGACGCGCTGCGCGAGCAGCCCCGTCACGCCCGCCGTGACGAAGAAGCCGATCGACATCAGCCCCGGCTGCAGGAAGCTCGCCGTCGGCAGGTCGAACACCAGCACCCAGTACGCCTGCTCGATCAGCAGCGCGATGCTCGCCAGCGCCGCGTACAGGATGGTGAGCCGCCACGGCGCCACCAGCGCGGACCCGGTGAGCGAGACGAAGAGCATCACGCCGAGGCCGCTGCGCATGCCCGCGCTGGCATTGAGCAGCAGCGCGATGGCGAGCACGTCCAGGCACACCTGCAGGGTCAGTTGCAGGTTGAAGAGGTCGCGCAGGTTGCGCAGCACGACGTGCAGCACGATGCCGAGCACGCAGTACGCCAGCGCGACGAAGCGGAACATCGGCAGGTTGTGCGCGCCGAAGTTGAGCGCGTCCTCGTACCAGAGGCTGGCGCCGAAGAAAAGGGCGGCCACCGCGATGCGGTAGAAGCTGAAGTACCGCAGCGAGATCCAGAACGAGTCCGGCGTCGCGACGCGGCGGCCGAAGAGCGGCGAGTAGCGCGCTTCCGTGGTGCTCACTTCGGCTCCCCCGGCCCGAGGCGGGCGTGCTCCTCGCTGCAGTAGAGCGCCTCGCCCGAAGGCCGCGCCTCGCTGCGCGGCAGGTGGACGCCGCAGTGGGCGCAGGTCACCAATTCGCCGTCCCCCTGGGGGGGCGGCGACGGCTGCTTGCCGCGCGACGCGGACCCGGACAGTGCGCGCCGGATCAGCCAGACGGCGAGCACCACGACAATGACCAGTACCAGGAAACGGCCCATGCAGCGATTATCCGATGCCGGGCCGGAAAGGAACTGGTCGGGGTGAGAGGATTTGAACCTCCGACACCTGCGTCCCGAACGCAGTACTCTACCAGGCTGAGCTACACCCCGAGGCGGGAGCGCGGGACCTTGCGGCCGTCCTGCAGGGGAATCTGCCCCGGCGGAAACGCCCTCAGTGGTCGCGCGTCACGGAAAAGGACGCCAATTCTAGCAAAGATTGCTTCGGCGTTGAATCCGGCAGCAGCGCGATCGCTTCGCGGGCGCGCTCCGCCTCGCGTTTCGCGGCGTCGCGCGCGTACTCGAGCGCCCCGGTCTCGCGGACCGCGGCGATGACCGCGGGGAAATCTTCGCGCCCGCCGTCGATGATCGCCCGGCGCACGATCTCGCGCTGCCCGGCGCTGCCCGCGGCCAGTGCGCGGATCAGCGGCTGCGGCGGCTTGCCCTCGGCGATGGTGTTGGTGGCGTCGGCGAGCACCTGCATCACGCGCATGCTGCCCACGCCCACCATCATCTGGAAAGCGCGGGAATAGAGGAAGTCCCCCACCAGCACGGCCGCCGCGTTGCCGAACGCGGTGTTGGCCGTCCTGCGGCCGCGCCGCATCGGGGAGTCGTCGACCACGTCGTCGTGGAGCAGGGTGGCGGTGTGGATGAACTCGACCACGGCGGCGAGTTCCAGCCGCGCCTGCCCCTGGAACCCGCAGGCGGCGCAGGACAGCAGGACCAGGGCCGGGCGCAACCGCTTGCCCCCGCCGGCGACGATGTATTCGGCCACCTGGGAGACCATCGGGACATCGGAGGCCAGCCGCTCCCGGATCAGGGCGTCGACCCGCCCCATGTCCGGGGCGACAGGCTGGAGTATGGACAAAGCGGACATATTTCCCTTATAATTCCAAGTCTTTGCGGTTGCAACCCGAGCCGGCTCATCCGGCGCTCGGGCAGACCGCCAGTTTAATCTTCAGGGTCCCATCATGTATGCAGTGATCAAGGCAGGCGGCAAGCAGTACCGCGTCAAGTCCGGCGAGCAGCTCCGCGTGGAGCTGATGACCGCGGACGTCGGCGCCTCGGTGTCGTTCGACGAGGTGCTGATGGTCGGCGAAGGCGACACCGCGAAGGTCGGCGCGCCGCTCGTGCCCGGCGCAGTGGTGAAGGCGACCGTGGTCGCCCACGGCCGCGGCGACAAGGTGCACATCTTCAAGCTGCGCCGTCGCAAGCACTTCCAGAAATCGCAGGGCCACCGGCAGTCGTACACGGAAGTCCGCATCGACGAAGTCGTGGCCGGCTAGAGCAGAGACAGGAAACCATGGCACACAAGAAAGCAGGCGGAAGCTCCCGCAACGGGCGCGACTCCCAGGCCAAGCGCCTCGGCGTGAAGGCGTACGGCGGCCAGACCGTCAACTGCGGGCAGATCCTGGTCCGCCAGCGCGGCACCGTGGTCCACCCCGGCACCAACGTCGGCCTCGGCCGCGACCACACGCTGTTCGCCAAGGTCGGCGGGCAGGTCGTGTTCGGGATCAAGGGCGCGAACGGCAACAGGATCGTCAGCGTGGTCCCGGCCTAGACCCGACCCCGCGCCGCGAAAGCCCTATCGCTCGCGGTAGGGCTTTTTTGTTTCCGCAACCGGACCAGCCATGAAATTCATCGACGAAGCGCTGATCGAAGTGCACGCCGGCAAGGGCGGCGACGGCAGCGCGTCGTTCCGCCGGGAGAAGTTCGTCCCCCGCGGCGGCCCCGATGGCGGCGATGGCGGCCGCGGCGGCAGCATCTGGGTGACCGCGGACCGCAACCTCAACACGCTGATCGACTACCGTTACGCGCGCATCCACCGCGCCAAGGACGGCGACCGCGGCCACGGCGCCGACTGCTACGGCAGGGGCGGCGAGGACGTCGAGTTGCGCGTGCCGGTCGGCACGCTGGTGAAGGACGCGGAGAGCGGCGACCTGGTCGCCGACCTCGCCGAGGACGGCGCGCGCGCGCTGCTCGCGCGCGGCGGCCAGGGCGGGCTCGGCAACATCCACTTCAAGTCGAGCGTCAACCGTGCCCCCAGGCAGTTCACGCGAGGGTTGCCCGGCGAGAGCCGCAAGCTGGCGCTCGAACTGCGCGTGCTCGCCGACGACGGCCTGCACGGACAGCCGAACGCCGGCAAGTCCACGTTCGTGCGCGCGGTGTCGAGCGCGAAGCCGAAGGTCGCCGACTACCCGTTCACCACGCTGAACCCGTCGCTCGGCATGGTGCGCGTGGCGCACGACGCGAGCTTCGTCGTCGCCGACATCCCGGGCCTGATCGATGGCGCCGCCGAGGGCGCCGGCCTCGGCCACCAGTTCCTGCGCCACGTCGAGCGCTGCCGCGCCCTGCTCCATATCGTCGAGGACACCTTCACCGCCGGTCCGGAGCGCTCGCCGCTCGCCGACCACGACGTGATCAACGCCGAGCTGGCCCGCTATGCGCCGGGGCTGGCCGACACCCCGCAGGTGGTAGTGCTCAACAAGATCGACGCCGGCACACAGCACGGCACCGTCGACGAGCTGCGCGAGGCCTTCGCCGCCCGCGGTATCCCGATCCTGACCATGTCAGCCGCCACGGGTGAGGGCGTGAACGAGGTGCTGGAGGCGCTCTGGAAGCTGATTTCCGTGAAGCCCGGTTCACGACCTGCGTGATGCTTGCCACCCGGGGGGCGAACCGTGGCCTGGCGCGGTTTGATCCACCCCCTTGGCAGTGTTACAACTCCTCCATACGACTCGAAGATTCGCCCGTTCCGTCCAACAGGCGAATGACTCCGGTGGAAGCCGGCTGGGAGCTCAGGTCATGCGCACTACCTCGTTCTACTCGCGCACCCGCGCGCGCGTTGTTCTACCTGCCCTGATCTGCGCGCTGTTCGCGTCGATGGCGGTCGCTCAACCCGGGGCCACGCCGCCGGTGACAACGCCACCAAAGCCCGCGACCACGCCGCCCGCGACCACGCCGCCCGCGACCACGCCGCCGGCGACCACGCTGCCAGGCACCCCGACGCCGGGGACGCCGACGCCGGGGACGCCGACGCCGGGGACGCCGACGCCGGGGACACCGACGCCGGGGACACCGCCCGGCACGCCGTTGCCGGGCGATCCCGGCACGCCGGGGGGCACGCCCGGTATCGACTCGGGTGTCGCCACCAACGCCGACGGTCAGCCCGTCGACCCCGAGCAGATGCCGGTGAACCTGCGCCTCCGCCGCCTCGAGCAGCGGGTGCAGGCGCTCAAGGAACGCGCCTGGCGCGCCAAGGCCCGCACCACCCAGCTCAAGGAAGCCGTCCTCGGTGGCGGCGTCGGCGCCCAGGCCACGCTCGTGCACATCAACCGCATGGGCAGCTCGTTCCGCCTCAATCGCCTGGTCTACGCCCTCGACGGCACGCAGATCTTCGCGCGCACGGCGGAGACCAACCAGAACCTCTACAAGACCAAGTCGTTTGACGTGCTCACCGGACCGATCTCGCCGGGCAGCCACACCATCAGCGTGCTGGCCATCTACAAGGGCCACGGCTACGGCGTCTTCAAGTACCTCACCAAGTACACGTTCACGGTCCGCTCGAGTCACACCTTCACCGCCGCCGAGGGCAAGGCCACCCGCATCGAGGCGGTCGGCTTCGAGAAGGGCGGACCGACGACGCCGCTCGACAAGCGTCCCGCCATCGACTTCAAGGTGACCGCTGGTTCCGGAGCCAAGGACAACTGACATGCGCTGCATGCGAGCACTGCTCGCGGTGGCGCTGGCCTCCGCGGCAAACCCGGCCGCGGCCGACGTCCTCGACGACGCCAGCAAGAAGCTGGTCGGCTACGAGGCCGAGGCGCGCGAGATCGGCTCCGGCATCAAGAAGCCGTCCAAGGCGCCCAAGAAGGCCGACGTCATGGCCCGCCGCCTCATCGACGCGCAGGTCGCGTTCGGCGTGGGCAACTTCGACAACGCCGCCCTCCTGCTCTACGACTACGTCGCGCAGGAAGAGCGCGGTCGCGACTACGACACCGCGCTCTACTACCTGGGCGAGTCGCTGTTCCAGAAGACCGACCGCGTCGGCGCCCGGTCCAACTTCGCGCTCCTGGTCAAGGACGTCGGTCCGTCGAGCAAGTACTACCAGCAGTCGCTCGAGCGCCTGATCGAGCTGTCACTGCTCCTGGGTGAGAGCGACGGCGTCGACGGTTGGCTCGCCGATCTCGATCGTGTGCCCGGTGACAAGCGCCGGCCGTCGGTGCCGTACGTGCGCGGCAAGTACTCGTTCAGCGTGGGCAACTTCGACGAGGCCATCGGCTGGTTCCAGCAAGTGCCGGCGACCTCGGAGTACGGATTCCAGGCCCAGTACTACCTCGGCACCTCGTACGTGGCCAAGAAGGACCTCGGCAAGGCCACCCAGGCCATGAACGGCCTCATCGAGCGCGAACCCAAGACTGACGACGACCGCCGCGTCCAGGAGCTGGCCCAGCTCGCGCTCGGTCGCCTGTACTACGAGCGCGATCAGCCGACCAAGGCGATCGATTCGTACCTGCTCGTCGACCGCAAGAGCGACCTCTTCCCCGACGCGCTCTTCGAGGTGGCGTGGGTCTACGTCAAGGCCAAGCAGTTCGACAAGGCGCTGCGCGCGCTCGAGCTGCTGGCGCTCGCCGATCCGACCTCGCAGAAGCTGCCGACGGTGCGCATCCTCGAAGGCAACCTGCGCGTGCGCAAGGCCCAGAGCATCCACGAGAAGACCGTGCAAGGCCTCGACACCGGAGCCTCCAGCGGCGCCGAGGAGTACCTGAAGGCCACCGAGATCTTCGACGGCACCCACGGTACCTACCAGCCGCCCCACGACGGGCTGGCCAAGATCATCGAGGCCAACGACGACCCCCAGGTCTTCCTGGCCCAGATCACCGGGCGCGCCTCGACGACGTTCCAGACCAACTCGACGATGCCCGAGATCGCCGCCGCCTGGATTCGCGACGAGCCCAACGTCGGGCGGGTCATGACCATCGAGACCGATCTCGGCACCATCCAGGACGAGATCCTCGAGGCCGAACGCACCATCGAGCGCCTCGACGCGGCGCTGTCGGCGCCCAACCGCGTCAACGTCTTCCCCACCCTGGCCACCAAGCGCAGCCGCTCGCAGGAGATGCTCGAGGATCTGCTGACCATCCGCATCCGGCTGGCCGACGAGGAGCTGCGGCTGGTCCAGCGCCGGGTCTCGGGCGCGCAGCTCGCCACCACCGACCGCGCCGTCAGCGCGCGCCAGGCCATCAGCAAGAAGCTGGCGGCGTTGCCCGACGCCGACGTGGCCTACGGCAAGCGGGTCGAGAAGGCCCGCACCGAGTACGACGATCTCGAGCGCGCGACCGCCGAGATCCAGGTCGCCATCGACAGCACCCAGGCGACCGTGGTCGCCATCGACAAGTTCCTCAAGGAGGCGCCCGATCCCACCGACCCGGCCCAGAAGGTGGCCTGGGAGAACCAGAAGCTCGAGGCCAGGAAGGTCATCACCGAGCTCAACCTCGAGATCGACACCATGCACGCCGAGCTCGAGAACGTGCGCCGCGAGATCACCCTGGGTCGGGATCAGGCTGGCACCGGCGACGACGTCACCGTCGAGGCCAAGCGCCTGCGCGGCGAGCTGCGCGGCGCCCTGGCCGCCGAGCACCGCGCCGTGGCCGCGCTCCTCACCGGGGTCTCTGGCGACGACCGCAAGCGCGCCGATCGCATCGGCGATCTGATGCGCCGCGCCGACGTCACCATCATCGCGCTCGACGGCGTCAACGCGACCATCGACGAGATCGTCGAGGTCGCGCTCACCGAGGTCCGTGACTCGGTGGCCCACGAGAAGGCCGAGCTGGCCTCGTACCGGCGCGAGTTCCTGCTCTACGAGGCCGAGTCGCGCGCCCTGGGCGGCACCGTGCTCGGCAACGCCTTCCGCGACGTGAAGTCGAAGTTCTACGAGGTGCTGGTCCGCAGCGACGTCGGGATCGTCGACGTCAACTGGTCGCAGAAGGAAGAGTCCGACGACGACCTGCAGCGCCTGAACCTCGACAAGTCGCGGGAGATCAAGCAGCTCAAGGACGAGTTCTCCGACCTCATCGATGAGGCCCGCGACCAGAAGGCGGCCGCGGAGAAGAAGGCGGCGCCGGCTCCGGCGCCGACCGCGCCGCCGGCCGAGGGAGGTGCGCCGTGATCGCCCGCCGCGCCCTCGCCCTCACCCTGGCCATGTGTATGGCCGGGCCCGGCCTGGCCGTGGCCCAGCCCGGCGCCGTGCCAGTCCAGGATCCGCCGAGCGGCCCCGGCCTCGGCAACCAGGCCCCGCCCGCGCCCGAGACGCCGCTGCTCGGCATGGGCGCGCCGCTCAGCGACACCGAGCGCGAGGCCCTCAAGGACGTCGAGAGCGAGTGGAGCCGCTACATCGGCCAGGCCGAGCAGCACCACCGCCGCATGCGCGACCTGCTCCTTCGCTCGTTCGACGAGAAGACCAGGGAGCTCGAGAACCGCTACGCCAAGCGCATCGCCGAGGCCGAGACGCGCAAGCGCAACAAGCACCTCGACACCATCGCGCTGCTCGAGAAGTTCATCCTCGACCACCCCAAACACCTGCAGTTCACGCCCGACGCGATGTACCGGCTGGCCGACCTCTACCTCGACGTCGCCGACGAGGCCGTCGACACCGCCGACATGACCGCCGAGGTCATCGCCGACTACTCCAAGTCGATCGAGTACTGGGAGCGCATCCTCAACGAGTTCCCCGACTACCGGCAGATGCCGAGCGTGCTGTACCTGCTCGGCCACTACGGCAAGACCGAGGACGAGCGGCGCTCGCTGATGCTGTTCCTGGCGCTGGCCTGCGCCAACAAGATCAAGTGGACCGACGCGCCACCGCCGGTGCCGACCAAGGACGAGGCGCTGGCCCGCACCGATCGCAAGGACCGGCTCGATCCCTACGCCGAGTGCAAGGCCTGGGACGGCGCCGACCCCGAGCTGGTCCGCCACGCCTGGGTCCGCGGCATCGCCGACTACCACTTCTCGATCCCGGGTGAGCTCGACGAGTCGATCTCCGGCTACCTCAAGGTCGTCGACGGCGCCAAGGACTCGCCGCTCTATGCCGAGGCCCTCTACAAGCTGGCCTGGGCCTTCTACAAGCGCGACTTCCTGCTCGAGTCGATCAAGCGCTTCGACGAGTCGGTGAAGCTCTACGACGCGATCCTGGCCAAGGGCGCGATCCCGACCCTCGAGCTGCGCGAGGAGTCGCTCCAGTACATCGCCGTCGCCTTCACCGATCCGTGGGAAGGCGAGACCGACACCGATCCGGTCAAGGCCTTCGAGCGGGCCAAGGAGTTCTACAAGGGCCGCGAGAACGAGCCCCACGTCCGCGACGTGTGGGAGGCGCTGGGCGCGGCCTTCGTCGAGCTCCAGGCCTACGATCAGGCCATCGACAGCTACCGCATCGCCATCGGTGCGCCGTGGGAGCTGCACCCGCGCAACCCGGTCGTGCACCAGGAGATCGTCAACGCCTTCGAGGCCAAGGGCGACAAGTTCGCCGCCGACCAGGCCGCCGGCGAGCTGGCCACGCGTTACGCGCCGGGCACGCCGTGGTTCGTCGCCAACGAAAAGGATCGCGAGGCGATGGAGAACCAGCGCCGCATCGCCGAGCGCGCGCTCTACGCCGCGGCCCGCAACACTCACCTCGCCGCCACCACGCTGCGCAAGGAGTGGGAGGCCGGCGGCAAGACCGAGGCGGTGGTGCGCGAGGAGTACCTCAAGCTCTACCAGGCCGCGGTCGACCTCTACCGCACGTTCATCTCGCAGTACCCCGAGAGCGACTACGTCTACGAGTTCACGTACTACCAGGGCGAGGCGCTGTTCTTCAGCGAGCGGTACCTCGAGGCCATCGAGCAGTACCGCTGGGTCCGCGATCACCGCGACCTGTCGGAGGTGTTCTTCCTGCAGGCGGCCAAGGACATCCTGACCTCGTACGAGATGGAGGTGGCCCGCCAGGTCGCCGCCGGCGCGCTGCAACCGCTGGTGGTGCCGTCGTCGGCCGAGCTCAAGGCCATGCCGCAGCCGCTCACGCCCCAGCTCATCCCCGCGCTCTACGTGACCATGCAGAAGGAGTGGGACGAGTACCAGAACGTGGTCAACGATCCCCAGACCGCGCCCATCCAGGGCCTCAACGCCGCGCTGGTCAGCCTGGCCTACCTCCACGTCGACGACGCCATCGCCCGCATGGAGAAGGTGATGACGAAGTTCTGCGGCGTGCCCGAGTCGGTGAAGGCCAAGGACGCGCTGCTCTCCGTGTACGAGGCCACCGGCCGGCTCGACAAGTTCACCGAGGTCAACAACAAGTTCATCTCCAGCAAGTGCGGCGACGCCAAGTCGATCGAGCTGGCCAAGTCGCAGAACCGCTCGGTCGAGTTCAAGCTGGCCGAGGTGCTGTCGGCCGACGGCAAGTACATCGAGGCCGCCGAGCAGTTCTACCGCTACTACAAGATCGCGCCGCCCGGCGACGCCGACCTGCCGACCGCGCTCTACAACGCCGCCGCCAACTACAGCCTCGGCGATCGGCCCAAGACGGCGATCTCCCTCTACAAGGAGTTCACCCAGAGCAAGGAGAAGGTGTTCCGCGAGAGCGCCTACTATCTCGAGGCCATGCGGCTCACCGCCGCCAGCCAGGGCAGCGTCTTCGACTACGACGCAGCGATCGCGACCAACCTCGAGCTCTACGCGGTCGCCAAGGACGCCAAGAAGCGCGGCATCAAGCCGCCGCCGCCGCTGGGCGGCGACAAGCCGCGCACCACCGACGAGATCGCACTCGAGGCCCTGTTCAACGCCGCCGTGCTCGCCGAGCTCGACCGTGACTTCAAGAGGGCGGTCGACCTGTTCAACAAGTACGACCGCGAGGAGACCAACGTCCGCAACAAGGACCGGGCGCTGTTCTCGATCGCCCGCATCTACCGCTCGTCGGGCGACATCACCAGCATGATCGCGGCCTACGATCGCTGGCGCAAAGGGTACGGCAAGGGCGCCGACAACGCCGACGACTTCGTCGCCTCGTACTACGACACCGCGATGCTGTGGAAGCGGAAGGGCAAGACCAAGGACGCCGAGGCGGCCGGCCAGCAGGCCATCGACGCCTGGCGGTCGGTGGGCGCGGCCAAGAACACCCGCGGCGCCAGGCTGGCCGGCGAGTGGGCCCTCTACTTCGCCGAGAAGCACTTCACGACCAAGTTCGAGCCGTACAAGATCACCGAGGCGGCCAAGGACGTCGCCCGGGCCAAGGCCCTCAAGGCCGATCTCGAGAAGCGGACCACCGAGGCCCAGGACAAGTACCTGGTGCTCGACGACTTCGGCGTGGCCGAATACTCGATGGCGGCAAAGGTGCGCTTCGGTGAGACCCTGGCCCGCTTCGCCGAGAAGCTGTTCCAGGCCAAGACCCCCAAGTTCATCGTCGACCTCGACAAGAAGAACCCGGATGCGGGCGCGGTGGCCGCCTACGAGGACGGATTGACCAAGAATCTCGCCAAGTACGTCGATCAGGCCAAGGCCCAGTGGGTCGAGGTTGTCGATCTGGCGAAGCGGAGCGGCGTGTCGAACAAGTGGAGCCAGCTGGCCCTCGAGAACCTCAATCGCGAGTTCCCGGACGATTTCCCGGTGTTGCACCAGGAGCTGTTCACGGGCACGGAGGCGCCATGAGCACCAGAGATCCACAGCTTGGGTCGCGCGTTGGTAGGAGGGTGCAACGGGCCAGTCGGCTCGGGTCGGTCGTGCTCGCGCTCGCGGTGCTGGGCGCAGGTGCGTGTGGCGGCAAGGACAAGGGCAAGGGCACGACGCCGGCGACGGGTTCGGGCGCGGGCAGCGGGAGCGGTGGCGGAAGTGACGCGGTCGGGATGGGCGACGGTGACCCGATCGGCGGGGGCGACGGGGGCGGTGGTGGTGGCGGCGGGACCGGAGGAGACGGATCGGGCACGGGTGGAGACGGGACGGGTGGAGACGGGACGGGTTCCGGTGACGGCGGCGGTCCCCTGGCGCAGCCCGACGGGCCGCCGATCAAGCCGCCCAACCTGGACATCTCGCCGGAGCAAGCCCGGACCGAGGTCGAGCGCCACCTGCGCAGCGCGCGCGGGATGCTCGGCGCTTCGACGCCGGATCCCGACGGCGCCATCCGCGAGGCCCAGGCCGCGCTCGCCGTCGACGGCACCAGCATCGACGCGATCGTGGTGATCGCGCACGCCAACTACCACAAGCGGCTCTACGACACCGCCGAGGTCATCCTCGACGGCCTGCTCGAGAAGCGCGCCACCTCGCGCAACAACGAGTACCTCTACTACGTGTACGGCCTCGTCTACGACAAGCAGAACGAGGCCGCCAAGGCCTTCGCCGCGTACCGCAAGGCGGTCGAGATCGCGCCCTCGTTCGCCAGCGCGCTGATCAACCTCGGCGTCCACCAGCTCCGCAACAAGCAGTACGACGACGCGGTCGGCACCTACGAGAAGCTGACCGGCCAGCTCGGCAAGAACGACGCGGCGTCGTGGAACTCGCTCGGCTCGGCCTACCGCGGCATGTCGGGCGACTTCGATCCCGGCAGCTCGGGCCGCGACGAGTGGCTGGGCAAGGCCGAGGGCGCGTTCAAGCGGGCCCAGACCGCCGACAAGAACTACGGCCCGGCCTACTACAACCTGGGCCTGCTCTACCTCGACGCCGATCCGTTCCCGACCGGGTCGGGCCCGATGGATACCCTGGTCCGGCTCAACCGCGCCAAGACCTACTTCGACGAGTACAAGAACATGCCCGGCGTGGACATGAGCCTGTACGACGAGCGGATGAAGGACGTCACCAAGCTCATCAAGCGCGAAGAGAAGAAGCGCGCCAAGAGCAAGAGGGAGGGCTAGTCATGCGCCGCATCGCACCCGTGCTCGCGAGCCTCATGCTCCTTTCCATCGCCGCCCCGACGGCGGCCCGCGCCGAAGGCTGCGACGACCAGCAAGAGGGCGAGGCCAAGAAGGACGGGAAGAACTTCCACGTCGAGTACCGCAACGGCCAGAAGGTCCACGTCATCGACACCGTGATCTCGGTGTGCGGCAAGGTCCCCCGGCCCAGCGTGGTCTACGTGCTCCAGGCCAAGAACATCAACTACGAGTGGGAGCTGCTCAAGCAGGACTTCCTCCCCCTCATCATCGCCACCATCACCAAGGCCCCCTTCTGATGGCGACCGCCCGACAGTCCGCATCCCAGGGTGGCAACCGCCGCCGCATCCTGCGCATCGGCGTGCTCCTGGCCGGCAAGATCGTCGAGGAGCGCCTGATCCGCGAGCGCGTCGACGTGTCGCTCGGCCAGTCGGCCAAGAACACCTTCTCGATCCCGCTCGAGGGCTTGCCCCGGCAGTTCGTGATCTTCCAGGTCCACGACGGCCGCTACATCCTCAACTTCACCGGCAACATGGACGGCCGCGTCTCCGACGGTGATCGCGTCATGACGCTCGACGTGGCCCGCACCCAGGGCGGGGCCCAGCGCAACGGCGAGCACTGGACGATGGCGCTGTCCGAGCACGCCCGCGGCAAGGTGTCGGTCGGCGAGCTCACGCTGCTCTTCCAGTTCGTCACCGAGCCGCCGGTGCAGCCGCGACCGATGCTGCCCCACTCGGTGCGCGGCACGCTCGCCGATCGCCTCGATCCCCAGCTCATGGTGATCATGGCCATCTCGATCACCTTCCACTTCGGCTTCATGTTCTGGGCGGTCTTCATCAACGACCCCGATCTGGGCGGCGGCATGGCCGAACGCGCCGCGGCCAAGATGCAGGAGGAGTCGTACGAGGTGAAGGACGAGTTCGTGCTTCCCCAGGAGCCGACCGAGGACAAGACCGCGGCCGAGGACAAGAAGCCCGAGGAGAAGCCCAAGGGCGAGGACAAGAAGCCGGAGACCAAGCCCAAGGGTGAGACCAAGCCCAAGGTCGACGACGGCGGCGGTCGCAAGGCCGAGGACGCGGTCGCGCTCCAGGATCAGTCCAAGGCCTACGCCGACATGCTGTTCTCCGAGGACGCGGCTGGCGAAGGTTTCACCGGCGACATGGAGAAGCGCAAGCCGGGCAGCGATCTCGGCAAGCAGCTCGACGAGGTCGCGGCCTCCGGTCAGCAGACCGCGATCGGCGGCGGTCAGGCCGGCCGCGGCCCCCGCGGCGGCGGGCCCCGCATCGGCACCAGCACCGGCCCCGCCGTCGAGGGCCCGGGCGGACCGACCAGCGCCCAGGACGGCAAGAACCAGGAGAAGGTGCCGTCGGGCCGCATCTCGGTGGCCGACAAGAAGTCATTCGACGACAGCTCGCTCACGCCCGACGCCGTGCTGCGCAAGATCATGAACGCCTACATGAGCGGCCTGAAGCGCTGCCACAAAGATCTGTTGAAGACCGATCCGACCGCGCGCGGCAAGGTGCGGCTCAACTTCACCGTCAACGAGAGCGGTCGCGCCGTCAGCCCCAAGGCGACGGGCTTCAACGACAGCCTCGACAGCTGCGTCGAGGGTCTGATGGGCAACTGGCGCTTCGACGTGCCCAAGGACGGCGACGGCGAGCCCACCGAGGCCTCGTTCGAGATCGCTCTCCAGCTCGTCCCCGAGTGATCGACCGTCGCCCTGAGCCGGCCGCGAGCGGCCGAGCCGAAGGGCGCACTACATCGAGGGTTCGTTGTCGCCCGGGCCGACGTTGCAGGCGTCGACCGGGTTGCGCTTGTCCTCGGCGCACTTCTCGGCCGCGACCACCTCGCGTTGGTCAGGCAGCTTGTCGTCACCGGGCGTGATGCAACAGGTGACCTCCTGCGGCACGTCGTCCGCTTCGGGACCGGCAGCCTTCTTCGGGGCCGTGGGCCCGCAGGCGGCGAGGGAGAGCACGAGGAGCGTGGCGAACAGGGTGCGCATGGCGAGATTGCGCCACGATCCGGCGCTCCGTGCAACCCAAGCCGCGCCGACCTCGTACAATCGCTGCCACGCATGAGCGCGGCCGGCGACGTCATCGGACCGTACCGGTTGATCGAGCCGATCGGCCGCGGGGCCATGGGCGAGGTCTGGCGTGCGCGTGACGAACGTCTCGATCGGCAGGTCGCGGTCAAGCTCCTGCCGCCGGACGTGGCCGGCGATCCCGAGCGGCGGGCCCGCATGCTGCGCGAGGCCCGGGCGGCGGCAGCGGTCCCGCACGGCAACGTGGTCACGCTCTACGACATCGTGCAGTCGGAGGGCCGCGACATCCTGGTGATGGAGCTGGTCGACGGCCACACGGTCGCCGAGTTGCTCCGCCGCGAGGGCCCGCCGACCCTGGAGCGCGGCCTGGGCTGGCTCATCGCCGTGAGCGACGCCATGCGCTCGGCCCACGCCCGCGGCATCCTGCACCGCGATCTGAAGGCCGCCAACGTGATGGTGACGCGCGAGGGCCAGGTCAAGGTGCTCGACTTCGGGCTGGCCAAGCTGGTCGAGGCCGATGGGCCGCGGGTGGCGGCGCCGGTGCGCTTGCCGGTGGATGCCTCGGTCGCCGATACCGTGGCGGAGCCGGGGAAGGGCGTGAAGAGCGTGGTCAACGAGGACGTCGCGCTGGATGCGACGATGCCGAGCGAGCCAGGGGCGATGACCAAGCCCGGTTCGAGCACGGGCACAAGCACCGGCACGAGCACGGAGGAGTATGCGACGCGGGAAGGGACGCTCTTGGGCACGCCGATGTACATGGCGCCCGAGCAGATCGCCGGCGCGCCGCCCGACGAGCGCACCGAGGTGTTCTCGGTCGGCGTGCTCGCCCACGAGATCGTCGCCGGCCGGCCGCCGTTCAAGGCCCGCACCGTCGACGGTCTCTTCGTCGAGATCATGAAGGGCGACGCGCCCCGGCTCGGCGATCCGGTGCCCGAGCCGGTCGTGGAGCTCATCGCCAGGGCCATCGCGCACGATCGCGACGCGCGCACGCCGTCGATGACGAGCCTGCACGCCGCGCTGGTGGCGGCCCGCGACGAGCTGTTCGGCAAGAAGGTCAGCCGCTGGCCGCTCTACGCCGCGGCGGCGATGCTGCTGGCGCTCCTGGTCGGCGCCGGCATCTGGTGGGCGCGGCGGCCGCCGCCGGCCCGCGCCGGCGACGCCTACGTCACCAAGGCCCTCGACGAGTACGACGTCTTCTACGGCGACAAGGCGCTGTCGTCGCTGCGCGCGGCGCTGCGCGTCGATCCGACCCATCCTCGCGCCCTGGCCTACGTGGTGCTCTTCGGCGGCACCGACGCCGATCGCGCCGACGCCATCACTCGCGCCCGCGCTCTGGTCGGCAAGACCTCGGGCAAGGACCAGCGGCTGCTGCGCGCGGTCATCGCCCTCGACGAGCAGGGGCCCGTGGCGGCGCGCGAGGCGCTCATCGCCGCTGGCGCCGACCACGAGGAGCGCTTCTGGGCGGCCGAGATGGCGTTCCGCGCCGGCGCCTACGAGCTGGCGCTGCCGGCCTACCGCGATCTCTACCAGGCCAGCGCGAAGCGGTTCCGCGGCCGCATCTTCGATCACTACTCGGCGGTGTTGCTGCTGGCCGACGATCCGGCCACCGCGGTCGAGGTCGGCCGCCGCTACCACGACGCCTATCCCGGCGAGGCCGACGCCGTCGGCGTGCATGCGACGACCCTGGCCGCCGCCGGCGAGCTCGATCAAGCGCTGGCGCTGGCCGAGGAGGCCGCGGCGCTCAGCCGCGGCGAGGACACGCTGGCCGGGCTCGGCAAGGTGCGCGCGTTGCGCAACGAGCTCGAGCAGGCGCGCGCGCTCTACGCCGAGTCGCTGGCCATGGCGCCGCCGCCGCGTCGTCCCCTGCGCCGCGCCGCGCTCGGCCTCCTGGCCCTCGTGCAAAACGATCACCCCGCTGCCGACGCAGCGGTGGCGCCGTGCCTGCCCGGTGGCGCCGACGCGTCGATCCACACCCGCGGCGCGTGCCTGTTCGTGGCGGCGGTGATCGCGCCGCCCGGCGATCCGCGCATCGAGCAGGCGCTCCACGAGCTCGACGCCCTCGCCGCCGCGGCCACCCCGACTCGGCCGGCCTACGGTTCGCCGTCGGCGCTGGCGGCGCTGGTCCGTGCCCACCAGCGCTTCGACGGCGGCGGCTGCCTCGTGCCCCGCCCCCCTCCGTCACCCGATCAGGCCGCCGCGGCCCCGGCGATCGAACGCGACCTGGCGGCGCCCATCGACTTCTACGCCGCGTACCACGTGCCGTTCTTCGCGACCTGGGCCATCTGCGAGCGAGCCTGGCTGGCGGCGTCGACCGGCGACGCCGCGCGCGGCCTGTCGCTCCTGCAGCCGGTGGCGACGCGGGCCCGCGGCCGCTGGTGGCTCGACGACGACGTCAAGGCGCTGGAGGCCGTGCAGCCGAAGTGATCCGGCGGTAGGGTCGGGCGCATGAAGCGCGCCCCGCTCGCGATGCTCGCCGCTGCCGCCACCATCGCATGCGGTCCGGGTTCGCACCCGGCTCCCGCTCCGGGCCCGCGCCCGGCGCCCGAGCCTGGTCAGCCCCTGCCGGCGCCGGCGCCGACGCCGCCGGCGCCGCTCTCCGATCCCGGCTTGCGCCTGCCCCGTGATCTCGCGATCGAGTCGTACGACCTCGCCCTCACGCTCGATCCGGCCAGGCCCACGATGACCGGTGTCGTCGAGATCGAGGGCCAGGTGGTCAAGGCCACCGACGTGATCTGGCTGCACGCCGAGGACCTGACCATCCGCTCTGCGGTGGCGACCGTGGACGGCCGCGACATCGACCTCGTCGCCGATCTGACGATCGCGCGTGGCCGGCTGGCGCTGCGAGCGCCTGCGCCGCTACCGATCGGCGGGATCACCGTCCTCATCGCCTACGAGGCCAAGCTCGCCGAGACCGAGACGGCTGGCACCTTCCGGCAGCAGGCGGCCGGCGACTGGTACGCGTTCACCCAGCATGAGGCGATCAGCGCGCGGCGCAGCTTCCCATGCCTCGACGAGCCCGACCTCAAGGTGCCGTGGACCATCCACCTGCAGGTGCCGGCGAGCTCGATCGCGGTGAGCAATGCCCCGGTCCAGGCCGACACCGTGGACGGCGGCGTTCGCCACGTCTCGTTCTCCCCGACCGAGGCCATTCCCAGCTACCTCGTGGCCTACGCCGTCGGCCCCTTCGACATCGTCGACGCCGGCAAGAGCGCGAGCGGTGTGCCCCACCGCATCCTCACCCTCAAGGGCCGCGCCGCCGAGGCCGCCATCGCCGCCGAGCTCATGCCCCGGGTGACCACCGAGCTCGAGCGCTGGTTCGGTATGCCGCACCCGTTCCCCAAGCTCGACTCGATCTCGATCCCCGCCACCACCGGCTTCGGCGCGATGGAGAACCCGGGGCTCATCACCTATCGAGAGTCGCTCCTGCTCCTGCCCGCCGACGCGTCGCCGCAGCGACGGTCACGGCTGATGGGGCTGGCCGCCCACGAGATCGCCCACCAGTGGTTCGGCAACCTGGTCACGCCGATGTGGTGGGACGACCTCTGGCTCCACGAGTCGTTCGCGAGCTGGCTGCCCGAGAAGGTCGTGATCGCGCTCGAGCCGAGCTGGCGCCGCCCCGAGGACGCCATGGACGGGCGCGAGGACGCGCTCGCCAACGACAGCCTGGCCAGCGCTCGCCGCATCCGTCAGCCCATCGAGAGCGAGGGCGACATCGTCAACGCGTTCGATCGCATCACCTACGCCAAGGGCGCCACCGTGCTGCGCCTGTTCGAGCAGCGCCTCGGCCCCGAGCGCTTCCAGGCCGGGGTGCGCGCCTACCTGCACGCCCACGCCCGCAAGGCCGCCACCGCCGCCGACTTCCTCGCCGCGATCGATGCCGCAGCTCCCGGCGCCGGCGCTGGCGCCGCCATGGCGACGTTCCTCGATCAGGCCGGCGCGCCGCGCCTGACCGCCGCCGTGACCTGTCCGGAAGACGGACAGGCCGGCGTGACTCTCACCCAGGCCCGCTTCGTACCGCCGGGCGCCGGCACCGTCCCGGCGACGACCTGGCGCCTGCCGGTGTGCCTCAAGAGCGGGACCGCGGCCGGCGCAACCGAGACCTGTGTGGACCTGTCCGCGGGCACGCTGTTCGTGCCGCTGACGTCGTGCCCGACCTGGGTGTGGCCCAACGCCGGCGGCATCGGCTACTGGCGCTCGAGCCTCGATCCGGCCATGTGGTCGGCGCTGCGCACCCAGGCCTGGAAGCACCTCGGCGCCGCCGAGCGCGTCGCCGTGGCCCACGACCTGTTCGCCGCGGTGTCGGCCGGCGAGGTCGGCATCGCGGTCGCGCTCGATCTGCTCCCGCTCCTGGTCGCCGAGGGCAACCGCACCGCGCTCGCCGCCGCCGGTGGTTTCATCGAGCGCATCGATCCCTGGATCCCGTCGACGCTGCGGCCGCGCTACGCGGCGTGGGTGCGCAAGCACCTCGGCGCCCGCGCGGCCCGGCTCGGCTGGTTGCCGGCCCGCGGCGATGATCTGCAGCGCGACGCGATCCGTGGCCGCATCGTCGGCGTGGTCGCCACGCTCGGCGAGGAGCCCAAGCTCGCTCGCGCGGCGGTGAAGCTGGCCCGGGCCTGGCGCGCGCTCCCCGAGGCCGGCCGCGGCGACGTGCTGGTGGCGGCGGTGCGCGCCCAGCCGGCCCTCGCCGACGCGTTCCTCGCCGATTTCCGCGCCGAGACCTCGCGCTCGGTGCGCGGCGATCTGGCCCGGGCCCTTGCCGCGGTGCGCGATCCGGCCCGGCTCGAGGCGGCGATGGCGATGGCGCTCGATCGCTCCCTCGACATCCGCGACACACTCGCGGTCGTCACCGGCGCCACCGGTCACGACGACACCCGGCCCACCGCCGATGCCTTCATCGTCGCCCACCTCGACGAGCTCATCGCCCGCCTGCCCGGCGACACCGCGTCGGCGCTGGTCGGCCCCCTGGCCAGCGGCTGCGCGCCCATCTCCAGCGAGCGGCGCGCGCTGATCGAGGCCAAGCTCGGCGCACTGCGCGGCGCCCGCCGCCGCATCGATCAGGCCTTCGAGCGCGTCGACCAGTGCGCGGCCCGCCGCCGCGCCATCGAGCTGGATCTGGCGCAGTGGTTCAACAAGCCGCGCTGACGCGCTACAGGTCGCGCGCCGCGAACGTGTCGCACGCCTCGAGCGTGCCCTGCTCGAAGCCGCGGCGGAACCACTTCACTCGCTGGGCCGAGCTGCCGTGGCTGAAGGTCTCGGGCCTGACCGGCTTGCCGGCCATCTTCTGCAGGCGGTCGTCGCCGATCGCCGCCGCCGCGGTCAGGCTCTCCTCGATGTCGCCGCTCTCGATCAGCTTGCGCTGCGCCGTCGAGTGCGCCCACACGCCGGCCAGGCAGTCGGCTTGCAGCTCGGTCCGCACCGACAGGTCGTTCTCGCGCGACTTGTCTCGCGCGGTCTCGCGCCGGACCATGTCGTCGATGCCGAGGACGTTCTGGCAGTGGTGGCCGAACTCGTGGGCGATCACGTAGGCCTGGGCGAAGTCGCCGGGCGCGCCCAGGTCGGCGCGCAGCTGCTTGTAGAACGACAGATCGATGTAGGCCTTCTCGTCGGGCGGGCAGTAGAACGGGCCGATGGCCGCCGACGACAGGCCGCAGCCGGTGTCGACCGCCTCGCGGAACACCTTGAGCTTGGCGTCGCGATAGGTCTTGCCGCTCTTCGCGAACACCCTGGTGAACGTGGGCTGGATGTCGTCGACGACGTAGTTGATGAAGTCGAACAGCTCGGCGTCCGGGTCGGGGCCCTGCTGGCCCTTCGGCGGCCCGGCGTTCTGTGACGATTGCGCCGGTGTGCCGCCGCCGCCGCCGCCGCCGCTCGACAGGCTGTCGAGGCCCGGGATGTTCACGCCCGCGGCCTTGGCGATGAGCGCCACGATGGCGAGCAGCGCCGCCGCGCCGCCACCGACCTTGACGCCCTTGCTGACCTTCGGCGGCGCCTCGCCGCGCGCGTCCTCGACGTTCTTCGACCGATGTCCCCGCTCGTACTTCATACGCGCGAAGGTACCATCGGTCTCATGCTGGTACTGGCCGCGGTCATCTCCTCCATGCAGCTCACGGGAGTGGTGCCGGTCGAGGGTGGCGACTACCTCCTCGTCCCGTTCACCGTGCCCGTCGGGACGGTCGAGATGACGGTCGGCCACGACGACGGCTCGACCAGCCAGATCCTCGACTGGGGCGTGTGGTCGCCCGATGGCTTCCGCGGCTGGGGCGGTGGCCTCACCGACGCCGCCATCATCGGCGTGAACGAGTCGTCGCGCGGCTACCTGAGTGGCCCCATCACGCCCGGCGAATGGACGCTGGTGATCGGCAAGGCCAAGCTGCAGAGCACACCCGGCCAGTACACGATCGATCTCGAGTTCCGCGACGCGCGCACGATCGCGATCGAGCCGCGCTCGCCCTGGGCGCCGGCGATGCTCTCGGCCGAGCGCCGCTGGTACGGCGGCGACCTCCACGTCCACTCCGAGGAGAGCGGCGACGCCTCGGCCACGTTCGATCAGATCGTCGATCTGGCCCGCGGCCGCGGCCTCGACTTCGTGGTGATCACCGATCACAACACCTCGTCGCACGTGGAGCGGCTGGCGGACCGGCAGCAGGGACTGACCGACGTGTTGCTGGTGCGCGGCGCCGAGGTCACCACCTACGCCGGTCATGGCACCGCGCTCGGGATCGGCGACTACGTCGATCATCGCGTCGGCCTGGGCGCCGTGAATGCGGAGTCCATCATCGACGCCATCGGGGCGCAGGGCGGCGCGTTCTCGATCAACCACCCGGCCCTCGAGCTGGGCGAGCTGTGCATCGGCTGCGGCTGGAATCACGCCGACACGCCGTGGGACAAGGTCGCCGGACTCGAGATCCAGACCGGCAACGCCGATCTCACCGCCGCCCTGTTCACGCCCCGTTCGATCGCCATCTGGGATCGCGAGGAGGACGCCGGCCATCACCTGGCCGCGCTCGGCGGCAGCGACGATCACCGCGCCGGGATGGAGACTGGCTCGTTGCCGGCGCGCATCGGCAGCCCGACCACCATGGTGCTCGCCGACGCCCTGTCCGAGCCGGCGCTCGTCGCCGCGGTGCGAGCCGGTCGCACGGTGGTGAAGATCCGTGGCCCCGACGATCCCATGGTCGACCTGGTCGCCGGGGACGTCGCCAGCGATCGCCAGGCCATCTTGGGCGAGACCCTCACCGAGGTCGGCGCCGTCGAGCTGATCGCCACCATCGACGGCGGCGACGGCGCCATCGCCGAGCTGTGGAAGGACGGCGTCCAGGTCGCGACCACGCCGGTGGCCGGTACCACCACCCGCTTCGCGCGCCCGGTCACCGGCGAACCCGAGCGCTACCGCATCGAGCTCACCCGCGACGGCCAGCGCCTCACCGTCACCAGCCACGTCTACGTCCAGGGCGATCCGTCGCTGGCGCCGGCCGAGGGCTGCTGCGACGGCGGCGCTGGCCGAGGCTCCGCGCCCGCCTCCCTGGCGCTGGCCGGTGCGATCGCGGCCGCCCTGGCGCGTCGCCGCCGCACGTCGCGATAGACTCGCGACCATGGCCGAAGCCAAGAAGCCGAAGAAAGCAGCCGTCAAGAAGCCCGCCGGCGAGAAGAAGCCGCGCGCGTCGAAGAAGCCCAAGGCTGCGCCGGCCTCCGCCGGCCTCGAGGCCACCGAGACCGTCGGCGGCAGCGCGCCCGCCGAGATCACCGCGCTCGAGCGCCAGATCACCGGAGTCGGCGGCGCCGTGGTCGGCCGCTATCGCGAGCCGCTGGGCGGGCACTGGGTGGTGCTGGCCGTCCTGCCCATCGACAAGGTCGAGCCCACGCCGTATCAGCGCGAGCTGTCCAAGGCCCACGCCGATCGCCTGGCCACCGTCATCCCCAAGGTGGGTCGCTTCCTCGATCCGATCGTCACCGTACCCACCCCCGACGGATTCCGCTCGCCCAACGGCATGCACCGGCTGTCGGCAATGCGGCAGCTCGGCGCCCGCGCCATCACCGCGCTGGTCGTGCCCGAGCCCGAGGTCGCGTTCCGGATCCTCGCCCTCAACACCGAGAAGGCTCACAACCTGCGCGACAAGTCGCTCGAGGTGATCCGCATGGTCCGCGCGCTGGTCGCCGAGCCGGCGTCCGCCGGGCGTCCGCTGAACGACTACCAGCTCGAGCTCGAGCAGCCGGCGTACATCACGATCGGCGTCTGCTACGAAAAGAACGGCCGCTTCTCGGGCGGCGCATACCTGTCGGTGGTCAACAAGTGCGAGGAGTGGAACGACAAGCCACTCGAGGACGCCCTCGCGGTGTCGGAGGAGCACGCCGAGCGCCTGCTCGAGCTCGACGAAGCGGTCAACGCTGCGGTCGCCAAGCTCAAGGAGGCCGGCTTCCAGAGCGGCTACCTGAAGCCGGTGGTGGTCGCGCGCATCAACCCCCTGCGCTGGATCAAGGTGAAGCCGGGCCAACCCATCAAGGCCGACTTCGACAAGACCCTCGACAAGATGATCGAAGGCGCCAAGGGCTTCGACGCCTCGAAGGTGAAGGCCGCCGACATCGCCGCGGCCGCGTCTATGGGAGGCACTCCGGAGGAATGAGTCGTTAACAAGCATCGAATCTGTAAACGACGTCCATAGTTTGTAAATCAATAAGTCAATGAATGTCGAATAGTTAGTCGTTGACGGATCTCATTCAGTGTCTCATCCTCGAATCCAGTTAACGAGGAGGCCACCATGATCGAGATCCAGACCGTCGGCATCGTTGGCGCAGGGCTCATGGGTACCGGGATCGCCGAGGTGTGCGCCCTGGCGGGGCTGCGCACCGTTCTCGTCCGCGTGACC
The DNA here is from genome assembly GCA_005779305.1 of Myxococcales bacterium. Lineage (GTDB taxonomy): Bacteria > Myxococcota_A > Polyangia > Haliangiales > Haliangiaceae > UBA2376. Next base: position 26,170 of record SXJR01000577.1, read on the forward strand.
GGCGGCGATCCCGCCGCCGCCGTCGAGCGCGTGAAGAAGTCGCTCGATGCGCGTGTAGCGCGCGGCAAGCTCGAGCAGAGCGCCGCCGACGCCGCGCTGGCGTGCCTGTCCAGCACGTCCGAGCTGGCCGCGGTCGCGAGCTGCGACCTGGTGATCGAGTCGATCGTCGAGGATCTCGCGGTCAAGCGCGCGCTGTTCACGTCGCTGACCGAGCAGCTCGCGCCCCACGCGATCCTCGCCTCCAATACGTCGACCCTGAAGATCTCGGACCTCGCCGTCGGTCCCCACGATCAGCGCACGATCGGCCTTCACTTCTTCTCGCCGGTGCCGATGATGAGCCTGGTCGAGGTCGCGCATCTGCCGACCACCGACGCCGACGCGCTCGCCGCCGCCACCGCCTTCGTCGGCAAGCTCGGCAAGACCGCGGTGCCGGTGCTCGATTCGACAGGCTTCATCGTCAACCGCCTGCTGGTGCCGATGCTCACCGGCGCCATCGCGGCGTACGAGCAGGGCCTCGCCCCCGCCGAGCACATCGACACCGCCATGCGCCTGGGCTGCGCCCATCCGCTCGGTCCGCTGGCGCTCGCCGATCTGATCGGCCTCGACGTGGTCTACGCCATGGCCAAGCTCCTCTACAAGGAGTTCGGCGACGACCGCTTTCGTCCGCCCGCGCTCCTGCGTCGCCTGGTCCAGGCCGGTCAACTCGGCAAGAAGTCCGGCCTCGGCCTCTACGACTACGCGTCGAAGCCGCCGCGCGCCAACACCGCCGCGCTGCTGACCGACGAACGCGCCGCGGCTTGAGCCGGGCGGCGCGGGCGAAGCACGCAGCGTTACAGATCGCGCAGTCGACGTTCGGTGTCGTCGTCGTCGATGATGCTGCGCGGCCGCGCCGTCACCAGCTTCTCGGCGGCGTGGACCACGTCCTCGGGGGTGCACGGCTTGGGCACGAACGCGGCCGCGCCCAGGTGCGCCGACTGCTCGGGCGCCCGCGGCGATGACGAGACCAGGATGAGCGGCGGTGGCTCGGGCAGGCGCTGCAGCTCGTCGATCAACGCCCGCGCGCTGCGTGCCGGATCGACGCTGTCGAGCACGACCGCGTCGATGCCGCCCTCGCGCGCGTGACGCACGCCCTCGGCGACGTCGCCGACGTCGACCACGGCGTGGCCACGCAGCCGGAGCGCGTCGGTCCACGCCACCCGCAGCTCTGGATCCGCTTGAACGACGAGGATCGTGCCCACGTTGGGCGACTGTATCAGCTACAGCGCGTCGCGACTCGCCGCGCTGGCGCGTTCCTCGCCCTCGGACCAGCCGACCTCGCTGGCCAGCTCGCGCGCCTCGCGCAGGACCTCAGGAGAGATTCGCATGAGCGTGCGGCCGGGGCCGGTGCCGTAGAGCAGGAGCTCGGCGGTGCCGCGGCGGTCGCCCATGCGGCGGAGCTCGTCGACGGCGGCGCGGCGATGGCGCTCCGACAGCATGTGGTTGCCGAGCTTCTCGTGACAGCTGGCCAGGAGCGACTGCACGCGGGCGGCGCCCGAGCGCGCGCTGGCACGCTGGGCCTGAGCCAGGGTCATCTCGCCCAGCTCCACCGCCCGGGGCAGATCCTGATCGTTGACCGCGATCTGGGCGAGCTTGAGGGTCAGCCGCCAGATGTTGCGCGGCGCCCGCGTCGAGCCGCCGCCCTCGCCCAGGGTGACCATGTCGATCGCCTCTTCGAGCTCGCGCCGCGCCGAAGGGCCTTTGCCGACGCGGATCAGCACCGCGGCCAGGTCGAGGTACGTCTCGGCGATCATCTCGCCGTCGCCGGTTGCGATGGCCGCGCCGACGGCGCGCTGGAGGTACGGGATGGCGGCCGAGGGCTCGCTCTCGGCGGCGGCGAGCTGCCCCGAGGCGCGCATGAGCAGGGCGGTCAGCCGCGGGCCCTGATCCCCCCAGGTCTCGGCCTCGTGGAGGACGCCGCGGGCCAGCGCCAGCTCGCCGGTCACGCGCAGCGCCTCGGCCAGCTTGATCGAGATCGTGACCAGCGTCGACGGCGACAGGTCACCGCCCTGGAGAGCGTGGCGCGCCGCCACCAGCGCGCGCTGGTAGTAGTGGGCGGCGCTGGACTCGTCGAGCTGGAGGGCGGCGATGTCGCCCGCCGGCACCAGGTTGCTGACCGCCGCGGCGCGGTTGCCGGCGGCCTCGTGGTGAGTGCCCAGCACCGCCGGCGGCGCGCCCATCGCCACGAGCTCGTCGATGGCGGCGACGTGGAGCTGGCGCCGCACGTGGGCCGGCGTGGCGTCGTAAACGACGTCGCGGATGAGCGAGCTGGTGAACTGCACCATCTCCGCGTTGATGGTGAGCAGACCCTGGCGCGCGGCCACGGCCAGCGCGGCTCGACAGTTGTCGCCGAGCGCCGAGATGCGGGCGACGCCGTCGGGCGGCGCCTCGCGTCCGAACACGGCCACCGCCTGGCAGGCGATCAGCGTCTCGCGCGGCAAGGTGGCCAGCCGCGCGGCGACGAGGTCGGGCAACGACGCTGGTGCATGGTCGACGTCACCGCCTTCGACCAGGTAGCGCAGGAGGTGCTCGACGTGGGACGGCGAGCCGCCGGTGACCTCGGTGAGCTGCAGCACCGACGGCAGGCCGGCCTGGCCGGCGCGCTGGAGCTGGCCGATGATGAAGGCGAGGTCGTCGACATCGAGCGGCTCGAGCGTCACCCGCAGGCAGTCGGCGGGCCAGGTGCGGGCGTGTTCCTCGTCGAGCACGACCACCATGCGGGCCCTACCGCTGCGGCGCTCGACCGTGCGGCGGACCAGCTCGAGCGACGGACCGTCGTAGCGCTCGGCGTCCTCGAAGACGATGGCGGTGGCGCCCCGCTCGGCCTCCACCGCCAGCGCCCGTGACGTCGAGGCCACGGTCTCGCGGCGGCGAATGGGACCGTCCAGCTCCGACAGCTCCGAGGGATGACCGAACAGCTCGGCCAGCCCGGGCACGTCGCGGGGCGACATGCCGTGGGCCACGGCCTTGGCCTCGAGATCCTCGCGCGCGCACACAGGCGGCAGCGCCAGGATGGTCGAGATCAACGCGCGCATCGGGTACAACGTGGCGCCCAGGCCGCTGGGATCGGCATCGGACTGGAAGATGGTGACGCCAGTGGCCTCGGCGACCCGGCCGTAGGCCTCGCGCAGGAGCGCGCTGCGGCCCGAGCCCGAGTCGCCGATGATCAGCAGGGCCGGCGCTTCGGACTTGCCCGCCAGGAAGCTGCACAGGGCGTCGAGCGCGGCGTCGCGGCCGACCAGCGGCAGCGGGAAGACGACCGGCGGCTCGGCCTCGACCAGCCCGCCCGTGGGCGCGGGCAGCTCGGCGGTCTGCACCAGCGGCTTGCGCGGCTGTCCGCATTCCGGACAGAACCGGAAGCGCACGCTCGAGCGATCGCCGCAGCCCAGGCACACCACCTCGTCGCTGAGCGACTGGATCTTGGTGGTGGTGACTGACTGCCCGGCCAGCTCGTCGATGGCGTCGCGCATCTCGGCGGCGTCGGAGAAGCGATCGGCCGGCTTCTTGGCCAGGGCCCGAGACACCACGTGCTGCAGCCCGGATGGCAAGTTGCGCACGGTCAGGCCCAGCGGCGCCGGCTCCTGCTTGAGCTGCCGGGTCAGGATGTCGACGGCGCCGCCGCCCACGAACGGCGTCTGGCCAGCCAGGAGCTCGTACATCACGATTCCGACCGCGTAGAGGTCGCTGGCGAACGACGGCGGTGCACCCGAGATGATCTCGGGCGCCATGTACTCGGGCGTACCGCAGATGTTGCGGTCTTCGCCATCGCGCGGCGCGTTGGCCAGGCGGGCGATGCCGAAGTCGACCACCTTGACCTGATCCTGGCCGGTCCTTCGCTGGTCGACGACGATGTTGTCGCACTTGAGATCGGCGTGGACCACGCCGGCCAGGTGGGCTTCCTCGATGCCGGCCAGCACCTGCGAGACGATGCCGAGCACGCGCGAGACCGGGATCGGGTGCTCGCGCGACAGCAAGTGCGTGAGCGTGGGCCCGCGCAGGTACTCCATCACGATGTAGAGCAGGCCGTCGGGGGTCTGCCCGTAGTCGATGACGGAGACGGTGTTGGGATGGTTGAGGCGGCTGGCGGCCAGGGCCTCGTCGTGGAAACGCTTCACCAGCCGCGGGTCAGCGGTCAGCTCCTCGGAGAGGATCTTGACCGCCACGGTGCGGCCCAGCGCGATCTGGTCAGCCTTGTAGACCGCGCCCGAGCCACCGATCCCGATACACGCGCGCAGCCGGAACTTCTCGTCGAGGATGCGCCCGACGAGGCGTTGCGCGCGCGCGAGGTCATCAGAAACCATGGTGCGAGCCGGTGGGAGCTGCGGTCGAGGCGGTTACGACGAAGGAGACCGGCCGGATCTTCCTCCGGTTTCGGGTGTACCTTGATTGGTCGAAAAGCGGGCCCGAAACGTTACGCGAATCACGCTGGTCGGACCGCTGTTGAACGCTCGTCAGGGCCTGCCGATTTCAGGCGCCCACAGGACGTTGCGTCATTCGACCAGTCCAACAAACCGCGGGGCGTCGCCAGTGACCCGTGTACCTGAGTCACTCTTGAAACGCTCGCTGATCGCTCGCTAGGCCCGCTCGAGCACCAGCGCGATGCCCTGGCCGACGCCGATGAACATCGACGCAAGTCCCCAGCGGCCCGAGGTGGCGGCCAGCTCGTGGGCAAGCGTGAGCACCAGGCGCGCTCCCGTGGCGCCCCGCGGATGGCCCAGGGCGAGGGCGCCGCCGTTTGGGTTGACCCGCTCCGGATCCAGGCCGAGCTGCTCCACGCAGGGCACGGCCTGGGCGGCGAAGGCCTCGTTGAGCTCGGCGACGTCGACCTGGGCGGCGGTGATGCCGGCCCGGGCCAGCGCCTTCCGCGACGCCGGGATGGGTCCTAGGCCCATCGTGCTGGGCGCGACGCCGGCGGCGGCCGACGTCGCGTAGCGGGCCAGCGGGGTCAGGCCGAGCTCGCGCATGGCCGCCTCGCTGGCGACCAGGACCGCGGCGGCGCCATCGTTGAGGCCCGACGCGTTGCCGGCG